>JANQOE010000076.1 GCA_028279245.1 Alphaproteobacteria bacterium
CCATAACCAAGCCGCAGGAAACTGCGCTGGGTCCCGCCGTAGAGTTTCGCGAATGCCTCAATCTCGGCTGCCGGCACACCGGTGATGTTCTCGGCCCACTCTGGCGTCCGACTTTGCAGATGGGCCTCCAACGCGGCGGGCGCGTCGGTGTAGCGCGTCATGTAGTCGCGGTCGGCCAGGCCATCGCGGAACAGCACATGCATGACGGCGCAGGCCAGGGCCGCGTCGGTGCCCGGCCGGACCATCAGGTGGATGTCGGCAAGTTCGGCCGTCGCGTTGCGGTACGGGTCGACGACCACCAGCTTCGCGCCGCGTTCCTTGCGCGCCCGGGTGATGTGGGTCATCAGATTGACCTGGGTATGCACCGCGTTGCAGCCCCAAACGACCACCAGGTCGGACTGGGCAATCTCGGTCGGGTCGACCCCGCGCTTGGCGCCGGCACCGGCCATCCAGCCGACCGTCGACAGCATCGAGCAGATGGTTTCGTGCTGACGCGAATAGCGCATGACATGCCGGAGCCGGTGGATGCCGTCGCGCTGCACGAGGCCCATCGTACCGGCATAGAAATATGGCCAGACCGTTTCCGGCCCGTACTTGTCCGCGGCGGAGATCAGCTGGTCAGCGACGGCATCGAGCGCCTCATCCCACTCGATCTCGATGAAGCCGTCGCGGCCGCAGCCCTTCGGGCCGATCCGCCGTAACGGTTTGGTGAGGCGGTCCGGATGGTGTACCCGTTCCGCGTAGCGGGCGACCTTGGCGCAGATGACACCGGCCGTATACGGGTTGTCGGCGCCGCGCACCCGGCCAATCGTTGCCTTGTCCAGTCGCTCCACGTCGAGCGCGCACGTGCTGGGACAGTCATGGGGACACGCCGAGTGAACGACCTCGGCCGCGGCACGTTGATCTAGCGGCATGGGACTCTTATCCGCGACCCGGGTCCGGGACGCAAGCCCCTCCGCGGGCTACCGATGCAGGGTCCCATCCGGATGGAAGGCGTTGAACGAGAACGCGTAGGTCACGTCATGCACGGCGTCCTGCAAGACCCCATCGACCCGGCGCTGGACCACCACATTGCCGATATCCTGGCCGGCGGTGATGAACTCCGCATTCATGGTGGCGTTCTGTCCGGGGGTCCATGATAGGACCAGGTCGCCAGCCGCTATCTTCCCTTGTTCGCGCAGCAGGTCGAGGCTCCAGGCCTGGTTGCCGACGGCCACGACATACGCGAGCGGTGCGATGCATTGGGGCAACTCACCGAAGAATAGCGGCGGCGCGGCCTGGGTGTCGTAGCCAGGATAGGCGGTGCGGCGATAGGCCGGATTGAAGCCGCCGAAACGTTCGGAGCCGGTGTTGACGGTCCCGTCAGGGAACCGTTCCTTGAAGATACCGTAGGCCTCGACCCGGACCGGCAGGATGTCGAGCAGCGTGCCGGTGTGTTCGCCGACGATGCCCTCGCCGACAAACTGCTGCCACCAACTTTCGGTCTGGCGGTCCCACATGATGAGGTCGGAGTGGCGCAGGTTGCCGCTGACGCCGAAGTCCAGTACCGCGTCGCCAACCCGGCGGTCGAACACCACCGCCGAGTTGCACAGCGGACAGTAGGTCACGGCAATCGGCACGGCGCCGAGTTCGTCGTTGACGATCTCATGCCGCATCAGCACGCCAAGGGGATAGGCGCGCGCCTCACCGTTCACCTGCACACTGATGACCGGCTCGGTATCGCCGAACAGGTCTCGTGCTTCGGCGAGCGGCGTGGTGACGGGGTCGTCGATCGGCGGGATGCCGTCGCGGGCCACGCCGCTGACAAAGATCTCTTCATAGGGCACGCTGTGCCGGCTGAAGTCGGTGTTCGGCCAGAAGCGGCCCCGTTTCTCCGGATCGAAGCTGCGCTGGGCGACAGCATCGCCCGCGGTCGTGACCAGGACCAAGGCGACGAGGGCAACAACTGCGGCCTGGAGGCTATGCGAGGGCATTCCCTATCCTCACTCCTGGTGGATCACACCATCCGGCACGAAGGCGGCGAAAGCGAAGGCGAAGCTCACATCATAGGGCACGTCTTCGAGGCCGTTCGCTGTTTGCCGCTGCACGATGACATTGCCGACGTCCCGCCCCTCCGCAATGACGCGGTGATCGTGGATTGAGTTCTGGCCCGCCTCCCAGGTGAGTCGCAGACCATCGCGCTCAGCCACGCCCGCTTCCCGAAGGAACGCCATGGTCCAGGCCTCCTCGCCGACGACAATGACGCGTGCCCTAGGGTCGATATCGACCGGCAGGTCATAGGGGTAGCGGAGCCGCGAGATCGACGGCGGCAACGGTGTCGAGTCCATGCCGCCGTAGGGGGTCGTGCCGTAGGCGCGCGCGGCTTTGACGTTCGGGACGAGCAACACGCCGTCGGGGGCGCGGGTGGCGAAGTTCTCAAATGACTCGAGACGCGCCGGCAGTGGCTTGAGTTGCTGGCCGGTAAGGTCGCCGATCAGCGCTTCACCGAGAAACTGTTGCCACCAGCTTTCCGTCTCCAGGTCGTACATGACCATGTCGAAATGGCGCAGGCGTCCGGTGTTGCCGAACTGTAGGACTTGACCGTCTAGGCGCCGGTCGAACACGACGCCGGAGTTGCAAAGCGGACAATAGCTGACGAGCACGGGTACCCCGCCAACAACGTCGTTGACGATCTCATGCCATAGCAGAATGCGCAGCGGGTAGGCGCGGAAGTCGCCGTCGATGCCGATGCTGAGGACCGGCTCCAACGGGCCGATATCGGCCTCGGCGACCGACACGAACTGTGGTTCATGGATTGGCGGGATCGAATCGCGTACCGCGCCGTCGGAGTCGATCTCGTCGAACGGTATGGAATGCAGATCGAAGTTGGTGGTGGGGAACTCCCGCGCCCAGTCGGACGGCCCCTCCCCGCCCAAGACCTCGGGGCCGAGCCAGACGGCGGCGATCACCAGTATGATTCCAGCCAGCGCTAGCCGCGCGGGACCACGGGGGCGGCTGATCTCGGTTGCCGCCACGGTCATGGCAGCTAGTTCGTGTGCAATGTGCCGTCCGGCACAAAGGCGCTGAAAGCAAAGGCGAAGGTGACGTCATAGGGCACGTCTTCGAGCCCGTCCGCCGTGCTTCGTTGCACCAGGACGGTGCCGACATCCTTGGCGTTGCGGATCAGCCGGTTGTCATGGATCGAGTTTTGGCCGGGCCGCCAACTGATCGTCAGGTCGCCGCGCTCAATCGGTCCGGCCTCGCGGATGAGATCGAGCATCCAGGCTTCCTCGCCGACCACGACGACCCGCGCCACCGGTTCGACATCATCGGGCAGCTTGTAGCCGAACCGGTCGCGCGGCAGACGGGTGCTGTCCATGCGGACGTAGGGGGTCTGCCCGTAGGCGCGGGCGCTCGGGTCATTGGGGACTAGCAACTGGCCATTCGGCGCCCGGGCGACGAATTGTTCCACCGACTCCAGCCGTGCCGGCAGCGCTTCCATACGCGTGCCGGTCATCTCGCCAACGATGGCCTCGCCGAGGAATTGCTGCCACCAGCTCTCGGTATTGTGGTCATACATGACCATGTCGAAATGGCGGATGCGTCCGGTGTTGCCGAAGTCCAGGACGGTGCCGTTCACCCGGCGATCGAAGATCACGCCGGAATTGCAGAGCGGGCAATAGCTGACGAGGATGGGCACGCCGCCAACCGTGTCGTTGACGATCTCGTGCCACAGCAAGATGCGCAGCGGATAGGCGCGGAAGTCGCCATCGATGCCGATGCTCAGGACCGGTTCCTTCAAGCCGATGCCTTCGGCGGTCGCGGCGGCGACGAATTGGGGATCGTGGATCGGCGGGATGGTGTCGCGGCGCGGGCCGCCGGAGACGATCTCGTCGTAGTCGATGGAGGTCTTGGCGAAATCGGTGTCGGGGAACTCGGGCCGCCAATCGTCCGGCCCGTCCGCTAATGCAGCGCCCGCCGTCAAGGATACAAAGGCTGCGGCCGCGACGATTCCTCTGATTGTTTTGCCAAGCATGGTCCGCCTATTGGTGAATGGTGCCGTCCGGATGAAAGGCATGGAAAGAGAAAGCAAACGTCATGTCATGCACTTCATCGACCAGCTGTTCGCCGACCCGGCGCTGCACGATGACGTTGCCGATGTCGCGACCGGCGACGATCGCCCGCTGGTCGAGGGCCGAGTTCATGCCGGGTTCCCAGGACAGAACGAGGTCGCCGGCCTCGATGCGCTGTTCCTGCTGCAGCAAGTCGAGGCTCCATGCCTCTTCCCCCACCGCCACGACATAAGCGAGCGGCGCGATCCCTTCCCGGAAGTTGCCGCGGAACAGGAACGGCCGGGATGAGGTGTCGTAGCCCGTATAGGGATTGCCGCCGTAGTTCCGCCGGAAGCCGCCGGGCCGTAGCTGCACCTGACCGTCGGGATGGCGTTCCACAAAACGGGAGAAGGCTTCGACGCGAACCGGCAGCATGGTGAGCTGGGTGCCGGTCATCTCGCCGACGATGGCCTCGCCGAGGAACTGCTGCCACCAGCTTTCGGTCTGGCGGTCGTACATGACCAGGTCCGAATGGCGCAGCTTGCCGGTGGTGCCGAAATCGAGGACCTGGTCGCCGACACGCCGGTCGAACACGATGGCCGAGTTGCAGAGTGGGCAGAAGGTGACGGAGATCGGCACCCCGTTCAGCTCGTCATTGACGATCTCGTGCCACATGAGAATGGCCAGCGGATACGCCTTGGCCGCGCCGTCGATGGCCACCGTCACCACCGGCTCGCTGGCCTCAACGACATCGCCAACTTCGGCGATCGAACCGAAGACCGGATTGTCGATGGATGGAATACCGTCCTTCGGCGGACCACCGGACATGATCTCGGAATAGTCGATGCTGGTCTTGTCGAAATCCGTGCGCGGCCACTCGAAGGTCCAGAGGGTTCGGCTGGCGGAACCGCCGAAAGTCACGAAGAACAGCCCGCCGATGATGACAATGCCGAGAAGTATCTTGGCTGTGCGATGGGTGCTGAAAAACGGAAGGGCGACCATGTCGGATGCCTGAGGATCGTTGAGCGCGGGATGTCGCCCGCGCTCAACCCCGAACTACTGATAGATAACGCCGTCCGGCTTGAAGGCATTGAAGTTGAAGGCGAAGGTCAGATCGTGGGCGACGTCTTCCATCGTGCCGTCGGCGGCCTTGCGCTGAACGGTGACGTTACCAAGGTCCTGACCCTGGGAAATCACCCGCTGATCCAGCGCCGATGCCATGCCCGGCGTCCAGTTGATGACGAGGTCATCCTTCTCGACGGTGCCTTGTTCGCGCAGCATGTCGAGGCTCCAGGCTTCGTTGCCGACTGCCAGCACATAGGCGAGCGGCGCGATGTTCTCCGGCGCATCGCCGCGGAACAGGAACGGGAAGGATGCCGAGTCATAGCCGGTGTACGGGTTCTGCCCGTAGGCGCGGCGGAAGTCCTTGGGGATTAGTTGGACCTGGCCGTCGGGGAAACGTTCCTTGAAGTTCGCATAGGCTTCGACGCGGGCCGGAACGACATCGAGCAGCGTGCCGGTATGCTCACCGACGATGCCCTCACCGACGAACTGCTGCCACCAGCTCTCGGTCTGCCGGTCGTACATCACCAGATCGGAGAAACGCAGTTTACCGGTGGTGCCGAAGTCGAGCACGTCATCGCCGACGCGCCGATCGAACACGACCGTTGAGTTGCATAGCGGGCAGTAGGTCACGGCGACCGGCATGCCGCCGATTTCGTCGTTGACGATTTCATGCCACATGAGGATTTGCAGCGGATAGGCGCGGGCTTCGCCGTTGACGGACAGGGAGATGACCGGCTCGTTATCTTCGACGAACTCATTTCCGTCGGCGATGGAGCCGAATTCCGGATTGTCGATCGCCGGGATGCCGTCCTTCGGCGGACCGCCGGAGAGAATGTCGCTGTAGTCGATGTTGGTCTTGGAGAAGTCGGTGTTCGGCCATTCGAACTTCCAGACTTCCGGATTCGCATAAGCCGCCGCAACGGACCCGAACATGAGACTGCTAGCGCCGAGAGCCGCTAACGCAAACCTAGCCATTGATCTGGTAACTCCGTGTATCGACATTCTTCGTCCCGTCCGTGTCCAGCGGTGAAAGAAAAGGATGGCGACGCCAAAGCGCCGCCATCAGTTAGCTCCAAGCGTCGGTCGTGAGGAGAGGCATGATGACCATGCGCTATACTAGCCGCGCGACGGCGCCTCCGCGGTCAACCCGCGTCACGTTTGTGTGATGTTTTTTCCCTTTATTTGCGGTGACTTAGGGCATCCCATTCAGACGCCTTCATGACCTCCAAAAAGTTGAACTGACCGGCGCCCCTCAACCACTCGCCGCCGTCGAGGGTCACCACTTCGCCGTTCATGTAGCCGCTGCCGTCGGCCACCATGAACGTGGCCAGGTCGGCCAACTCGCGATGTTCGCCGGCGCGGCCCAACGGGTTGCGGGTTTCGAAGGTCTTCGCCAGATCCGGCCGCGGCACCAACCGCTCCCACGCGCCGGGGGTTGGGAACGGACCCGGCGCGATGGCGTTGAGCCGCACGCCGCGACCGCCCCACTCCACGGCGAGGCTGCGCGTCATGGCGAGTACGCCGGCCTTCGCCATTGCCGAGGGGACGACGTAGGCAGAACCGGTCCAGGCGTAAGTGGTGACGATGCTGAGCACGCAACCCGGATAAGATTGCGCCAACCATCGCTTGCCGCACGCCAGCGTGACGTACGCAGTACCGTGCAAGACTATGCCAACGACCGCATCGACCGCGCGGTGACTCAGTGTCTCCGTCCGCGCGATGAAGTTGCCGGCGGCGTTATTGACTAGCACGTCGACCGGCCCGTCCTGCCAGATCTCCCCCACCATGGCCTCGACCGCGTCCGGGTCGCGGATGTCACAGACATGGAACGTCACCGGCCGACCGAATTGTTGCGCGAAGGCCTCCGCGGTCTCGCGCAGTACGTGCTCGCGGCGGCCGCAGATGGCGAGGGACGCGCCGAGTTCGAGATAGCGGTGGCCGATGCTCTTGCCGAGGCCCGACCCGCCGCCGGTGATGAGGATACGCTTGCCGGCCAGCAGATCGGGTTTGAACATGAGGCATCCCTAATTGTTGCCCTTGCCGATGATCCCGTGCTTGCTGAGGGCGTTGCGGAGTTGGTGATAGCTTAGACCGAGATGGGCGGCGGCGGCACGCTGGTTGTAGCGCTGGGCCTCCATCGCCTCCTCGAGAAGCCGCCGCTCAAACGCGGCGACGGTGGCGCGGTAGTCGAGCGGCGCATGGGCGTTGATATCCGGCACCGCGGCGTTCGGTTCCACCGGCTTGTCGCTGGTCGGCCGGTCGGCGGCTTTCTTGCCGCCGAGCCGAAACGCGGAGCGGAACGGGTCGAAGACGATCCGGTCGATCGGGTTGTCGTGATCCTCGGCCCGGCTGACGGCGCGTTCGACGACGTTGCGCAACTCGCGGACGTTGCCCGGCCACTCGTAGGCGCGCAGTTGCTTCAGTGCGCCGGGGCTGAAGCCGGGAAACGCATCCCAACCCAATTCGACGGCCATCGCATGGCCGTAGTGCTGCGCCAGCAGCGGGATGTCCTCGCGCCGCGCCCGCAGCGGCGGGATGGTGATCACGTCGAAACTGAGCCGGTCCAGCAGATCGTCGCGGAACTTGCCGGCGGCGGCCAGGGCCGGCAGATCGGCATTGGTGGCGCCGATCAGCCGCACATCCACCCGCACGGTCTCGGTGCCGCCAACGCGTTCGAACTCACCATACTCAACCGCCCGCAAGGTCTTCTCCTGCACGGCGAGAGAGGCGTTGGCGATCTCGTCGAGGAACAGCGTGCCGCGGTCGGCAAGCTCGAACCGGCCGATGCGGCGCCGTACCGCGCCGGTGAACGCACCCGCCTCATGCCCGAACAGTTCGCTTTCCAGCAGATTCTCGGCGAGGGTGGCGCAATTCAGTTTGATGAAGTCCTGTTCCCAGCGCTGGGACAGAAAGTGCAGCCGGGCGGCGATCAGTTCCTTGCCGGTGCCGCGCTCACCAATGACCAGGACCGGGCGGTCGACGGCAGCCAGGCGGGAGACCTGGTCGAGCAGTTCGAGGAAGGCCGGCGACTCACCAAGGAGCGGCGGCAGGTCGGCTTGATCGGGGTTTGCCATGTTATCAATATAGGCGAACTCTTCGCGATTTCAGCGAATATTTTGCTTTCTCACTCAGACGTGCAAAACCTTGTCTGATGGCTCTTTTTCTTTTTATTTCAGTCGATTATGTGTCCTTCGCGGAGTTGGCACGCCGTGTGCTTATAGATGGTTAACACCACGTACCAGCAGGAGCTGTCGAATGTATGCCGAGGAGTATGACGATCGCCGTTACGGACGGAGCGCTTGGGAGCGCGGATCGTCCCGGTTCATGGATTACCTGCGTAGCCGGCGGTCGGATCACTGGATCATGTTTCTCGCCGGGCTGGTGCTCGGCCTGATCCTCGCTTGATCCAGTGCGGACCGGAAGGAGAGTAAGCATGGGAATTTTCTCGCGTTTCACCGACATCATCAATTCGAACCTGAACTCAATGCTCGATCGTGCCGAGGAGCCGGAGAAGATGATCCGCCTGATCATTCAGGAGATGGAAGACACATTGGTCGAGGTGCGGACCACGGCAGCGCGGACGATCGCCGAGAAGAAAGAGATCAACCGCCGGCTCGCGAACCTGATGAAGGCCAGCGAGGAGTGGGAACGCAAGGCCGAGCTCGCCCTTAATAAGGATCGCGAGGACCTGGCCAAGGCGGCGCTGGTCGAGAAGGCCAAGCTGGAGCAGTCGGCCGAGGCGTTGCAAGCCGAACTGAATCACCTCGATGAGGCGCTGACCCGCGGCGATGCCGACGTGGCACGGCTGGAAGCGAAACTGGCCGAAGCGCGCGCGAAGCAGAAGACGATCCGCGCCCGACACGATACGATCGACGCCAGGATCAAAGTGCGCCGGCAGCTGCACAATCCACGCGTCGACGATGCCTTCGCCCGGTTCGAGTCCGTCGAGCGGCGGCTGGATGCCGCAGAGGGCGAGCTGGAGGCGTACGACCTGGGGCAGCGCAAGACGCTGGCCGAGGAGATCGACGACCTGGAGACTGACAGCGTGATCGAGGAACAACTCGCGGCGCTTAAAGACCGGCTCGCAAAGGCCCGATCGCAAAAGGAAAAGAAGTCGTAGAACATGGAAGGACTGTTATTCGTTCCACTCATCATCTTCCTGGCGATCGTCGCGCCGCTGTGGATCATCTTCCACTACATGACGCGGTGGCGGACCTCGAAGACCCTGTCAGGCGAAGACGAGAAGATGCTGCAAGAGCTGTGGCAGAGCGCCGCCCGGATGGAAGAACGCATCCGGACGCTTGAGCGCATCCTCGACACCGAAGCCAAAGGGTGGAGGGAGCAGGAATGAGCCACTGGCACAGCGACAAGTCTGGCCGCGATGGTAATCACCGACCGCGGCGCCGGCGGCGCCGTCACCGCGAGGAAAACGACCGCCGAACCAGCCCCTACCGGCTATACCTGAACCGCCGCCGCGCCAAGGTGAAGGGCGTTTGTGCCGGGATCGCCGACTATTTCGGCATCAGCCCGCTGCCGATCCGCATCGTCGCGGTTGTGGGCCTGTTCGTCGCGCCGGTGCCGACGCTGATCGGCTACTTCATCGCGGTGTTCATCCTCGATGACCGGCCGGAGGATCTCTACGAGTCGCCGGAAGAAGAGAAGTTCTGGCAGCATGTGCGTACGGAACCCAGCGGTACGGCGCGCGACCTGCGGCACAAGTTCCGCGAGCTGGAAGGCCGGCTGCGCGGATTGGAGGCGCACGTCACCTCGTCCGAATTCGAGCTCAACCGGCAGATTCGAGACCTCGAGTAACCTCCTTTCAGGAGCACAGAAAATGCACAAGGCACTGCTAGCCGCGCTCGGCTTGAGCGTGTTGCTGACCATCCCCGCTTTTGCCGCGTCAAAGGACGAAGCGCGCGATGTCCCTTCCTTCACCAAGGTGGTGGCGCGCGGCAGCTACAGCATTGACATCCGCGAGCGCAACGAACAGCTGGTCATCCTCACGGCCGACGAAGACGACTTGGACCGGATCAAGACCTGGGTCGAAAACGACACCCTCTACATTGAAAAGAAGCGTTGGCGCGATGTCGGCCGGGTGCGCCTGACCATCGATGTGATCCGCTTCGAGGGGCTAATGATCCAAGGCTTTGCCGATGCGCGGGTCAGCGGCGTCGCCGATCATGATGTACGCTTTGAGTTGCATGGATCGGGCGATATCAGGGCATCGGGCACCTGCCGGGCACTCGACATCGACATCAAGGGGGCCGGCCGGGTCGATTCGGGTGGCCTTGCCTGCCAACGGGCCGACGTCGACTTGATGGGCGCCGCCGATGCGACGGTCCATGCCGAGGAGGAGGTGGTTCTCAGCATCCTCGGTTCGGGCAAGATCGATATCCATGGCGATCCAAGACGGGTCCTGCCCCATCGCGTGGCCGGCGCGGCTTCGGTTAACCTGCGATAGAATCAGGGATTGCCGCTTTGCCCGGGCGGGCGGTCGTTGATACCCTAAGGGGGATTGACGGCGGTCCGCCCGACCCGGCCCCTTTGTAGGCGCCGCCGCTCATGTAGCTTGGCGGCGGTGATGGCGAACCAACACGATATCGGCGAACTCGCGGCCAGCCTGCAGATCGGCCGACCCGATCTCGAAGAGGTCCTTGAGGCCATTCATTATGGCCTGGTCATCGTCGACAAGGGATTGCGCATCCAGGCCGTGAACCGGACCTGCCGCGCCTTCTGGCGCCTGCCGGAAGAGCTGCTGGCGACCAAGCCGCCGTTGCGCGACACCATGCAGCGCAGTTTTGAAAACGGTCTCTACGACGTCCCCGCTGGCGAGTGGCCGGACTATCTCGACAAGCGGATCGCGGCGATCGAGATCGGGACCGTCGCGCCGACCGTGATGAAGCTGAGTGACGGCCGCAGTCTGCAGTATGAGTGCCGGCCGCTGCCCGATGGCGGCCGGGTCATGGCCTATTTCGATGTGACCGACGGCGCCCGCCGCGAGGCCGATTTGGCCAACCAGACGAAGCTGCTCGAGGCGACGCTGGAAACGATGGACCAAGGGTTGCTGGTCGTCGCCGACGACATGCGGCTCTTGGTAATCAACCGCAAATTTCACGAGCTGTTCGATTTTCCGGAGGGTCGGTTTCAGGTCGGCGACCCGATGCGCGAAATGTTTCGGTATCGCGCCGACCGTGGAGACTATGGTCCGGGCGATACCGAGGCGCTGGTCGACGCGCGGCTCAGCGATATGACGATCTTTCGGCCCCACTATGTCGGCACCATCGACGCGCCCAACGGCCGCGTGGTGGAAGTGCGGCGGCGGCCCTTCGCCGATGGTGGCTTCGTCAGCACCTACACGGACGTTACCGAACGCATGCGGGCGGAAGACGCGCTCCGCCAGGCCGGGCGCGAAATTAGCGGTCTGTTCCGGAATGCGCCCGAAGGCATCTATCGCAGTTCCATCGACGGACGCTTTCTGCACGTGAACCCGGCGTTCGCCCGGATCCTCGGCTACGACACAGCGGAGCATGTCGTTGAGTCGATTACCGACGTTGCCGCCGACTTCTATGTAGACCCGCATCTACGCGCGTCACGGCTGGCCGAATGGACCTACCGCGGCGATGTGCGCGACATGGAAGTCCAAGTCTATCGCCGGGATGGATCGAAGATCTGGATCACCGAAAGCTTCCGCACCGTGCGCTCGGAAACGACCGGGGAGCCCGAGTATTTCGAGGGGTTCGTCCGCGAGATTACACAATCGAAGAAGGCGCAGCAGTCGCTGCGGCGCAGTGAGGAGCAGAAGGCGGCGATCGTTGGATCGGCGCTGGACTGCATCATCTCGATCGACGGCGCCGGGCGCATTGTCGAGTTCAACCCCGCCGCCGAACGCACCTTTGGCCATACGCGCGATGCAGTGCTCGGCCAGCCGATGGCCGACTTGATCGTGCCGGAACGGCATCGCAAGGAACATGACCGCGGGTTCAAGAACTTCAGAACCACCGGCAACTCAAACCTGCTCGGTGAACGGATAGAGCTATCGGCCAACCGGGCCGACGGGTCGGAGTTTCCGATAGAGATCGCCATCACCTCGACCGGGACCGCCGACGAGCCGATCTACACGGCCTATCTGCGCGATATCACGGCACGGCGGGCGGCGCACAGGGCGCTGCGCGAGGCGAAGGATCAGGCCGAGGCAGCGACCCAGGCGAAGAGCCAATTCCTCGCCAACATGAGCCACGAGCTGCGGACACCGCTGAATGCCATCATCGGATTGACCGAGATGCTCGAAGAGGACTCACGCGCGATCCGGCAGCACAGCTTCCTGGAGCCGCTGGCCCGTATCTCCCGCGCCGGCAGGCATCTGCTGCACCTCATCAACGAAGTGCTCGATCTGTCGAAGATCGAGGCTGGGCGGATTGAGCTGCAGATCGAACGCATCAGCCTACCGAGTCTGATCGATGAAGTGATCACGACGATTCAACCGCTCGCCGACCAAAACCGCAACAGACTTGTCGTCGACTTCGCCGAGGGCATCGGTTTCATGGGATCGGACGGTGTCCGGGCGCGCCAGATCGTGCTGAACCTGTTGAGCAACGCGTGCAAGTTCACCGAGGATGGCGAAGTCCGGCTGTCGGTCTACCGCGAACAGAGTTCCGACGGCGAATGGATCCATTTCGACGTTGCCGATACCGGCATCGGCATGACCCAGGCGCAGGCGGCCAACGTGTTTCAGGAGTTCTCGCAGGCGGACAGCTCTACGACCCGGCGATTCGGCGGCACCGGCTTGGGGCTAGCGATTACGCGCCGCCTGTGCCACGCGCTGGGTGGGCAGATCACTGTCGAAAGCGAGGCCGGTGTCGGCTCCACCTTCGCCGTACGCCTGCCCTCACGGCCGGTCCAGGCCATCCAGGTCGAGACACCGGCCGAGCCGATCCGCCGCCCGCCGCAGACCGTGGCCAACCGGATCCTGGTCATCGACGACGACCCGACGGTGCATGAGCTGATGCGCCGCTACCTCGAGCGGGATGGCTACGACATCGTGAGCGCCCGCACCGGCGAGGAAGGCCTGCGGCTTGCCCGGGACCGGCATCCGGCGGTGATCACCTTGGATGTCCTCATGCCGGGTCTCGACGGGTGGACGATCCTGCGCAAGCTCAAGGCTGATCCAGAACTCTCCGGGATCCCGGTGGTGATGCTGACGATCCTGGACGAGCGGAACCAGGGGTATGCGCTGGGTGCCGCCGACTACCTGACAAAGCCGGTCGACCGGCTGCAGTTGCGACGGGTGCTGGCCAAATACGCTTCCGGCCTGACCGAGGCACAGCGGACCGCCCTGCTGGTGGATGATGATGACGTTGTGCGGGAGCGGCTGCGCCGTATGCTGCAAGAAGAAGGCTGGCAAGCGCGGGAAGCCGAAAACGGGCTGGTCGCGTTGACCCGCTTGGCCGAGAACCGGGTCGAGCTGATCCTGCTTGATCTGATCATGCCGGAGATGGACGGTTTCGAGTTCTTGTCGGAACTCCGGCAGGAGCCGTTGTATCGGGATATCCCTGTGGTCGTCATCACTGCGGCGGACCTCACAGAAGCCGACCGTCAACGGCTAAACGGCGGCGTCGAACGCGTTGTGCAAAAGGCTGCCTACAGTCGTGAGGAACTATTGACCGAACTCAGATCCATCCTGAGCCAGCATGCGGGACAGGCGTTGATCGACGGGACGGGAGCGGATGCAGAAGATCCTGTACGTCGAGGATAACGAAGACAACGTCTATATGTTGTCACGCCGGCTGAAGCGCCGCGGCTTCGACGTGCTGGTGGCGCGTGACGGCGAAGAGGGCGTTGCCATGGCCACTGCGCAGCTGCCGGACCTCATTCTAATGGACCTGAGTCTACCAGGACTCGACGGCTGGGAGGCCACGCGCCGCATCAAGGCGGCGGATCCCACGCGTTCGATCCCGATCATCGCGCTGTCGGCGCACGCGATGCCGGGCGATCGGGAAGATGCTCTGGCCGCAGGGTGCGACGACTACGAGGCCAAACCGGTCGAGTTCACGCGGCTGATCAGCAAGATCCAGAATTTCCTCGGGCGGAGGAACGGCCAATGAGCGTCCAAAGTCCGTCGATCCTGGTGGTCGATGATGTCGAAGACAACCGCTACATGCTGACACGGCGGCTCGACCGGCTGGGCTACAATAATGTGGACACCGCATCGGATGGGCAGGAAGCCTTGGCGCGGTTGGCCGACACGCCGTACGACCTCGTCCTGCTCGACATCATGATGCCGGGCATGGACGGCTATGACGTGCTGCGGATCATGAAACGCGATCCGCGCTTTCGCGACATCCCAGTCATTGTCGTCTCGGCTCTGGGTGAGATGGACGCTACGATCAAATGCATCGAACTGGGGGCGGAGGACCGGCTGCCGAAGCCGTTCGATCCGGTGCTGCTGCGGGCGCGCATCAGCGCCAGCCTCGACAAAAAGCGGCTGCGGGACATGCAGGCCGAGTATCTGCGGCAGATCGAGGCGGAAAAGAGCCGCGCGGACGCGATCCTGCACGATATTCTTCCCGACGCCGCCGTCGATGAGCTGATGGCCACCAACGCCGTACATCCGCGCCGGTTCGACGAGGTCGCGGTCCTGTTCTGTGATATCGTCGGATTCACCTCATTCTGCGACACGGTGGCGCCGGAAGACGTGGTGACGCACCTTGAGTCATGGGTCGATGCGGCCGAGATGGTCGCGGTGCGGCATGGGCTGGAGAAGATCAAAACCATCGGCGACGAGTTCATGGCGACGGCGGGACTGTTACATCCGGTGACGCAGCCGGCCCGGGCTGCCGTGCTGTGCGCGCTCGACATGGTCTCCACCGCTTCCGAACTGGACGCTCATTGGGATCTGCGGGTCGGCGTCCATATCGGCCCGGTCGTCGCGGGTGTCATCGGGCAGCGCAAGTATCAGTTCGATCTCTGGGGGGACACCGTCAACACCGCCGCGCGAATCGTGCGGCAAGCCGAACCCGGTACTGTCTTGTGTAGCGCCGAAGTCTGGAAAAAGGCCGGCGACGATCTCAGCGGTGCATCACGTGGGACATTCGATCTGCGTGGGAAGGGCAGCGTCGAGCTGTTCGAATGCAGGGGCCTCAACTAGCCCACAACACTCGGGGAAGGAAGCATGCGCCTCAAGGATAAGATCGCGATTATCACCGGTGCCGCGCACGGCATCGGCCGAGCAACGGCCGAGCGCTTTGCTGCGGAACAAGCCGCGGTCGCCATCGCCGACATCGACATCAAGACCGCCACGGACGTTGCCGAAGGGATCAAGAGTGGCGGTGGCCGTGCCATCGCGTTGGAGACGGACACGTCAGATTTGGACGCGTGCGAGCGAGTAGTAGCCGCGGCGGTCGAAGCGTTCGGCCACGTTGATGTGCTCGTCAACAACGCCGCCGCATTTGTGTTTGGAGCCGTAGACGACGTGTCTCAGGCGGACTGGGACCGGGCGTTCGGCGTTAACGTCATCGGCTATGCGAATATGGTGCGGGCGTGTCTGCCGAAACTACGTGCGGCCGGCGGTGGCGCCGTGGTCAATGTCGCGTCGGTTTCGTCGTTCATCGCTCAACCCGAATTCGTACCCTACAACACCTCGAAAGGCGCCGTGCTGCAGCTCAACCGGTGCCTGGCGATGGACTTGGCGCCGGATGGAATCCGGGTCAACGCGATTTGCCCCGGTGAGATTCTGACCCGGGCGACCGACGAACATATCGCCAGCCGCGGGCTGGATCGGGACGCGGCGATCAAGAACTTCGGCAACAACGCGCCGCTGAATCGTATGGGCCGGCCCGAGGAAATCGCGTCCGTGGCGCTGTTCCTCGCCAGCGAGGATTCGTCGTACATGACCGGCGCTCATGTGGTGGTCGATGGCGGAGCGACGCTGGACTGATGACCGACGACCTGCTGTTCAAAAACGCGCTCATCGTCGATGGTACCGGTGCAGCACCCTACCGCGGCGACTTGGCGGTACATGGTGCTCGGATAGCGGAACTCGGTTCTGACCTTCCGGCGGATGCCTCAACAGTCATAGATGCGGATGGATTGGTATTGGCGCCCGGCATCATTGACGGTCACACCCACTACGATGCGCAGGTCACCTGGGATCCATTTGTTCAACCGTCCCCTGCCCTGGGCGTCACTACGGCGGTGATAGGCAATTGCGGTTTCACCATTGCGCCCTGCCGGCCGTCGGATCGCGAATTGACAATGCGCAATCTGACGCAGGTCGAGGGCATGTCGCTCGATGCTTTGCGGGCGGGCATCCAGTGGGACTTCGAAAGCTTCCCGCAATATATGGACGCCCTCGTGCAGCGCGGGGTCGGCGTGAATGTCGCGGCCTTCTTTGGCCACTCGTCGGTGCGGACCTACGTTCTGGGGGACGAAGCTTCGTCGCGGGCGGCGACCAACGACGAGATCGCGCAGATGGCGCAATTGGTGCGTGAGGCGATGGATGCAGGAGCGGTCGGCTTCGCTTCCTCGACGAATGAGCCGCATAACGGTGCCGGCGGCGTGCCGATGCCGTCCCGCCTCGCCGAGGCCACGGAGTTTGAAGCCTTGCTCAAGGCGATGCGCTCAAGGGGACGCGGCGTGTTTATGCTGACAAAAGGCGCCGCGACATCGATCGATGCACTGGAGGATCTCGCCGCCAAGACCGGGGCACCGACGCTGATCGCCGCAATGTTTCATTCGAACGTCGCGCCGAATGCAGTGTTTCAGGCATTCGATGCAATGGCGGCCGCGCGGGGCCGCGGTCATGGGCTCTACCCGCAAACGTCCTGCTGCCCGCTGGAGATGGATTTCACGCTGGCGAGTGCCTACGTGTTCGAAGGTCTGGCCGCTTGGAAACCGGCCATGGCAGCGACGGAGCGTGACGCCCTGTGTCGCACCTACGCCGATCCAGCCTTCCGTACTGCGGTGGCGGCAGAGATCGATGGACCGGCCGGCACCTTGTTCTCCGGTGAGTGGGACACGGTGTTTCTGATCGAAGCCGACACGCCCGCGAATGCGCAGCATGAAGGCAAGTCCCTTGCGGCGATCGCCGATGCGGCCGGCTCGACGCCGCTCGACGCGATGCTCGATATTGGTTTGGCCGAGGACCTGCGGACGACGTTCAGCGCGCAATTGCTGAATACGAACGAAACCGCGGTCGGCGAGATGTTGCGGCACCCGCACGCCCATATCGCCCTGTCGGACGCCGGCGCTCATCTGACATTCCTCTGTGATGCCGGGTTCGGGCTGCATCTGTTGGGGCACTGGAGTCGCGACCTGGGTGTGCTGCGCCTTGAAGAGGCCGTGAACCGGCTGACCGGACAACCGGCCTCGATCTTCGGCATGAAAGACAGAGGAATGCTTGCGCCCGGCAAGGCTGCGGACTTGATGCTGTTCGACCCTGACACGGTAGGGCGTGGCCAACGTTATCGGGTGCAGGATCTGCCGGCCGGCGCATCGCGGCTGACAACCGATGCCGTGGGTTTGCATGGCGTTTGGGTGAACGGCCGGCAGGTGACGGATGCAAATGGGTTGCTGGCTGACGCACCGCTGGCCGGGAGGGTTTTGCGGTCCTTCGATGACTCCGGGTTGCGCCTAGCGAGCTAGAACAGACCGTCGATCCGGCCTTGCGCGTCGACTGAGATTTGCATCGCCGCTGGTGTTCGAGGCAGCCCCGGCATGGTCATGATGTCGCCGCAGATGACAACCAGGAACTCGGCGCCCGTAGCGAGACGCACTTCGCGGATCGGTACGACATGATCGGACGGCGCGCCCTTTAGATTGGGATCGGTGGAGAAACTGAGCTGCGTCTTGGCCATGCACACTGGGTAGTGGCCGTAGCCTTCGTCCTCGAACCGCTGGAACTGATCGCGTACGCGTTTGTCGGCGATGATGCCGCGGCCGCCGTAGATCGACTGCGCCACCGTGCGCGCCTTGTCCCAGAGCCGCATGTCATCGGCATACAGTGGTCTAAACCGTGTCGGCTCATTCTCGATCAGCGCCAACACCTCACGCGCCAATTGCTCTGCGCCGGCGCCGCCTTTGGACCAATGCTCGGCCAACACCACGGCTACGCCGAGTTCGGCGCAGAGTTGACGCACGAGATCGACTTCCGCGTCTGTGTCGCCGTCGAACCGGTTGATGGCCACCACCCGCGGTACGCCGAAACGGCGGACGTTTTCGACGTGCCGCGCCAGGTTGGCGGCCCCCTTCTCCAGGGCCGGTAGATTCTCTTCACCGAGGGCGTCGCGGGCCACGCCGCCATGCACTTTGAGTGCGCGGATCGTCGCGACGATCACGGCCGCATCCGGGCGGAGCCCGCCCTTGCGGCACTTGATGTCGAAGAACTCCTCGGCCCCCAAATCCGCGCCGAAGCCAGCCTCGGTGACGACGACATCCGAGAGCTTCAGCGCCAGCTTGGTGGCCAACAGCGAGTTGCAGCCGTGGGCGATGTTGGCGAAGGGGCCGCCGTGCACGAAGGCGGGTGTGTGCTCCAGCGTTTGCACCAGGTTGGGGCTGATCGCGTCGCGCAACAACGCAGACATCGCCCCCTGGGCGCCGATGTCGCGGGCGGTCACTGCCTTCCGGTCTCGCGTTTGGCCGACGGTGATGTTGCCGAGGCGCGTTTTCAGGTCTTCGAGGCCGTTGGCCAGGCAGAGGATTGCCATCACCTCCGACGCCACAGTGATGTCGAAGCCGTCGGTGCGGGGAAAGCCGTTGGCGACGCCACCGAGGCCGCAGGTGATCGACCGCAGGGCGCGGTCGTTCATATCGACGACCCGCTTCCAGTTGATGCGGCGTACGTCCAGACCGGAGCCGTTGCCCCAGTAGACGTGGTTGTCGATCATCGCGCTGAGCAGGTTATGCGCGGCGCCGACGGCGTGAAAGTCGCCGGTGAAATGCAGGTTGATGTCTTCCATCGGTACGACCTGGGCATAGCCGCCGCCGGCAGCGCCGCCCTTCATGCCGAAGCAGGGGCCCAGCGAAGGCTCGCGCAGACAAATCATTGCCCGCTGGCCGACCCGCGAGAGCGCATCGCCGAGGCCGACGGTGGTCGTGGTTTTGCCCTCACCCGCCGGTGTCGGGGTCACTGCCGTGACCAAGACGAGCTTGCCGTCGGGCTGGTCAGCCCGGGCCTCCAGCGCGGCGAGCGCGACCTTGGCCTTATCGTGCCCATAGGGCGCCAGTTCGTCCGGATCCAGGCCCAGCCTCTCCTGGGCCAGCACCTGGATGGGCTGGAGCTTGGCGGCGCGGGCAATTTCAATGTCAGTCGGAATTGATCGGGCGGACATGCGGTGTCCCTTGGCTGGGCAGCGGGCGGGACGGCATCATAAGGGCTTGGCCCGAAAACGAAAAAGCCCCGCCGAAGCGGGGCTTTTGTCTTAGCTCTAAAGCCAGTTAGTTGGGTAGGAGTACGGTGTCGATCACATGGATCACACCATTGCTGGCCTCAACGTCGGCGGCAACAACCGTGGCGTCGTTGATGAGAACGCCGTCGGTGGCGTTAACCGCAAGCTCACCGCCCTGCACCGTTGCGACATCGGCCGTCTGGCCGGCGATGTCACCGGACATGATCTTGCCCGGCACGACATGGTAGGTCAGCACGGCAACGAGCTGATCCTTGTTCTCCGGCTTCAACAAGTTCTCGACGGTTCCGGCCGGCAACTTGGCGAAGGCGGCATCGGTCGGCGCGAATACCGTGAAAGGTCCATCTCCCTTTAGCGTGTCGACCAGGTCGCCGGCCTGCACGGCTGCGACCAGCGTGTTGAAGTCGCCCGCGGCGACGGCAGTGTCGACGATGTCGGCTTCTGGCGCCGACGCTGTTTGCTCCATCTGAGCATTGGCGCAGGCTGCTACCGCAAACACACCTGCAATCAGAAGAAGCTTAATTGACTTGGCTTTCGCTATCATAACGTTCCCCGTGGTGACCGAACACGATCATTTCGTGCTCCTAAACCCTCATACGGACACTTCGGGGCAGCGGATCACTATCGATCGAAGAGAACCGGAAACGCTCTGGCCGCCGGGTTGGGATCGTGCATGCTGATCTCGATGTCATCCTATGCGAAGCGGCGCGTGCCGATGTGAATACGGCGCGTTTGGCGGATCGCCTGATATGCGTATCACCGTCATCGACGTCACGATGCACGCTCCAGGGACGTTTGGCGCTGAAGACCGCGCTGGTTTAGAGCGGGCGGCGGGTGCATGCCCGATCAAGCATAGCTTCCGGGACGATACGAAACTGTCGACGCACCTCGCGTATGGCAGTCTGACTGCCGCCGCGGCGTAGTGGCTCTAGAACTTGATGAACGGATTGAGCATGCGGCCGAGAGCACCGGTCAAACGAACATGTCCGGTGCTCACGGCCAGGCAAATGCAGTCTTCGTCCGGGTCCGCGACGGGCTGGTGGTTGGTCGCCTCATCGACCACAGCAAGATCGCCGCGCCCATAGTGCCCGGACGCATCCGAGAAGCCGCCACGCAGCACCAGGGTTGCCTCAGTGCCAACATGGGTATGCGCCGGCATCGCGCGGCCCGCCGGGATACGCAGCAGCCGAATGGTCTCATTGCCCTCCGCATCGTCCAGCCGGTATTCGCCGAGGGGGCCGACCCGGCGCCACGGAATCTCCGACAGCTTCATGCCAAGGCGCTGCCGCAAAGGCTGGGGTAACGCCGGATCGCCGCGGTCGGACGTGGCCGGGGGCGCAGCGTCCGGCTCCGGATCGTCGAGGCGGTCCAGTACCGCCGCGAGTGATGCGGACATGTCCATCGGCGACGTAACCGCGTCCAGACCCTCAAGCATGGCACCGCCAACGGCCTCCAGGCGCTCGACCTCTTGCCGGCTCTCCGGCGCCAGCGTCAGGTGCGACGCGACCAGTATCGACAGGGCCGGCGGCAGCTCGCCGGCCGCATAGCCGAACAGCAGGTCCTGCAGATCCCGATATTCCGCCATTAGGCTTTCTCCTCCATCGCCGCCCGCAACCGGTTGAGCGCGAGGCGCAACCGCGACTTGACCGTGCCCAGGGGCAGACCGAGGTCGGCGGCGATTGTACTATGTGACTCCTCATCGAAATACGAGCGGCGCAGCACTTCTAGTTGCTCCTCCGGCAAATCTTTTACGGCCGCGTTCAGCCGCTTGGTCGCCTGGGCCCGCTCGACCAACGTGTCGGCCGTCTCATCAGCGGGTGGGACCAGGGCCGGATCGTTCGGGTCCAGCTCGGCGCGGCTCTCCCGGCGAATGCTGTCGACCCGCTTGTTCCGGGCGATCGTGAAAATCCAGGTGCTGACCGCTGCCTTGCGCCGGTCGAACAGGGCGGCACGGCGCCAGACGGTGAGCATGACCTCTTGCATCAGCTCTTCCGCGGTCTGGACCGGCGCCCCGGCGCGGATCAAATAGGCGCGCACGCGCGGCCCGAAATGCGCGAAAAGCCGCGAAAATGCGTCGCGATCCTGGCTTCGCGCCACCGCGTCCATCAGATCGGCGAACTGGGGATCCGGTCGGCCGGACGGGCGCTTGCCTTGAGTCACATTTCCCATGGACAGCAGAACCACTGGAACGCTGGCATTCTCGGCCGCCACTGCAGGCTGATACAGCATGAACATCGCCTGTTTTTGCTATCTTGCAAAGGGTTTACGCCCCCACCCCACGACCGGATCACCCGGAACCACCAGAGCTTTTTGTCCCCAGGTAACGCATGATCCGGGGGCCGGGAATGGCGTAGGAACAGGCATGAGCGCGCCTAACATCGTCTGGTTCCGGCAGGATCTGCGGCTGACGGACAATCCGGCCCTGACCGCGGCGGTCGACCGTGGCGGCCCGATCATTCCACTGTACATCCTCGACGATGAAACCCCCGGCGACTGGAGACCTGGCGGGGCGGGCCGCTGGTGGCTACATCACAGCCTGGCACGGCTCGGTGACACCTTAGCGACCCTGGGCGCTCCCCTAAACCTGCGGCGGGGTGTGGCCCGGGAGGTGTTGTCGCGGGTCGCGGCGGAAACGGGTGCGGCCGCGGTGTATTGGAACAGGTGTTACGAGCCCTTCGCCATCGCCCGGGATAAGGCGCTGAAGGCGAGCCTTGGTGCCGACGGTATCGAAGTGCAGTCCTTCAACAGTGCCCTGTTGGTCGAGCCCTGGACTGTGAAGAACAAGTCCGGGGAGCCGTTTCGGGTGTTCACCCCATTCTGGCGCGCTGCCAGCCAAGATCTGCAGATGCCGCACCCACTGCCTGCGCCGCAGCGGCTCAGCGCCGCCGCCGGCGTGGCGTCCGACATGCTCGATAGCTGGAAGCTGCTGCCGCGGAAGCCCGACTGGGCCGGCGGGTTGCGCGAGTGCTGGACGCCCGGCGAACGAGGCGCCCAGAATCGCTTGCGGATGTTTCTTGAAACCGCGGTTGAACGCTACGCCGGCGGTCGGGATCGTCCCGACCAGGAAAACACGTCGCGTCTTTCGCCGCATCTGCATTGGGGCGAGATCAGCCCGCGGCAGATCTGGTCAGCTCTCGAACACGCCGATGCATCCAGGAAGAACATCGGCAAGTTCCAGAGCGAACTCGGCTGGCGGGAGTTCAGCCATCACCTGCTGTACCACGCCCCCGGCCTGCCGGAACGGAATCTCCGCAACGCGTTCGACGCGTTTCCTTGGGAATTGGATGAGGAACGGCTGCTCGCCTGGCAGGCTGGCCGGACCGGCTTGCCAATCGTCGATGCCGGTATGCGGGAGCTGTGGGCGACCGGCTGGATGCACAACCGGGTGCGCATGATCACGGCGTCACTCCTAGTGAAGCACCTGCTGCAGCCGTGGCAAGACGGCGCCGCCTGGTTCTGGGATACGCTGGTCGATGCGGACTTGGCCAACAACTCGGCCAGTTGGCAGTGGGTCGCCGGCTGCGGCGCCGACGCCGCCCCCTACTTCCGGATCTTCAATCCGGTGCTGCAAGGCGAGAAGTTCGACCCGAACGGCGCCTATGTCCGGCGGTGGGTGCCGGAATTGGCGGAAGTCTCGGACAAGTTCATCCACAAGCCCTGGCAGGCGCCAACGCCGCCGGCGGGCTATCCGGCGCCGATTGTCGATCTCGCGGCGGGACGGCAACGGGCATTGGCGGCCTACGAGACGATTAAGGGGTCGTAGCTCTTCCCGTCATGGCGAGGCAGGCGGCTGGCCTGCCGCGGCAATCCAGCACGGGCGGTGCGGCTAGCCTGGATCGCCACGGCGCGCCGTGCGCGCCTCGCGATGACGGTGAAAGCGTATGGGAGCGGCATGGCGCGATCCTCGCCCTTCGACAAGCTCAGGACGAGTGCCGAAAGTCCTCCCTACCCCAACGCCCGCAAACAGTCGTTCAGCAACGCATAGAATCCATCGGCATCAATGCTGTGGATCCAGTTGGTGTTCGGCGCTTCTCCGGTGACACGCCAGTAATCCACGCAGGTCTCGCCCATGGTGCGTTCGGAATGGATGTCGACGGCGACGTGGACGTGCTTGCCTTGGAACAGCTCTGGCTTCAGCAGATAGGCGATGGTGCACGGGTCGTGCAGGGGGCCGCCGTCGGTGCCGTATTTCTCGATGTCGTGGCGGTCGTAGAACTCGAGCATCGAATGCACCGCCTGGGCGACCTTGTTGTCGATGGCGCCGACCGCTTCCAGCCGTTCCTTGGTGGTCAGGGCCAGGTGGGTGACGTCGAGGCTCATCGCGGTGATCGGGCGGCCGCAGGTGAAGACGACGTGGGCGGCGTGGGGGTCGACCAGGATGTTGAACTCGGCCGAGGGGCTCGTGTTCCCGCCTTCGCGCATGGCGCCGCCCATCAGCACGATTTCTTTGATGCGCGGGACGATCAGCGGCTCCTTGACGATCGCCAGGCCGATGTTGGTCAGCGGGCCGGTCGGCACCAGGGTGATACTGTTGTCATCTGCGGCCATCAGGGTGTCGACGATGAAGTCGACGGCGTGCTGCGGTTCCAGCGGCACGGCGGGGTCGTGGATGTCGTAGCCGTCAATGCCGGTGCGGCCATGCACGGCTTCGGCGGTGATCAGATCGCGCACCATCGGCCGGCTGCAGCCGGCGAACACCCGGGCGTCCATTCGGCCGGCCAATTCGCACATCAGCCGGGTGTTCCGCTGGGTCAGCGCTAGGGGCACGTTGCCGGCGACCGCGGTGATGCCGAGGATGTCGAGCTGGTCCGGCACCGCCAGAGCCATCAGCAACATGACGGCATCGTCCTGGCCGGGGTCGCAATCGATGATAATCGGGGTTGCCGCCATGGCTGCGCTCTCCTTGTTGCCCGGGGCGCTTAACGCGTGCGGTCAGCCGAGTCCAGGGCTGCCCGAGCCCATCAGGGTTGGGCTCAGGCGTCGGGGGCCATGCCCTTTTCGGTCAACTCATCGATCGCCTTCTGCGACTTCCGCAGATTGCCGAGGCCCATGCCGCGCAGGACGTGGGGCGCCTTGGTGAACTGGATATCGGGATAGCCGATGATTTCCACCCGGTTGCCCCAAGGGTCGAGAAAGTCGAGGAACGGCCCGGGCAGGATCTCTATGCCCAGCTCGGCCAGTTTTACCCGCACTGTTTCCTTCTCGTCGACCACCAGCCCGAAATGACGTTCGTCGTCAGGGGCTTGGCGCCGTCCCTTGGAGAAGTTGATGAATTGGTCGCCGAGGTCGATGAAAGCCATCGTCGCGCTCTGACTGCGCAGCTTGAAGTCGAAGATGCTGCTGTAGAAGGCGAGCGCCTCGTCGATATCCCCGACCTCCAGCGCGATGTGATTGAACCCGACGACCCGGGCTTTGCCTGCTGCTGTCATGGCATGCCTCCGCCTGCTTGCAGGGAGGATGTCGTCTCCAGACGCCGTTGAGCAAGACGGGCGGGCGAAAGCCGAGCGGCGGCTAGGGCAGCGTCGCCGCCTTTACCTCGCGAGCGTAGTGGCCGCGCCGTAGCTCCTCGAACCTGGCGTCGATCCAGCCCTCGTTGCGGAGCTGACGCAGGCCGCGGTTGAAGTCTGCCACCAATTGGCCGCTGCCTGGGTTGGCGCGCGGGAACAGGAGGAAACCTTCGGTCACCACTAGCGGCGTTTCGAGAACGGTCAGCCGCGCCTGGTCCGCTTCGCTGAAATGCGTGTGGAGGATTTGCCACCCCGTCGCCTCGCCGACTGGAAACAGGTCGATCCGGCCGGATAGCAGCTTGCGGAAGTTGATCTCGTCGCTCTTGGCGACGTCAACCTGCAGCCGCCGGGCATCGGCCGCGGCCCAGAACTCTTCGGTGTAGGTGTATCCGTTGGTCGCGCCGATCCGCACCCCCGCGAGGTCATCCAGGGTCGACCAATCGACCGCCGGACCGTCATTACGCCGGAAAAAAACCAGCCGTTCCTCGATGAGCGGTTCACTGCGGATGAAGTCCCGATCGCGTTCCTCGCTGAAGTACCAGTAAGACGATGCATCGAACCGACCCTCCCCAGCCTCGCTCAACGCGCGCTGCCAAGGCAGATAGGTGTATTCAACGGTGTGTCCCGCGCGCCGAAACGCCTCGTCGACAAGATGATTGACGAAGCCGTTGCTTTGCAGCTCCGCTGAGGTCCAGGGCGCATACTCTCCGGTCGAGATGCGGACGCCGTCGGCCAAGGCGGGGGCAGATAGTATCAGGCCAACCATGGCCAAACGGGCCACCCGCAGCAGCGCCGCGAACATATTCCTGATCGACATGTCTCTTAACTCTCAGTTCACAATTCGGCCTGACGCCGGGCAAATACTACGGTCTCGCTAAGAAGAAAGGCTTAATCGAGGCTGCCATGGGGCAACCGGGATGCGGACCTAAGGGCCTGAAACAAGTTCCTCTTTACCATTCCGGCTTAGAACTGACAGCTTGTGGGCGCAGTCCGTCGATCGCGGTGGACCGCGGCGCCCGGTAGGGGGAACACGCGGTGGCCGCGATACGTCATGCCGCCAAAGGAAGGCCGATCCGGTCGCTTCAGGTGCGCCTGTGTATGCTGATCATGGCCTCGGTGGCGCTCATCTACGGACCCATTGTCGTGTTCGATGTGTGGTCGTTAACGAAACGCCTGGAGAGCGATCTGCTCACCGCGGCGAACGCGGTCACCGACAACCACGCCGGCACCATCGCCGATGCCCTGTGGAACCTGGATGAAATCGAAATCGACCGTCAGCTCGGGCTGCTCGCAGAGGCCGGCGATGTCGTCGGCGCCAGCGTGAAGGACGAAGCGACCGGTTCGTTCTTCTCCTCCAACGATGGCACCGGCATCGTCCCGGAGGGCGACTTCATGCTCCGGCAGGCCGTAACCAACAGCGACGGTCAGTCGGTCGGCTGGCTCGCGGTCGCGTTCTCCCGCGACCGTATTGCCGCGTCGAAGACGGCGGCGGTGCAGGGTCATGTCATCAAGTTCGTGCTGATCACGCTGGTGGTCGGCGGCGCGGCGAGCCTGGCCGCCGGGGCGGTGGTGCGACCGGTGGTGCGCTTGACACGCGCCATGACGGCCCTGGCCGACGGCGATCTCGATGTCGAGATCCCGGCGACCGACCGGCAGGATGAAATTGGCGCCCTGGCCCGCGCGGCGGAGGTCTTCCGGCGGAACGCGCGGCTGTTGGGCTCGGCGCTCGAAGTGGAGCGGGAGTTCTCGAAGCTGCAAAAAGAATTCGTGACGATGGTGTCGCACGAATTCCGCACGCCGCTCACGGTGATCGACATGAACGCCCAGCGCATTCAGCGCCGGCTGGAGGGTATTGACCCGACCCGCCTTAAGGACATGGCCGGTGGGATGCGAACCTCGGTCCGGCGGCTGGTTGGGCTGATCGAAAGCATTCTCTCCTTCTCACGGGTCGAATCCGGCGGGGTGGATCTCACGCCGTCGGAATTCGATGTCGCCGGCCTGATCGAAGATGTCTGCGAGGGCCACCGCGCCATTCATCCGACGCGTCAGATCGTGCTGGAGGTGAGCGATCTGCCGCCGACGATTGTCGGCGACCAACGGCTGATCCGGCAGATCTTCGAAAGCCTGGTATCGAACGCCATCAAGTACTCTCCGCCGGATTCCGGTGTGTTCGTCGAAGCGGCGGTCGACGACGATTGCATCGCCGTCGCCGTTCGGGACAACGGTCCGGGTATCGGCGCCGGCGAACTAGACTCGCTGTTCAAGAAGTTCGCCCGGGGGAGCGCCGCCAACGGCGTGCCGGGCACCGGTGTCGGTTTGTTCGTCGCCAAACACTTTGCGGAGCTTCACAACGGTTCGATCTCGGTTGAATCTGGGCTCGGCGAGGGTTCGACCTTTACCGTACGCGTGCCACTGACCGTGGACGCGGTCGCGGCCTAAGGCCTGCTCGTGCCGGCAAGCGCTTCAAGGGCTTGGTCGACGAACCGCCGGTAACCGGCCCGTTGCGCCGTATCTTCGGCGGGGCTCAAGCCCCAGCCTGAGATGTGCGGGATTGGCCGCAGTGCGGCGCACAGATCCCAGACCGCGAGGTCGGCCAAATCGACGCCGGTTTGTGCCTGATACAGCTCCGTCACCGTGACCATGGCCGCCGACCCATGCGCCCACAACACCTCGAGCCGGGTCACTGCGAGATCGGCGACTGGATCGCCGACTGCCGCATCCTCCCAGTCTATGATCCCGACGAGGGCGCCTTCGTGCCAAACCATGTTGCCCGGCCAGATGTCACCGTGCAGCAGGGTGGGTTGGTTCCGCTGCCGGGGTGGCCAGTGCTTCAAGAGCGCATCGCGGATCGCGCCCTCGGACCGGCCGTCGTTCAGCGTTGCCGGTGGCTTGGCTAGTCGGTCGCTATCGTCGTCGAGTTGGCTCGGTAGAAACGAGAGCGCCGGGTGCGTGGCCGGGAATTGATGAATCCTGGCCAGGGTTTCCGCATAGCCTTTCAGTTGCCGATTCAGGTCACCGGGCCCCTCGCCCGGCTGGCCGTCGATGTACTCCAGCAGAAGCAACGGGCCGGGCACGATTTCGCCGGACCGGTCGAGCAGCAGCGGCTCCGGCACCGGCAGGCCGGCGTCATGGAGGAATTGCAGGACCCGGTGCTCCTTTTCCGAGGTGTCCGAGGCGCGTTCCCCGTCCAACGCCCCGGGCTGGCGTAGGGTCAGGCGCCGCACCCGACCGTCGGGCTGCTCAATCTCGATGGCCGTGACCGCCGCCGAGATACCCCCCGTCAGCGGCCATGCGCGGCGCACCCTGCTGCCCGGAAAGGCACGTTCAACGATCTGTTCCACGGCCTTGTCGGTCGGCAAGCTCACTCCTCCCCGGCTCCCGCCAGCCCGACATCGTCCTGGATGACGTAGATCAAACAAATCCGCGGCGGTTTCGACTAGACCTGTCACCGCATGCAACGGGCCAAGTCAAACCGACCCGACCAACGGGTCCCGCGGTATACAAGCTATCCAACGGCACCGCACTTCCACGAGCACATTACGGCGGCGGACTATCAGCAATGGCTGGGAACACTGCAGGACAGGGAGCCGCTGTCGCTCTACGTCCACATCCCCTATTGCCGGGAGATGTGTTGGTACTGCGGCTGCAACACCAAGGCGACCCGCCGCTATGAGCCGGTGGCGGACTATGTGCAAACCCTGAAAGCCGAGATCGCCCGGGTCGCCGGATCGATCGGCAGCAAGCCGATCGTGACCCACCTGCACTGGGGCGGCGGGACCCCGACCATCTTGTCGGCCGAGGACATGGCTGGCGTGTCCGACCTGCTGAGGGACAGCTTCCAGTTTGCGGCAGATGCGGAGATCGCCATCGAGATCGACCCGCGGGTGCTGTCACGGGACACCATCGACGCAATGGTCGCGGCGGGTATCAACCGCGCCAGTCTCGGCGTGCAGGACTTCAACCTGCATGTGCAGATGGCTATCAACCGGATCCAGCCGTTCGACATGGTGGCGAACGCGGTCACCGATCTACGCCAGGCCGGGATATCGCAGATCAACTTCGACCTGATGTACGGCCTGCCCGCGCAGACTGTCGCCGACGTCAAATGGACGATTGAACGCGCTCACAGCCTGCAGCCCGCCCGGTTGGCGGTGTTCGGCTACGCCCACGTGCCGTGGATGAAAAAACACCAGAAGCTGATCAACAATCAGGCGTTGCCATCGGCGGAAGACCGATTGGCGCAGGCTGCGGCGATTGCCGACGAGCTGACCCTGCGCGGCTATCGCCGCATCGGCCTCGATCACTACGCGCGGGACGGCGATGCGCTCGCCGTGGCGTTGGCGCAAGACCGGCTGCGGCGCAACTTTCAGGGCTACACGACCGATCAGGCTGAAAGCCTGCTGGGTTTCGGCGCCTCAGCCATCAGCACCCTGCCGGCCGGCTATGTCCAGAACCACACGGACTATGGCCGCTACACCCGGGCCGTCGCGCAAGGTGACCTCGCGACCGCGCGGGGCGTGGAGACGGACCAGGACGACCGCTGCCGCCGGGCGATTATCGAGCGGCTGATGTGCGCGATGAAGGTCGACCTGGACAACATCGGCGCTGCCTTCGATACCGATGCCTCGCATTTCGCCGAGGAACTCGACACCCTGCGCAACGATTTCGACATGGGACTGGTCGAGGTCGACGGCACGCGTATCCGGGTGACCGAACCGGGCCGGCCCTGGCTGCGCACGGTCTGCGCGGTCTTCGATAAGTACCTGCAGCAGAACGAAATCCGACACTCGCGGGCGGTCTAGCCTGCCGCCAACCTTGCCAGCCGGCGCCGTCGGCATCACCTTCCGGATCCTGATCTAGACCACCGGGACCGGCGGCATGACACAGACCGAAATCGTAGACCTGGTCGATGAGCTGACCCTGGCAGAGCGGGTGTCTCTACTCTCCGGCGAAGATGTGTGGTCGTTGCCGGCGATCCCCCGGCTCGGCATCGGCAAGCTGCGAGTCACCGACGGGCCGAATGGGGCGCGCGGCGGCGGATCGCTGGTCGGCGGTGTGAAATCGGCGGCCTTCCCGGTCGGCATAGCGATCGGCGCCACCTGGGACCCGGCGCTCGCCCGAGAGATCGGCAGCGCCATCGCCGAGGAGGTCAAATCGAAAGGGGCGCATGTGTCCCTCGCCCCGACGGTGAACATCCACCGATCGGTCACCAACGGGCGCAACTTCGAGTGCTACTCGGAAGACCCGGAACTGAGTGCCGCGCTGACAGTCGGTTACATCACCGGCCTGCAGTCGCAAGGGATCGCCGCGACGATCAAACACTTCGCCGGCAATGAGTCGGAGATTGAGCGCACGACGATCGATTCCGTCATCGACCAACGCGCCCTGCGAGAGATCTATCTGCGCCCCTTCGAAGATGCGGTCCGGAAGGCTAGTACCTGGGCGGTCATGTCTTCCTACAACAAGGTCAACGGGACTTATGCTGCCGAGAACCGCTGGCTGCTGACCGAGGTGTTGCGGGGCGACTGGGGTTTCGACGGGGTCGTCATCTCCGACTGGTTCGGCAGCCGCACCACCGCGCCGACCATCAACGCCGGATTGGACCTGGAAATGCCGGGTCCGACCCGGGACCGCGGCGACAAGCTGATCGCCGCCGTCGAAGCTGGCGAAGTCTCGCGCGACACAGTCCGCACCTGCGCGCTCAATGTGCTGCGCCTGATGGAACGGACCGGCGCATTGCACGACCAACGGCCGCATGAAGAACGCGCCGAGGACCAACCGGCGCACCGGGCGCTGATCCGCCGTGCCGGGGCCGCCGGCACGGTGCTGCTGAAAAACGACTACGACCTGTTGCCGCTCGGCCCGCCGGACGGGACGGTCGCGGTGATCGGGCCGAACGCCAAGGTGGCACAGATCATGGGCGGCGGCTCGGCGCAACTCAACCCGCACTACACAGTCTCGCCCTGGGACGGCTTGGCGGCGCGCCTTGGGGCGGATCGCCTCGCCCACGCGCAGGGCTGCGACAACCATCGCTGGGAGCCGTTGTGGCGCGGCGAGATCAAAGCCGAATACTTCGCCGGGCGCGACTTTGCCGGGGCGCCAGCGCACATCGAAACCATGTCGGGGGCCGAGGCCTTCTGGTTTGAACCGGTCGCCGATGGCCGGGTGGACCCGACGGACTTCTGTGTCCGGCTCTCCGGGCGCCTCGTGCCGGACGCCGATGGCGTCCATCGATTCGGTATCCATTCGGCGGGCCGGTCGAAGTTCTATGTCGACGGCGCGCTGGTCGCCAACGCCTGGGACGGCTGGCGCCGCGGGCGCACCTTCTTCGAGGAAGGCTGCGATGATGTTGTCGGCGAGGTGACGTTAGAAGCCGGCCGGGCCTACGACATTGTCATCGAGTTCGCGGCGGAGGTTGGGGAGAATCTGCACTTCGCGGCGTTGCGCGCCGGGATTGGCCGGCCGCTCGGCGACGCCGACATCGCCGCGGCGGCTGACGCGGCGGCGGGGGGCCAGACCGCGCTGTTGTTCGTCGGTCGCTCCGCGCAATGGGATACCGAAGGCAGCGATCTGGAGAACATCGCCCTGCCGGGCCGGCAGGATGAGTTGGTCGAGGCGGTGGTAGCCGCGAACCCGAGGACCGTCGTCGTGCTGCAGACCGGCGGACCGGTCGAGATGCCCTGGGCCGACCGGGTGCCAGCCATCCTGCAAGCCTGGTATCCGGGCCAGGAGGCGGGGAACACCATCGCCGATGTGTTGTTCGGCGAGGCCGAGCCGGGCGGACGGTTGCCCCAGTCCTTCCCGCGCCGATGGGCCGATAACCCGACGCACAGTCAGGACCGCGAAATCTATCCGGGCTTGGACGGCAAGGTGCGTTACGAAGAAGGCGTGTTCATCGGCTACCGCCATTACGACAAACACGGCATCGAGCCGCTGTTTCCGTTCGGCCATGGCCTCAGTTACACGCGGTTCGAATTGTTTGACTTGCAGACCGAAGCCGGACCCAATGGCGTGACCGCGCGGCTGTCGGTGACGAACACCGGCGCGCGCGCCGGGAGCACGGTCGTGCAGCTCTATGTCGGCGACCCCGACGCATCGGTGCCACGGCCGGTCAAGGAACTGAAGGCCTTCGAAAAGGTCCTGCTCGATCCGGGGCAGAGCCGCGATCTATCCCTCGAGTTGCCGCCACGCGCCTTTGCGTTCTTCGACACCGATGCCGGCGCCTGGCGTGTCGAGGCCGGCAGCTTCACCATCGCCGCCGGTTTTTCGGCCATGGACATCCGTGCGCGAACCGAGGTCTCGCTAGACGCTTCGACGCTGAGCCGGTGACCTGTCCGCGAACGCGCTCGGAATGCGCCTAGCGGCCTGTCTCTGATTGCGGCGACGGCACGAAGCTATCGCTTGTTTCGTGGGAAGGCGGTGCCTCATCAAGGATGAGTTGGGCTGCGCGGTCGGCTGCGTCGTGGAACGGCCGCAACACAAGGTCGGCGCCCCGTTCGGACAGTATCTCGGTGTTGGTCCCGCGGTGCGCCGTTACGGCGATCCGGCCGGTGAACCCGGCGGCCTGGAGCGCGTCGATCAAGCCGAGGCGTGCGTCTTCGTGCGTTAAACCCGTTTCGTGTTCCGGCACTGCCGATACCGCCCAGCGGACATCGGTGAGCGGCAGGCTGGCGACGAACTCCGGATCGGTAGCGTCGCCGAATGCAACGTCCAAGCCCTCAGCCTGCCATTGCCGGACGACCGCAGGGTTGAAATCCACGCCGAGAACCGAATGACCTTGCTGCGTGACGCGATGGGCGATGGCGCCGCCGTAGCGTCCAAGACCGAACAGGATGACGTCGTGGCGACGTTGCACATGGTCGAGGCCGGCGACCTCGCGCGGGGTCCCGCGCCGTTCAAATACACCCAGCGCAGGCTCTAGCCAGGTATACAGATGGTGCGAGTAGGTGATCATGTAGGTCGACAGTGAGATCGTGATTAGGCCGACGAGCGTGACGAGCCCCAACGTCTCGGCGCCGATATGACCGAGCGTCACACCGACCGCGGCAAAGATCAGAGAGAACTCGCTGATTTGCGCGACGGTCAGACCGGCGAGAAAACCGGTCCGCTTGCGATAGCCCATCGCCCCCATGATGACGAGGACAATCAGCGGGTTGCCGACCAGAACGAACAGCGAGAACAGGATGGCGATGGGGACCTGCTCCCCCAGCAAGGATAGGTCGAGGCCGGCGCCGAGCGCGATGAAGAAGAACAGCAGCAGGAAGTCGCGGAGCGGTGCCAGGCGCGCGGCCATCGCTTCGCGGAACTGAGTCGACGCCAGTGAGACCCCGGCGAGCAGGCCACCCAACTCCTTGCTGAAGCCGAGAAAGTCACCGGCTGCCGCGAGCAGCGCGGCCCAACCGATGGCAAATGTCACCAGCAGCTCCGGCGCGCGGGCCAGGCGCTCGACCAGCGGCTCCGCAACAAACCTGATGAACAAACCGACACCGACAAGCATGAGGGCGCCGGTGCCGAACGCGACGGCGATGTCGCGTGCTGCGCTGGCGCTTTGCGCGCCGGCGCCGATGCCCGACATGACGAGCATCGCCAGCACCACCACCAGGTCTTGGACAATCAGGAAGCCAAGCGCGACGCGGCCGTGCAGGGAATCGATCTCGCGCTTGTCGGACAAGAGCTTGACGATGATGATGGTGCTGGAGAAGGTCAGCGCGACCGCGACATAGAGGCTCGTCACCACGTCGAGACCGAGGGCGATGCCGATTGCGAAGCCAATGATCGAGGTAAAGGCGACCTGGCCGAGGCCGGTCGTCAGCGCCACCGGACCTAGCGTCTTCACGAGTTTGACGTCAAGTTTGAGACCGACCAGGAACAGCAGGACAGCGATGCCAAGCTCCGCCAGCAGATTGATCTGCTCCGGCGAACGCACGATACCGAGCAGCGATGGACCGGCGAGAATGCCGACGGCGATGAAGCTGACGATCAGCGGCTGCCGTAGAAGAACACCGACCAAACCGACCGCCGTCGCCAACACCAGAAGTGCGGCGATCTCGTAGAAGACCGAGACGGATACGACCTCCAGCATCAGGCGTCAGCTCCAGCGACGGCGCGACCCGCGAGTTGCGCACGCAGCCATTTCTCGACCTCGAGAATGGCAAACAGGGCGATACCGATGCCGATAATCTCCACGCCGTGGATGAAGTCCACGGGGCGCGTATCGAAGAGGGCCCCCATGAACGGCGCGTAAGTGAACAAGAGCTGCAGGCAGACAACCACGGTCACGGCGGTGAGCACCGCCCGCGTGCCGACAATGCCCGTCAAGGTGAGCGATGGCGCCCGGAGGTAGCGCACGCTGAAGAGATAGAAAACCTCCATGACGACCAGCGTGTTCACGGCGTAGGTGCGGGCTTCCTCAAGCGTTGCGCCGTGGGTGCGGGTCCACACGAAGATGCCGAAGATGCCGGTGACGAAAAGCAGTGACACGAAGAGGATGCGCCACACTAGAAACGGCGTCAGCATGGGCGCACCGGCCGGACGGGGTGGTCGTCGCATCACATCCGCCTCGGTCGGCTCGAAGGCGAGCGCAATGGCCAGGCCGACGGAGCTGACCATGTTCACCCAGAGGATCTGTAGCGGCGTAATCGGGAGTGTGTAGCCAAGCAGGACAGCGGCGATGATGGCAAAGGACTCACCGCCGTTGACCGGCAGCAGGAAGATGATCGCCTTCTTCAAGTTGTCGTAGACGGTTCTTCCTTCACGCACGGCGGCGGCGATCGAGGCGAAATTGTCGTCGGCCAGCACCATGTCGGCTGCTTCCTTTGCCGCCTCGGTCCCATTGCCGCCCATGGCGACCCCAACGTCGGCACGTTTCAGCGCGGGCGCGTCATTGACGCCGTCGCCCGTCATGGCAACGACTTGATTGTTGGCTTGCAACGCCTGCACGAGGCGTAGCTTGTGTTCGGGACTGGTGCGCGCAAATACATCGACGTCGGCAGCGCGCTCGACGAGTTCAGCGTCGCTCAGAAGGTCGAGGTCGGCGCCGGTCAACACATCATGATGATTGGCGAGACCAAGTTGCCCGGCGATTGCGCGCGCCGTGCCGGCGTGGTCGCCGGTAATCATCTTCACACGAATTCCGGCAGACTGGCACTCGGCCACGGCCGTGACCGCCTCCTCGCGCGGCGGGTCGATGAGACCCAGCAGACCAAGCAGGGTCAGTCCACCATCCACATCGTCGAACTCCAGGGTGCGGTGATTGGCGTCGGTCGGTTTGAAGGCGAGGGCCAGGACCCGCTGTCCGTCACCGGCCATGCGCTCGATCCGTTCGTGCCAATAGGCAACGTTGATCGGTGCGTCTCCGTCCGCGCCAAGCTGCCGCGTGCAGAGTTCGATGACCCGCTCCGGCGCTCCCTTCAGGTAGATGAACCCCTCATGGTCGTGGCTGTGGTGCAGCGTCGCCATGAAACGGTGTTGGGCATCGAACGGTATGACGTCGGTACGGGGAAAGGACTTGGACTCGAAAACAGGGTCGAGGCCCGCTTTCAGACCGACTGCCAGCAGCGCACCCTCCATCGGATCGCCGGCAACCGTCCAGCCGTCCGCCGTCTCACGCAACGCCGAGTCATTGCACAACACCGCCGACCGGAGCACGGCAGGCAGCAGCGGACGGTGATCGGGTTCGATTTCCTGACCGCCGAGGTTGAAGCCGCCGTGCGGCTCATAACCAATGCCACCGACCTCGAACATATGCGACGCTGTTGCGATAGCGCGCACCGTCATCTCGTTACGGGTCAGCGTGCCGGTCTTGTCGGAACAGATAATGGAGACCGCGCCCAGCGTTTCGACGGCCGGCAAACGCCGGATGATGGCGTGGCGCGACGCCATGCGCTGCACGCCGATGGCCAGGGTCACGGTCAGAATTGCCGGCAGTCCCTCGGGGATGGCGGCAACCGCCAGACCGACGACGACCATGAACATCTCGACCGGCGCAAAGCCGCGCTGGGTCACGCCGAAGGCGAACACCAGGCCGGCGAGCAGCAGTATTGTGCCGGTCAGCCAACGGGCGAAGACGTTCATCTGGCGCAGCAGTGGCGTCGTGAGTGGCTGCACCCGAGTCAACATCCCACTGATGCGGCCGATCTCCGTTTCGATGCCGGTCTCGACGACGACGCCTGCTCCCTGGCCGGCCGTCACCAGCGTTCCGGCGTAGGCCATCGACGACCGGTCACCGAGCGGTGCGTCGACGGGGACCGGATCGACCGACTTGTCGACGGGTACCGACTCACCGGTCAGCGCCGCCTCCTGCAGCCGCAGGCCCTTGACGCGCGTCAGACGGACGTCGGCCGGAACCTTGTCGCCCGGTTCGAGAATGACCTGGTCTCCGGGCACAAGGTCCTCGGCCGGGACGATCGTCCGGTGGCCACCGCGCAATGCAGTTGCGCGCGGCGACAGCATCTGCCGGATCGCCTGCAGGGCCTTCTCTGCTTTGCCTTCTTGAACGAAGCCGATTGCCGCGTTGACGACGACGACGGCCAGGATGACCTGAGTGTCGACCCAGTGGCCGAGCACAGCGGTGACCGCCGCGGCCCCCACCAGGACGTAGATCAGGAGGTTGTTGAATTGCGCCAGGAACCGAATGACCGGGTGGCTCCGCTGGGGCGCGGGCAGCCGGTTTGGCCCATGCGTAGCGAGCCGTTCGCGCGCCTCGCCATCGGCCAGCCCCTCGGTGCGGCCGGCCCGCCTGGCCATGGCTTGGTCGGCCGTCTGGGCATGCCAGCCGGGGCTCAGGTTCGCTTCAAGCGCCGGTTTTGCCGGCGCGTCGACAAGTGCCATCCGTTACGCTCGTTCGGGCTCCGGGCCAGGATCAGCAATGGCCCGCAAGAGACTTAGTTCGACTGGTTCTTGCGGCCTGGTCCGGGTCCCGTCACGTGCGCGTTGACGAATGCTTCAAGATCCTTGGCGGCGATCCGGAACTCCCGGCCGAACCGCACAGCGCGCAACTCGCCTTCGTGAATCCAGCCGCGGATTGTTGCCTCGCTGATCTTCAGCAGTTCGGCGACTTCATGGGTCGTGAAAAAGGGTCGGCTGAGCATTGTTGAATGCCTCTTAGCGCAAAATAACACCGTTGAGACTGTCTGAGGATAACCGAAGCGGCTTTGACGCAGGTCAAGGGCAATACGCGCCGGTCAGTGCAAAAGAGGTGCATTGGAACCCACGCTGCCACGTACCGGCAGTGTTCCTTAGCGAGGGAATGGAGGCGGCGCATGAAGCGCATCCTGATGGCGACGGACTTATCGGCCCGCTCCGACCGGGCCTTCGCGCGAGCCATGCACCTCGCAAGGGATCACCAGGCCGAGTTGACGATCGTGCATGTGGTCGACGAAAGCCTGCCGGCCCCGATCGCCGACGCGCAAGGTGACGCGGCCCGACAAGCGATCGAGGCCCAGGTCGCGGCGGACCGTGGCGACGCCACCTTCCCAATCTCGATCGAGGTGGTGTTCGGCCGCCCTTACCTCGACATTCTTGAGATGTCGGAACGGCAGGACGCCGAACTGGTCATCCTCGGTTTGCACCGTGAGGATGCGTTCAAGGACATGTTCCGCGGAACGACGGCGGAACGGGTTATTCGCGCCGGCAACGCCCCGGTGCTCCTGGTGAAAGAACCCGCAAACCGTCCCTACAAGAAAATCATGGTCGGGGTCGACTTCTCGGTCTACTCGCGCCGGGCCATCGAGTTCGCCGTGGCGTTCGTACCGACCGGGGTCTTCCATCTGGTGCACGCGTTCGACGTTCCCTTCAAGGGGTTCGCCTACGGGCACGACACGCGACGCGGCGCCACCAAGCAGCATCAGCTTCAGTTTCAGAAGATGATCGACGAAGAGATGGAGACATTTCTGGCAGGCGTCGAACCAAAAGCGCCCAAGGTGCAAACGGCCATGCAGGAGGGCACCGTTCGCGATGTCATCGACAAGCAGGTCGCCCGCCTACAACCGGACCTGTTGGTCGTCGGCACCCACGGCCGGACCGGTGTCGCCCACGCCTTCCTCGGCAGTGTGGCCGAGGACCTCCTACGGGATCCGCCGTGCGACGTATTCGCGGTCAACGCTTGGTAGGCTCGTCGACTGCCGCTGGGTGATGACCGGACTCTAGCCACCTGATGGTTGTTCGCGCCGCAGCCCCGCAGTGCTAGCCTGCTCACATGCTCGGCTTGTTTGGCAGGTTCGGCCGCTCCCAAGAGCTGCGACGGCTCGACCAGGCGTTGCTCGACGTGGATCTGAGTCCGCGGCTGGTGCCGGACGCGGTGAAGCTGACCACACTGAAGCTGCTCAAGGAGGCCGGGGTGAGCCGCGACCCGGCGGCGTGCGCCACCGCGGCGGAACTGCTCGGCTATTGCATGTTGGGCGCCCAAGGTTTCACCGAAAGTAACAGCCTCGGCCTGACGGAAACTGTCGAAGCGCGCCTGGCCGCTGCCCTGGAAGCCGGCGACAGCCTCGATGCTCGCCTGGTGCTTCTCACCCTGCATGCCAACGTCATTCAGGCAAGCGTGGTCGACCGCTACGGGCTGGAAACGGACTGACTCAATGCCGCACACAGGAACGCAGCCAGCGCCTTAACCAATGTGCGGACGACATGATGATTGTGACGACCCCGATCGTGATGACTTCGCCCAGATCCAACGTCTCAACGAACACCGCCGTTCCCAGGACGACACTGACCGGGAGCAGCGCCGCCAGTGGAAGGATGGGCCACGCCTGCCAATCGAAGTCGCGCGTCCCCCAGTATGCAGCGCCCCAATACGCCCAAGCCGCCGTGGCAAGCATGGCCGGCAGCGGCAGACCAGCCGGCGCACCCAGGCCGACCCAGTTGAATTCGGCTGCAACTGCCAAGCCAAGGAAAAACAGCGCCGCTCCCGAGATACGAACGACGTTCGTGCGCGACGATGAACCCTCGTTATCCACGGACAGCGGGGCGCGCATGGTGCCCAAGACCAGCAAGAGGGCCCCTAGGCCCAGTAACAGATTCCCTGAGATGGTGGCCCCTGCCCACCCAACGCGGCCATGCAGCAGCGCGTAGATGCCGCCGGCTGCCAACACGAATGCGACTGGAAATCCGGTATCGAGCTCTGCCTTGCCTCGGAGCCACGCGACCGCCGGAACGACGAAGACGAACAGCCCGCCGATCAGAGCCACACTGACGGCGTCGGTCCGCAACAGGCCGCCGACGAGCAGGGCCGGCGCGCCGCCAAGTATCACCATGCCCCAGGCGCAAGCCATCAGGTCGTGGCGCCATTGTCCCGGCCGGGACGGCAGGCGGCTTACATGGCGCCACGCGAGCACGAGCACCGCGCATGCCAGCACCAGGGCGACCCTGGACGAGCTGTGAAGGTCCACTACGGGCTTCAGTAGGACCGGGCCGTAGACCCACGCGAGGGCGGCAACCCACGCGGCAGAATAGCCTCTGATAGTGCGCTCCAAATTCGGCGGCTCCGGATCTCTTGTGACGACATATCCGTCTCCGGAGGCATTTTCGGATGCGCCGATTGCTCCGTCTATGAAATCTATTGTAAGGATGCTTTCATGAATGAAATGAAAGCCAATTGGGATGACCTGCGGCTGTTCGCGGCGGTGGCGCGTGGGCATGGGCTGGCCAAGGCCAGTAAGGCCACCGGGAAGAGCGCGCCTACCCTCTCGCGGCGCATGCTCGATCTGGAGCGCTCGATGGGGCGCGAACTGTTTCGACGGCTGCCCAAGGGCTACGAGCTGACCGGCCAGGGCCAGGCGCTGTTCGACCGGGTGACAAAGATCGAGACCGGCATATCCGCCATCTGGCATGCGCCGGCGCCGGGACAGCGCACGCTGATCAAGGTCTCGGCCGGCACCTGGACGACTAAGGTCCTGTGCGATCACATGGATGCCATCGTCGGCCCGGAGGACAGCATTCTGGTCCGCCTTATCTCAGCCGAGGAAGTGCTCGACATGGGCCGGCGGCAGGCGGCTATCGGCGTCCGCAACCGGCGCCCGCACCAACGAGGGCTGGCCGGGCGCAAGGTGGGCCGCGTTCGCCACGCAGTCTATGCGGCGCATGCCGATGTCCGTATTTGGGCGCGCTATACGGGCAACACCCCGTCAGCGGAATGGCACCAGAAACACGCCCGCGACGACGAGTGTATAGAGGTCACCAACCCCAGAAACGCGCTCGACCTAGCCCTTGCGGGGTCCGCCCGCGTCGTCCTGCCGACATTCATCGGTGACGCGCAGAATGGGTTGGTGCGGGTGAGCGAAACCATCGAGGCATTGGATAGCGACCAGTGGCTGGTCGTGCACGACGACGACCGGTTCAGTCCTGAGATTCGAACGACTGTCGATCGCATCTACGACGTGTTGCATCAGCTGCACCGGGATTACTCATAGCGGGCAGCAAAGCGCAGCTTGCTCTGCGCCGGCTTGATGCCCCGGGGGTTGGTCCTAACCAGACCAAAGTTCAGTGTCGGGATGGAACTGGGACCAGGCAAACCAGAACGCCTGGTGGCTGCCAAGGTCGGATCCATCGGCATCGACGGCCTTGATGCCGCCGCCTTCGAGTTGCAGCCGGACGTTTTCAAACGCGATCTCGTTGCCTTCCAGCAGAGCGACCAACGCCTTACTGCGCTGAAACGCCACCGGCTGACCGGATGCCGTGACCACACCAATGATGTCCTCGTGGTCCGGCAAGCGCGGGTCGACATCGCCGACCGGGAAGATCGGGCCGTCGGCATCGCGGCCGTTGCGGAAGTCAAAATCGCGGCCGAGGGCCAGTGCTTCCACCAGGACCGTGGTCTCGGGGTGGGCCTCTTTCCACGTGCCCCAATCGGTCGTCACGACACTGGTTTGCTTGAGCTCCAAGTTCCGCTCAGCAAGCGGCCCGGTCACCGCTGTGCCCAGGAACGTATCGAACACCGAGTATGTGTTGACGTCGTACATCACTTTGTTGGAGCGGATCAGCAGCCCGGACGTGCGCAGAATCGGCCGCTCGATGCCTTCCGGCAGTTCATCGGTGAAGTAGGCCTGCGCCGAACCGCACAGGGTGCAATAGGGGATGCCGAGATGGCGCCCGCCGAGTGTGTCGTTGACCATCTCGCGGACTTCCATGATGCGCCGCGGATAGGCGCGGTATTCGCCGTTCACGCCGATGCCGAAGACGATATCGTCATCCTTCAGCCAGGTGGCCTCGGCGGCGCTACTGACTTCGGGGTTGTCGGCGGCGGGGATGCAGTTGCACTGCTCGTCCGTCGTGTCGTAGGCACGGTCGTCGATCAGCACGCCGCCCCAGGACACGTGTCGCCAGTCGATATCGCCTTCGACGAAGATCCGATCCCAACCGGGCACGATGCCGGTGAAGATGGCGCGCTTGGTCGCCAGGTAATCAGGCGGGGCCGGGATGTCCCAAGCAATGAGGTGGTCGGTGACGAGGCCCCAGTGGTTTCGATTTGGCAGCTCTTTCCCGAACAATTGGGAGGCCGCATCGGTCAGCGCGGACGTCAACTGGGACCCGGCGGTGAAGCGCATTAAGTCGGCGATGATCCAGCCAATCCGCGGATCCCCCGACTCGGCGATCTGGCGCAGCGCCGTGGCCTGGTCTTCGCCCCAGGTCGACTCCGTGACGCTCTCGACAAAGGCCACCTGCACGGCGGATCGCACCTCTTCCGACAACGGACCCGACGGGACAGCCGGCGGCTGGCCGAACTGTTCGATCACGTAGTCCGGGAGCGGTTCCGCTGCCTGCGCTTGCGCGGTAGCGGACCAAATCAGAGAAAGCGCCGCCAACGGCGTGGTTAACAGGACGCGGGTTTTAGAGCGCAGTGCCGATGCCATATTGGGGCCTTTCGCCTACCTATTTCATGCTCAGACGCACAGCCGCCCAAAAGGGGCCAGCGCCACATGACACTAGAGTTCGGCCCGGCGGGTCGCGGCGCCAATCACGATCGCATCAGCAGGCGGTGAACGGGGCGGTGGAAGTATCGGCAACCCCGCCCCGAATCACGCCATCGGCGAGCCGGAAAGCTACTTCAGCTGGTCCCAGCTCCGCTGGATCTCGGCGGCGACGGCCTCGGCCTCTTCGCCCCCCACGTAGTTGATCATGCCGGTCCAAAAGGCGCCGGCGCCAATCGCGCCGGGCATCAGGTCCGACCCGTCGAAGCGGAAGGTGGTGGCGTTGAGCAGGATCTCGCCCTGCGCCCGTTTGGTGTCGTCCGAATACACCGCCGTGTTGGCGCCGGTATGGGGCGTCAGGAAGCCGCCGCCGTCGATCGCCATCCAGATCTCATGCGCGATTGGTGTCTTCAGGAACTCGATGAGTCCGCGCGCGACCGGGCTGTCTTGACCGATCGTGACAAGCGTTCCGGCGCCGACAACAGGATCGCCCAGGTCCTTGCTTTCGTAGGAGGGGAAATAGAAGAAGTCGACGTCAAGACCGACTTCAACCCCTTCCGGGAAGAACGCCGGAACGAACGAAGCCTGGCGGTGCATCATGCACTGAGGCGGGCTGGCGAAGAGGCCCTTTGGACTGTCCCGGAAGTCCGTGGCCGCAACGCCGCGCGCCCCGCCGGACACATATTCGTCGGTTTTCGCGAAGTGACCGAACTCTTCGATGGCGGCGACAATTGCGGGATGATCGAACGGGATCTCGTTGGTGACCCACTGGTCGTAGATCTCAGGCGGCGCGGTCCGCAGCAGCAGATCCTCCACCCAGTCCGTCGCCGGCCAGCCGGTAGCGCCCCCCGAGCCGAGGCCGATGCACCACGGGGTCTCGCCATCCGCGACCATCTGGTCGGTGAGCACCTTTAGCTCCTCCATGGAGCCGGGCACGTCATAGTCCAGATCCTCGAAATTCTCCGGGTTGTACCAGACCAGTGATTTCAGGTTCACGTTGTAGGAAAAACCGTAGAGCGCCGCCTCGCCGTCCGGCCCCGTACAGGTGCCGAGCGAAACCCAGGAGCTGGCGGCGGCATAGTTCTCGGCCAGCCAGTCGGACGTGCCCTCAGCCAGCCGCGCCAGGAATCCACGCGCGGCCAATTCGCAGGCC
>JANQOE010000087.1 GCA_028279245.1 Alphaproteobacteria bacterium
ATCGACATGCACAAGGAAGGCGCCGCTTTCCGGTCGCTGATGAACAACTTCGCGATCGCCGTGTCGATTGGGCTGCAGTATGGTGTGCCGCTGGAAGAGTTCGTCGATGCGTTCACCTTCACGCGGTTCGAGCCGTCGGGCATGGTCGAAGGCAACGACACCATCAAGATGGCCAGCTCGATCATCGACTACATCTTCCGAGAACTGGCAATCAGCTATGTCGGGCGCAACGATCTGGCGCATGTCGAACCGGACGACCTGACTCCCGACAGTGTTGGACGTGGTGCGGAAGACGGCATACCGCCGCGGCCGGCGACCAAGCGCGTGGTCAGCACGGGCTTTGTGCGGAACCGGTTCCTGGTGTTCAACGGTGGCGCTAACCAGTCGGAGCCGCCGCTCGGTCATCCAACCATGCAGCTCACCGAAGGCGCGCTGGCGCTGGACGAGCGGACCGTGGAAGCCGAGGTCGCGCAGGCTGATGTCGAGCCGACGGAGACGCGCGCCAGCCAAGTGCGTACCGCGCGAATGTTGGGCTACGAAGGCGATGCCTGCAACGAATGCGGCAACTTCACGCTGGTGCGCAACGGCACCTGCCTGAAGTGCGTGACGTGCGGCGCGACGACAGGCTGTAGCTAGCCGAGATCCCGGCCGGCCCAGTGGCCGACCGGCGATGGCCCGGGCCCGTCCCGGGCACTCTCTCCTCCCTGTACCTGGGGGTGTGCAGCAGGATGACGCACACCCCTTTTTCGTCGTGGGATGACGGCCTAAAGTACCAGCTGGAGCGTTGATCTCTGCACCCCTGCGAATAGGAGTCGAAGTCGATATGTCGGGACGTGTTCAAGCTCGTCTGGAAGAACTTGGTATCGTGTTGCCGGAAGCGCCGACACCAGCCGCCAATTATGTGCCCTGGGTCATCTCTGGCCAGCACCTGTTTATCGCCGGGCAGTTGCCGATGATCGACGGCAAGGTCTCGCATACCGGCCAAGTCGGCACGGACGTGACGGTCGACGAAGCAGTCGAGGCGGCGGGTGTCTGCGCCATCAATATCCTGGCCCAGGCCGCAGCGGCCACCGAGGGCGATCTGGACCGGGTGAAGCAGTGTGTGCGCCTTGAGGGCTTCGTGAATGCCGGCGCGGGCTTCGAAGAACATCCCGCGGTGATCAACGGGGCTTCCAATCTGATTTCCGAGGTGTTCGGCGAGGCCGGCAAGCATGCGCGGTTCGCGGTCGGCGCGAGTTCCCTGCCGCGCAATTCAGCGGTCGAGGTTGCGGCGATCTTTGAGCTAACCTAGCTCTCCTACTGGGAGAACCACGCCAAGGAATCGGCATGCCGGATAGCGGCGAGGCCGTTACGGCCAGAGTCGTCGAGAAGATCGCGGATGTTACGCCCGCGGCGTGGGACCGGTGCGCCGGGGCGGACAACCCGTTTGTCGGCCACCGCTTTCTGAGCGCGCTGGAAGCGAGCGGTTCGGTCAGTGCCGAGCAGGGCTGGCTGCCGCAACACCTGTTGTTGGAGAGCAGTGGCGGCAAGCTGCTCGGTGCCGTGCCGATGTATCTCAAGGGCCATTCCTACGGCGAATATGTCTTCGATTGGGGCTGGGCTGACGCGTTCGAGCGGGCTGGTGGACGGTATTATCCGAAGCTGCAGGCTGCTGTTCCCTTCAGCCCGGTCACCGGGCCGCGCCTGTTGATCGATCCTGACGCATCGGCGGACGAAACACGGCGGGCGCTGATTGCCGCGTTGCAGACGGTAACGGACCGGATGGGCGTGTCATCGCTGCATGTCACCTTCCCCTCCCGGGCAGACTGGGAGGCGATGGGCGCGGCGGGCTGGATTCAACGTATGGGCCGGCAGTTTCACTGGCACAATCGCGGCTACGAGACGTTCGATGCCTTTCTCGAAACGCTGACGAGCCGCAAGCGCAAGTCGATCCGCAAGGAACGGCGGGAGGTCGCGGCCCAAGGGGTTGTCATGCAGGCGCTCACCGGCCGAGAAATCGAGCCGCGCCATTGGGATGCGTTCTACCGGTTCTATGTCGATACCTACGACCGCAAATGGGGCCGGCCCTATCTCACCCGGGATTTCTTCGACCGGCTTAGCGGCACGATGGCGGACTCGGTGGTGTTGGTGTTGGCCGAGTTGGATGGCGAACCGATTGCCGGCGCGCTGAATCTACGGGGCAGCGACGCCTTGTTCGGCCGCAACTGGGGCAGCACCGCCGACTTCAAATTCCTGCATTTCGAGGCGTGCTACTACCAAGCCATCGACTTCGCCATCGCCCACGGACTACAGCGGGTGGAAGCGGGCACGCAAGGGCCGCACAAGATCCAGCGCGGCTACATACCCGTGCCGACCTACAGCGCCCATTACATCCAGCACCGTGGTCTGAGCGACGCGGTGGCGCGGTTCTGCGCCGAAGAAACCCGCGAGACCGAGCAGGAAATGGCGTATCTGGAAACCCAGTCGCCCTACAAGGCCTGCGCTACTTAACGAGTTCAGGCGCTTTCTCTTCGGGTTCGGTCTTCGGGCTGCGTTTTGGCGGCTTGCCTTTCTTGGCAACCTTGGTGTCTTCGCGGCAATCGAAGGTCAGCTTGTCGTCGACCAGATCGGCGATGACCGTGCCGCCCTTCGCCAGCTTGCCGAACAATAGTTCTTCGGCGAGTGGTTTCTTGATGTGCTCTTGAATGACACGGGCCAGCGGCCGGGCGCCGTAGGCCGGATCGTAGCCCTTCTTCGCCATCCAATCGCGCGCCGCCTCGCTCAACTCGATGGTTACGTTGCGGTCGCCGAGTTGCGCCTCGAGTTCCATAACAAACTTGTCGACAACGCGCGACACGATCTCCGGCGTCAGCCCGCCGAACGGGATGATCGCATCGAGGCGGTTGCGGAACTCCGGCGAGAACATGCGGTTGATCGCCTCTTCATCGTCGCCTTCGCGCACACCGCTGCCGAAGCCGATGGCGGGTTTCGCCATCTCCGCGGCGCCGGCGTTGGTCGTCATGATGATGATGACATTGCGGAAGTCGACGGACTTGCCGTTGTGGTCTGTCAATTTGCCGTAATCCATGATCTGCAACAGGATGTTGAACAGATCCGGATGGGCTTTCTCAATCTCGTCCAGTAGCAGCACAGAATGGGGGTGCTGGTCGACAGCGTCGGTTAGCAGGCCGCCCTGATCAAAGCCGACATAGCCTGGCGGTGCGCCGATCAGCCGCGAAACCGAGTGGCGCTCCATATACTCCGACATGTCGAAACGGGTCAGCTCGATGCCGAGGGAGCGTGCGAGTTGCCGCGCCACCTCGGTCTTGCCGACGCCGGTCGGGCCGGAGAACAAGTAGCTACCGATCGGCTTCTCGGGTTCGCGTAGGCCGGCGCGGGCGAGTTTGATGGCGCTGGACAGCGCCTCGATGGCCTTGTTCTGACCGAAGACCATGGTCTTCAGATCGCGTTCGAGATTCTGCAGCGCGGTCTTGTCGTCACGGCTAACGGACTTCGGCGGGATGCGGGCGATCTTGGCGACGATGGCCTCGACATCCTTCACACCGATGGTCTTCTTGCGTTTGGACGGCGCCAGCAGCATCTGGGCGGCGCCGACCTCGTCCATCACATCGATGGCTTTGTCCGGCAGCTTACGGTCGGAAATGTACCGCGCCGCCAGTTCGACAGCGGTCCGCAGCCCCTCCTCCGTGTAGCGCACCTGGTGGTGCTCCTCGTAGTAGGGCTTGAGGCCGCGGAGAATCTTCACTGTGTCTTCGACCGACGGTTCGTTCACGTCGATCTTCTGGAAGCGCCGCACCAGGGCGCGGTCCTTCTCGAAGTAGTTGCGATATTCCTTGTAGGTCGTCGACCCGATGCAGCGCAGTTGGCCGCTGGCTAGGGCCGGCTTTAGCAGGTTCGACGCGTCCATGGCCCCGCCGGAGGTGGCGCCGGCGCCGATTACCGTATGGATCTCGTCGATAAACAGGATGGCACCTTCGGTCGCCTCGAGCTCAGCCATCACGGCCTTCAAGCGCTCTTCGAAGTCGCCGCGATAGCGGGTGCCGGCGAGTAGCGAGCCCATGTCGAGGGCGAAAATGGTGGCGTCGGCGAGGACATCGGGCACTTTGCCGTCAACGATGCGCTTGGCGAGCCCTTCGGCGATCGCGGTTTTGCCGACGCCCGCTTCACCCACGTACAGCGGGTTGTTCTTTTGCCGGCGGCAGAGGATCTGGATGGTGCGTTCGACCTCCGCCTCGCGGCCGATCAGCGGATCGATCCGGCCATCGGCGGCCTTGTCGTTGAGATCGACGCAATAGGCGGTGAGCGCCTCGCGGCCCTTTTTGACGACGTTCTCGCCCTGGTTCTCCTCGTCGGAACCGGACACCGTCTGCTCCGCCTCCTGGCCCGGCACCTTGGCGATGCCGTGGGAAATGTAGTTGACCGCGTCGAGACGGGTCATTTCCTGTTGCTGCAAATAGTAGACCGCGTGGGACTCACGTTCGGAGAACACGGCGACGAGTACATTGGCACCCGTCACTTCTTCGCGTCCGGACGATTGCACGTGAATGGCGGCGCGCTGCAGCACCCGCTGGAAGCCGGCCGTGGGTTTCGCGTCTTCGCCGCCGGCACGGATTAGCCCGGAGAGCTCCTCATCCACATACTGCGACAGGTCGGCGCGCAGCCGATCCATATCGACACCGCAGGCGCGCAGCACCGCGACCGCATCCTGATCCTCGGTGAGGGCCAGCAACAGATGTTCCAGGGTTGCGTACTCGTGGCGCCGCTCGTTGGCGAACGCCAGAGCGCGGTGCAAGGTCCGTTCGAGATTCGGCGAGAGCATTCCCACGACGCCTACCTACTCCTTCTCAAGGGTGCACTGCAGAGGATGTTGGTTCTTACGCGCATAGTCGATGACCTGGGTGACCTTCGTCTCGGCGACTTCGTAAGTATACACGCCGCAGATGCCGACGCCGCGCTGATGGACATGGAGCATGATGCGAATGGCGTCTTCATGGGCCTTGGAGAAGAACTGCTCCAGCACCTCGACGACGAACTCCATTGGCGTGTAGTCGTCATTCAGCATCAAGACCTTGTACATCGACGGCTTCTTGACCTTCGGCCGTGTCTTGGTGGCAACGCCCGTTCGGTCGCTCGGTACATTGCGGATGCCGGGATTATCGCCGCTCATCACCGTTTTCGTCTGCACGTTCGGTCGCCGGCCGCCCGGCCCCTTAGGAATGATATGGAGTTCACAGGGAACAGAAAAGGCTCGACCCCATGAAAGTTTGGTGAAAAAAGCGCGCTTACAAGGGTTGCCTTCAAATCAACCGCGCATAAAAAAAGCCCGGCCGTGGGCCGGGCTCTTGCTGCTGGCTAGGGGAGGATCTAGCCGGCGAGCGGTTTTCCGAATTTCTCGAATGCGGCGTTCATCCGCGAGTTCAGCGGGGCCGAGACCTCGGTGAACAGCTTGACCGACCGCTCCTGCGCCTTGGTGCTTTCGGCGACAACGTCATCGAAACGTTCCTTGGCCCAAGTCGTCTGAAGGTCCATAACCTCCGGTAGGCTGCGGGCGCCGAACAGTCGCTTGGCGTGGGCCGCATTGTCTTCCATCACAGTCTGCGCGTAGTCGGCAAACTGGCGGCTCATTTCCTCGAAGCCCTTGGCTAGGACGTTCGACGTCGCAACGAAGGCGTCGAGCGTTTCGCGATTGAAGTCCGCTGCTTCGTCATAGCTCTTGAATGCCATGGTACTCGCCTTCTCAATGTTATCCTTGGTGAAGGCCATAGCCTTCTCGTAGTTCTTGGTGGCCGTTTCGGCGCCGTTTTTCACGACGGCCTCGACAGTCTCAGGGGCGCTCTTGGCCGCTGATTTCTTGGTGGCTGCCATCTTCCTTCGAACTCCGGCAATGCAATTTCATATCTTTGCTGCACTGCAGCATGACACCTATATGAGCGCTCGTCAGAGCCCTGTCAACGGATTTCTTGCTGCACCGCACAAATATTTATCGGGCGGTCGTTAACCTTGTTTCGACCCCTAAAACGCGACTACCGGACCGGCCAGTCCGTCGCCGGCGCGGTTGATCTTGAGCTGAAAACTGTCGCGGCGGCCGCCCTCGAAGGCCCTGGCCTTGCGAAACGGGACGGAGGTCGCGTCGACCGCCAGCAGTTGTGCCGGGAACGTCAGGCCCTGATGGTTAACGCGCGGATGGACAAAAGCGGCCAGGCCGAACTGTCCTTGCCGGCAGGCGCTGACGAGCCAATAGAACTCGTAGCTGTTCAGGCGCTGGCCGCCGGCCGGGGGCACAGCCGTAGCATCGACCGCCAGAGCCGCTAGGAGACCGTCCGTCGTCTCCCGGTCGATGGTGGCGCGCTGCTCTTCCAGCGCCCAGGGGCCCAGAGGATTGTTGAGCTGGAACCGGGCCAGGTTGCCTCTGGTGCCGCGGGCCCGAGCCAGTATCTCGGAAGAGCCATCCGGCTTGACGGACAGGTCGTAGGCGCGCAGATGGCGTTCGTACTGTCCGTTGTAGACAAACCGATACGTATCCGGACTGCCGGCGGTACAGCGGTCACGAACGTCGGCGCCGCTGGCGTAGGTGAACCAGGAGAGGCCCTGGACAATTGGGTTGCCGGACGGTCCCTGCGACGCGCACGCGGTGCAGGCCAACACTGCAACAACGCCCCACCACTTGGGGAGGCGAATAGCGATTCGATACGCCGGGCCATTCATCGTTAATGCCACCTTAACGCAATATTGTTATGGACAATTTGTGCTAACAGAAACTAGAATCTCATTGATTCGATTAGAAGATTCTTCTGTGGTGGTGGGTCTCTGTTAGATGCGGCGATTCCGTGAGTCGTTGTCGAAGGGGTGCTTTGCGCAGTCACGTTGCGCGGCGGCACTGGTAGTCCTCGGCCTTCTGTTGGTACTGGCGCCTTCCGGCCCGGCGTTTGCGCGGTATGCGGCAATCGTCGTCGATGCCGAAACCGGCGCCGTGCTGCACGAGGAAAACGCCAACACCCGCAATTTCCCAGCGTCTCTAACAAAAATGATGACGCTGTACCTCGCCTTCGAGGCGCTGGACCGCGGCACATTGACGCTCGGCCAGAAGCTGAAGGTGTCGCGGCGGGCGGCCGGCCAGGCCCCGTCCAAACTGGGGTTGGAGCGCGGATCGACGATTACGGTCGAGGATGCGATCAATGCGTTGATCGTGCGCTCAGCCAACGATGTCGCCACCGTCGTTGCGGAAGCCATCGGCGAAACCGAGGTGAAGTTCGCGCAACTCATGACGAAGCGCGCGCGCGAGTTGGGAATGAGTCGGACCACCTTCCGCAATGCGTCCGGCCTACCCAATCGCGGACAGCTCAGCACGGCGCGGGATATGATGCTGCTGGCGCGGGCGCTGCAGCGGGACTTCCCCGGCCAATACGGGCGCTTTTCGAACACCCGGTTCAGTTGGGGCGGACGGTCCTACCGCAGCCATAACAAACTGCTGGTCAGCTACGACGGCGCGGACGGTATCAAGACCGGCTATACACGCGCCTCGGGTTACAACCTCGTGGCGTCGGCGCGACGCGACGGCCGGCGGCTGATCGGCGTGGTGTTCGGCGGCAAGAGCTCGAAGTGGCGCAATCGCCATATGGCCAACCTGCTGAACCGCGGCTTTAAGAAAGCCGCCTCGTTGGGCGGCTCGACGATCGCCGCGCGGCCAATACCGAAACCGGCACCCTATGGGGTAAGTGCGGCCAAGGTCGTAAAGCCGGTGGTGCCGGTGCCGGTCTCCGTCCCGCTGGGCCAAGGTGCTTGGGGCATTCAGGTCGGCGCCTTCATCAAGTTTGCGCAGGCACAGAACGCCGTGAACCTTGCTTCCGGGCAGATCCAGGAGCTGTTGCGTGCGGCCGTGGTCGATATCCAGGTGGTCGTCGCCAAGGGCCGGACTCTGTATCGGGCCCGGATGACCGGGATGACGCAGGAACGGGCTCAAGAGTCCTGCAGCCAACTGCGGGCCGTCGGTCAGGAGTGTGCATTGGTGACCCCGACCGGCAGCATGCGGATGGCGTCACTCGCCGGCAGCTAGAGTTCCGCCCGACCCGACGCGATGTCGCGGCGGCGCTGGCAAGCTGCCCATGCATCGAATGACCATATTTCCGTTGTGGCGCGCGATGGTGCGGCGGTGAACACGCGTGCGGCAAAGCGCCGGTCACTGACAGAGACGGTACAGCGGATGAGGCGGTAGGCCTGGCCCTCATAGACGGCGAGACGGTCGAGGGAGGCCGGCGTCAGGCCGCCCAAAAATAGGCCGTTGACTGCGGCGCCCGTCGTCGGCCGCAGCGTCGGGTAGGGCGTACCGGCTAAGCGGACTCGACGGAAGCCGCGGAGGGTTGCCGGGACCGGTTCCTGTGGTCCGGTCCCTATGACGGCGGCGCGCAATTCCCTGTCGAGCAGTGTCCCGTAGAGGAAGAGTCTGCCTTGGCTAGTCGGCAAGGTCGGCCGGCGGCTCCATGCCTGAGGCCTGGAGTTGCTCCAGAACCTGCCGCTTCAGCGCCGATAGATCGGCTTCGGTCTGGGCTTCGCAGCGCGCGACAAGCACGTCCTGGGTGTTCGATGCCCGCAGCAGCCACCAGCCGCCGTTGCTTTTCACCCGGACGCCGTCGATATCGTTCACCTCAGCACCTGCCGCTGTGAGCCGGTCCCGCACCTCTTCGACAACGGCGAACTTGCGCTCTTCGGAACACTGGAACCGGAGTTCCGGCGTGTTCACGACTTTCGGCATGCGGTCGTACAACTCGGCCAGGGCGATGCCGCGGCGGTCCAGCAGTTTGAGTAGCCGCACGCCGGCGTACAGCGCATCGTCGTAACCGTAGTAGTGATCGGCGAAGAAGATGTGGCCGCTCATTTCGCCGGCCAAGGGGGCGTTCAGTTCGGCCAGCTTGGCCTTGATCAACGAATGGCCGGTATTCCACATGACCGCCTGACCGCCGAGCCGCTCGACCTCATCGAAGAAGGCTTGGCTGGACTTTACATCGCTGATGATCGGCGATCCCGGCCGTTCCTGCAGCACATCCTCGGCGAACAGCATCATCAATTGATCGGCCCACAGCACGCGGCCCTTGCCATCGATGGCGCCAATACGGTCGGCATCACCGTCAAAGGCGATGCCCAAATCGCAGGACTGCTCAGCGACCGCCGTTTTGAGCTGCTGCAGGTTGGCCTCGACCGTTGGGTCAGGGTGATGCGAGGGGAAGGTGCCGTCGAGTTCGCCGTTGATGACGGTGTGCTCCCCACCGAGCCGGTCGACGAGGCGCCGCAGGACCTCGCAGGCGGCGCCATTTCCCGGATCCCAAGCGGTGCGGAGGGTCGTCGTGGCCGGGAAGCCCTCACACAGGCGGCTGACATAGTCGTCAATGATGTCGTGCTCGGTCACCGAGCCCTCGCCTTCGGCGAAATCGCCGGACGTGGCGAGCGGGGCCAGGCCGAGAATGGCTTCGCCGAAGAACGGCTTGCCCTGCAGGGTCATCTTGAAGCCGTTGTAGTCCGGCGGGTTATGACTGCCGGTGACCATGATGGCGCCGTCGGTCGCCAGATGCTTGTTGGCGAAGGACAGCATCGGGGTCGGACCAACGCCGATGCGCTGCACCGCGAGACCGCACGACATCAGACCATCAACTAGAGCCGCCTGCAGATCCGGTGAGGTCAGGCGGCCGTCGTAGCCGACCGCGACTGTTTTGCCGCCGACTTCACGCACCCGTGTCCCGAAAGCGCGGCCCAGGGCGCGGGCGTCATCGGTTGAGAGGGTGTCACCGACAATGCCGCGGACGTCATATTCGCGAAGGATGGTCGGATGAAATTTGTGCGCTGTCACGACTACTCCTCAGTTGGCGCAACCGTCGGGCGGCCAATGCTGCTGTAGTGAAAACCGGCGGCCGCCATCTCGTCGGGCCGGTAGATGTTCCGCAGATCCACCATGATGGGCTGCTTCAGCCGGGCCTTTGCCTTCTCCGGGTCAATGGCGCGAAACTCGTTCCATTCGGTTAGGATCAAGACGGCGTCGGCGCCGTCCATCGCCGCGTAGGAATCGTCGCACCATTCGACATCCGACAGCATGGTGCGGGCTTCGTCCATGCCGGCCGGATCATAGGCGCGTAGGCGGGCGCCCTGTTCAATCAGCCGCGGGATCACATCGAGGCTCGGCGCGTCGCGCATATCGTCGGTGTTCGGCTTGAAGGTCACGCCCAGCACGGCGATGGTCTTGCCGGAGATGTCGCCACCGCAGGCCGCGACAACCCGGTCGGCCATGCCGACCTTGCGGGCATCGTTGACTTTTACCACCTGCTCCACCAACGAGATCGGCGAACCGGCGTCCTTGGCCGTGCGCACCAGCGCGAGCGTGTCCTTCGGGAAACAGGAGCCACCGTAGCCTGGCCCGGCGTGCAGAAACTTCGGACCGATCCGCCCGTCCAAGCCGATACCGCGCGACACGTCCTGGACGTTCGCACCGACCTTCTCGCAAAGGTCGGCAAACTCGTTGATGAAGGTGATCTTGGTCGCGAGGAAGCTGTTGGCGGCGTATTTGATCAGTTCCGACGTTTGCGGTTCGGTGAACAGGATCGGTGTCTCCAGGAGAAACAGCGGCCGATACAAGCGGCGCATCACCTCGCGGGCACGCTCTTCCGACGCGCCGATCACCACACGGTCGGGCCGCATGAAATCGTTGATCGCCGAACCCTCGCGTAGGAACTCGGGGTTCGAGACGACATCGAAATCGGCGTCGGGCCGTGCCTCGGAGATGACCCGTGCGACCTCCGCACTGGTGCCAACCGGCACCGTCGACTTGGTGACAACCACGGTGTAGCCGTCCATCCCGGCGGCAATCTCTTCGGCAGCTTTGTAGACATAGCTCAGGTCGGCGTGACCGTCGCCGCGGCGCGAGGGCGTGCCGACCGCGATGAACACGGCGTCCGCGGCAGCGACAGCGCTGCGCAGATCGGTCGTAAAGTGCAGGCGCCCCGCATCGACATTGCTTTGTACAAGTTCCGGCAAACCCGGTTCATAGATCGGCATCTGCCCCGCATGGATGCGCTCGATCTTCGCGGCATCAACATCGACGCAGGTGACGTCCCAGCCGAACTCGGAAAAACATGTGCCCGACACAAGGCCGACATAGCCGGTGCCGATCATTGCAATACGCATGACAGTCTAATCCTTGGAGAAATGAGCGTCGGCGTGGCGCCGGACGATATCGAGCCAACCGTCCCGTAAATCCGGGCGTTGGGCCGCGTAGACGAGAATAGCTTCCAAATAACCAAGCTTGTTGCCGCAATCGAAACGCTGGCCGTCAAATTGCTGGGCATGGAATGGCCGACGACCGATGAGGTTGGCCATCGCGTCGGTGAGTTGAATCTCACCGCCGGCCCCGGTGCGCCCTTTGCTGAGTTCGGCGAACACTTCCGGCACCAACACGTAGCGGCCAATTGCCGCCGCGGTCGACGGGGCAACGGCGGGATCCGGCTTCTCGACGAACCCTTGAACCTCGACAACCGAACCCGACGCGCCGCCGGCATCAATAATGCCGTAGCGCGACGTCTGCTCGCGCGGAACCTCCATCGTCGAGATGACGCTGCCGCCGGTTTCCTGATGCACGTCGACCAGTTGCTTCAGGCAGGGTGGCTCACTCAGCAACAGCTCATCCGGAAGCAGCACCGCGAACGGCTCGTCGCCCACAATGTCCCGCGCGCACCAAACGGCGTGGCCGAGGCCCATCGGCCGCTGCTGCCGCGTGTAGACGATGCGCCCTTCTTTATGGAGCGCGTGGGTCAGGTCGTTGAGGGCGTCGGTCTTGCCACGCTGTTCGAGTGTGTGTTCGAGTTCGAACGCATGGTCAAAATGGTCTTCAAGCGCCGTCTTGTTCCGGCCCGTCACGAATATGAACTGCTCGATGCCAGCCGCGGCGGCTTCTTCCACGGCGTATTGGATCAGCGGTTTGTCGACGACCGGCAGCATTTCCTTTGGAATCGCCTTGGTCGCCGGCAGAGTCCGCGTTCCCAAACCAGCTACTGGAAAGACCGCTTTGCGGACTAGTCTCTGCATGGATGAAATGGCGAGTGGGTTGTGTAAATCGGATGTGTGCGGTTTGTGCCACGCCCATTAAAGACGCGCAACCAGCGACTCAGCGCGCCAACAATACCTCTTTTGCTTGATTGATCTTGGCCGCCAGGTAATCGGATCCGCCCTGGTCCGGATGCATCTTCAGCATTAACCGGCGGTACGCCTGTTCGACCTCGTCCTCGGTGGCGGTTGGCGCGACGCCGAGGATCTCACAGGCTTCCTCTTTAGACATAGGTGCGCCTCTGCCGGATGGCTGACCACCGGTGTCGCCGGCAGCGGCGGCATCGCGCCAATCGGCGCCATGAACGCGATCCAGGTAGCTTTCCATGACGGCCCGGGACTGCTCATCGGAACGGCACTCGCGCCACAGCTCAATGAGTTCATCGCCGGACATCGAACTGAGAAACCGGCCGCGGAACGTGCCGACGAGCACCTCGCCATCCATTTCATTGGTGTCGTGGTCCAGCGACATCCGCAGAAACTCGGTTTCAACTTGCGAGGTCTGTCCAGGTGTCGGACCGCGCATGTTTCGGGCGATGGCAGATAGCGCGCGGAAGCGGCTGATCCAAGGCAGGGCAGCGACGGCGACGCCGGGCAACCAGTTCCAGCGCCCAGAGACAAAGACAAAGACCAACAAGACGACGCCAAGCCCCAGCGCCACCCAGCGTACGACCTGGGCAAGTTGTTTCGGGTCGGCCTGCACAAACCACCGGAGGACCAGAAAACCGCCGATCAGCAGCGCGACGCCCAGAATGACGAACGGCACCATCTCAGCGGCGTCCGTGAAGCTGGTCGGTGAGTTGCAGCACCTTGCCGCCGTGGCGCTTGCCATAGTCCTGCAAGGCGAGCCGCCCGCCCGCGGAGAAGACCGCCACGGCGGTCAGCAATTCGCGCAGTTGCCGGGCGCTACCGGCATCGAAGCTGCAATAGGCGCCACCCGACAGCTTTGCCACTTGCTGGAAGGCGCGGCGGGAGATCGGCTCGCCACCTTCGTGGAAGATGAAAGCCGGCGTCCCTACCAGACCCAGCTGGCCGGCAAGATGGCCGAGGGCGTCGACATCCTCTTCGACGACATCGCCGACGAAGACCAGCGCGTTGACCTTGCGGGCCTTCGTTTCCTTGATCGTGTGGCGGAGAATGCGGCCAATCTGCGTCTGCCCGGCCAGACAGCGCACCTTGACCATCCGGCGAATGAGCTCATCCGAGCTGGTCAGCCACGGCGAGGCGCGCAGTTCACGGAAGCCCCGGTAGAAACAAAGCTGGATCTCGAGGCCGCCGAGGTTCTTGGTCTCGGCGAACATCTCGGCCTGGAGCTGGCAGGCGAGGTCCCAGGTCGGCTCGCGGCTGGCGGTGGCGTCGATGCCGAACAGCAGGCGGCCGCGCTGCCCCGGGGCGCGGACGGTGGGCGCCGCCGCGACCTTCTGGAGAAACGCATCAACCTCGTTGCTCGATGACCGTTCGGTCGGGAGCTTCCTGTCGCCGCTCATTATCTTCCCTGTTCGCCGGTGCCCTCATGACCCGGTCGCTACCCTATTATTTGGCGCTTGCCGGGAAGAGTTCCAACCGGGCCGGGGCGGCCGGGTCGCGGCCGGTCCGCGAACGGTCCTTTAGGCCGATCGCCCCGAGCAAGGTCCGCACCTCCTGGCGGGCTGCCAGGTGGGACATGGTTAGCTTTACCTCCGAGCCGCCCTCACGGAGATCGAGCAGGGTCAGGCCCTTCAGGAACAACTCCCGGAAGATCACCCGTTCGCCGAAGCCCGGCAGCAAACGAAAGCCGAAGCGGCGCGCCATTTCTGCCAAAACCCGGTCCATATTCCGCCGATTTCGGGACTCCAGCGACGAAAGACGGTTGCGGGTGACAATCCATTCGATCGTGCCGCGGTCGCGGATGGCCCGCTTTTTCTTCTGATCCCATACCATCTCGGCATACTTGCTGGGCTGCAGCACTTGCAGCGTGTCGGGATCGACCGCCGCCAACAGGTCGAGGTCGACAAAGCTGTCGTTCATCGGCGTGATCAAAATGTCGGCATAGGAGTGGCCAAGGCGCGACAGCCGGCTGTCGCTGCCCGGGGTGTCGATCACGATAAAGTCAAGGTTGCCGAGTTCCTTGATGGCGGTTGCCAGGCGGCCCCGCTCGTCGGCCTCGGCTTCACCGTCATGGGGATCTTGGCTCGGTTTGATGCTGCGGAGCACCGGGCTCGGCAGATCGTCGTTGGTGCGCTCGGCGGTGTTGGCGCGGTTCTCCAGGTAGCGCGTCAATGTGCCCTGCCGCGCGTCGAGATCGATCGCGCCGACCGCGCGGCCCTGCCGCAGCATCGCGGCAATCAGGTGCATCGCGGTGGTGGATTTCCCCGTGCCGCCTTTCTCGTTGCCGATGACGATGATCGCCGACCGGCCGCGGGGCAGCTTCATGCCGGGCGCAACCATACGGCCGTATCGTGGAACACCGCGCCGCCGTTGGGCCAGCCGGGATCGGCGCTGATCAACGCGTTGATGCCGATGCCTTCTTCGAACGCTGCGTTGGGCCAGATGCTTTCGGTCACCACCGTGCCGGACCGGATGCCGGTGGTCGGCCGAGCCGGCATGACAACGGAGCCGAGCTTGTTACCGATCCGCACCCGATCGCCAGCCGCCAAACCGAGGCGGGCGCAGTCGTCCGGGTTGATCTGCGCCTCCGGCCGGCCCTTTTCCTTGGACTGGCTGGTCGGGGTCTCGGTGAAGCTGGTGTTGAGGTATTGGCGGGACGGCGCGGTCACCAGCCGGTATGGATGGGCGTCGTCGGTCGCATCAATGACGTCGAATTGATCCGGCAGATCGGGCATGCCCTGATGGTTCGGCCCATACGCCGACCAGTCGGCCCGAAAGTGGAACTTACCGTCGGCATGGGCGAAGCCATCGAGGTAGTGCGCATCCTGGAACGGCGGCGCGCGGTTGTGCCAACGGTTCGCGTAGATTTCCTCGGCTGCCGGAAAACCAGAGGCCTGCAACGCGGCGTCCATCAGCTCCCAACTGGTCATCTCGAATCCCCGGTGCTCGGCGCCTAGGCGCTTGGCCAGGGCGCACAAGACGTCATGGTTGCTGCGGGATTCACCGACCGGGTCGATCACCGGCTTGGTCACCTGCAGATAGGTGTGGCCACCGCCCTGATACATGTCGTCGTGTTCGAGGAACGTCGTCGCCGGCAGCACGATGTCGGCCATGCGTGCGGTCTCGGTGAGGAATTGCTCATGCACACAGACGAATAAGTCGTCACGGGCGAAGCCTTTCCGGACGGCGTTAGAGTCGGGCGCGACGACCACCGGATTGGTGTTCTGAATAAACAGGGCGGTGACGGGTGGGCCATCGCCGAGGTCGCGGCGGTCGCCGGTCAGCACCGGGCCGATGCGCGACATGTCGAGAACCCGAACACTCGGGTCGAGGCAGTCCAGCCCCTCAATCAGCGTCTTGTCGATGGTGAACAGGCCGCCGTTCGAATGCAGCGCGCCGCCGCCCTCGTACTG
>JANQOE010000097.1 GCA_028279245.1 Alphaproteobacteria bacterium
GACGGCGTTCGGGATGACGCGGCGGGCCGGGCGCCGTCAGTCGCGCCGTCTTCAGCGTCGGGGGCGCGGCAAAAAACGCATCGTCTGTCGGATTGGCCCCTGGCCAACCGCCTTCGACATAGTCGACACCAAGCGCATCCAGCTCCTTGGCGATCAGCGCTTTGTCTTCGACCGAGAAATCGACACCCTGCATCTGCGCACCGTCGCGCAGCGTGGTATCAAAGATGTAGACGCGGTTGTCAGCCGCCATGGGAACCTCCCGTTAGGCCCGGCGCCACTCAGTCACGCCGCCCGGCTTGTCTTCGAGAATGATCCCCTCGGCTTTCAACTCGTCACGAATGCGGTCGGACTCGGCAAAGTCCTTGCGCGCCCGCGCCGCATGACGCGCGGCGATCCGGTCTTCGATATCCTGGTCCGACGGTCCTGCATGCGAACCGCCCGCGGACTTGAACCAGTCTTCCGGATCCCGTTGCAGCAACCCCATCAGCGCAGCACGCCGCCGCAGGGTTTGCTGCAACGCAAGCTTGTCGCCCGTCGCTTTGTTCACCTGCGACAAGGTCTCGTGCAGCAGCCGCAACGCGTCCGGCGTGTTGATGTCATTTGACAGCGCCGCCGCAACCGGGTCGTCGGCGTCGACACCGCCGCTATCGAGTTCCTGCAGCGAACGTCCCCGCAGCGCCCCATAGAACCGGTCCAGCATTTCCTTCGCCTGCCGCAGCCCGTCCTTCGTAAAGTCCAATGGCTGCCGATAGTGCGTCTGCAACAGCAGCAGCCGGATGGCCTCGCCGGGGAACTCGGTCAGCAGGTCTTTCACGGTGTAGAAGTTGCCCAGCGACTTGGACATCTTCTCGCCCTCGGACTGCAGATATCCGTTGTGCAGCCAATACCGCGCGAACCCCGTGCCCGGATTGGCGCACCGGCTCTGGGCGATTTCATTCTCATGATGCGGAAAGACCAGGTCGATCCCGCCGGCATGAATATCGAACTCTTTACCGAGATGTTTCTCGGTCATCGCCGAGCATTCGAGATGCCAACCCGGCCGCCCACGGCCCCAGGGGCTGTCCCAACCCGGCAGATCCGGCGCGCTCGGCTTCCACAGGACAAAATCGGCCGGATCCCGCTTGTAAGGCGCGACCTCGACCCGCGCGCCAGCAACCAGCTCGTCCCGGCTGCGCCGCGACAACTCCCCATAGTCCGGCATCGACGGCACATGGAACAGCACATGCCCATCCGCCTCATAGGCGTTTCCGCTGTCGAGCAGCCGTTGGATCATCGCCTGCATCTCGGCGATATGATCGGTCGCACGGGGCTCCTCATCCGGCCGCAAGCAGCCAAGCGCCACCGTATCCGACGCCAATTGCAAGCTGGTCTCGGCCGTCAGCGTCTCAATCGCCACACCCAGCTCCTTGGCCCGCGCGTTGATCTTGTCATCGACGTCCGTGATGTTGCGGGCGTAGGTGACATGATCCGGCCCATACACATGCCGTAACACCCGGTAGAGCACGTCAAAGACAACTATAGGTCGCGCATTGCCGATATGGATATCGCCATAGACCGTCGGCCCGCAGGCGTACATGCGTACGTTTCCCGCATCGATCGGCTCGAAGGACTCTTTTTGGCGGCTAAGCGTATTGTGGAGGTGCAGCGGCATTTGGTTGTTCCCGGGGAGAAAAAGGCGTCGGCAAGCCTACGGCCGCGGCCAAGCCGAGCCATCAGGCGCGAATAATTCGATCCGCCTTACATCGCCGGGAGTAAGAAACAACCATGGCCGGGAGTTTATGCTCCTGCGCGGTCAGGTCAAGCGCCCCCTCAGCCGCCCCGGAATCCATTGGTAATAGGGTAGCGCCGGTCCCGGCCGAAGGCGCGCCGGGTGATCTTGACCCCTGGCGGCGCCTGCCGTCGCTTGTATTCCGCCAGTTCCAGCAGCCGCCAGACCCGGTCCACCGTCGCCCGGTCGCAGCCCTGCGCCGCCAGGGCCGCCGCGTCCAGATCCTCCTCCACCAGACCACGCAGGATCCGGTCCAGCTCGTCATAGGGCGGCAGACTATCCTGATCCGTCTGATCCGGCCGCAACTCGGCGGATGGCGGTTTGGTGATGATCCGCTCCGGAATCGGTGCCGCCGCCCCATTCTTCGCGCCGGCCGGCACGTTGTCGTTCCGCCAGCGGCACAGCGCGAACACATCCGTCTTGTAGATGTCCTTCAGCACCGAATAGCCGCCGCACATGTCGCCGTAAATCGTCGCGTACCCGACCGACATCTCCGACTTGTTGCCGGTGGTCAGCAGCATCGCGCCGGTCGCGTTGCTGATCGCCATCAGCGTCAGGCCGCGCGACCGCGACTGGATATTCTCCGCCGTCACCCCCGACGGCGCGTCGTTGAACGTTCGCCGCAGCATGTCGTCGAACGCGCCCATCGCCGGTTCGATCGACACCTCGTCGAGCCGCAAGCCCGACCGCCGCGCCAACTCCGTCGCGTCGTCCAAACTGTCGCGGCTAGTGTAGGGCGACGGCAGCATCACCGTGTGCACCCGGTCGGCGCCCAGCGCATCCGCCGCCACCACCGCCGTGATGGCTGAGTCGATACCGCCGGACAGGCCGAGCACGACGCCGGGAAAACCGTTCTTGTCGACATAGTCCCGCAGGCCCAGCATCATCGCCTGGTAGATCGCCGCGAGCCGTTCCGGCGGCGGCAACACCTCCGCCCGCGCGCAGACCAATCCGGCGCCGTCCCGCTGCCAGTCGGTGACCCGCACCTCCTCAGCAAAATGCGCCCCGTGCATGGCCAACGAGCAATCGCCGTTCAGCACAAACGACCCGCCGTCGAACACCAACTCGTCCTGCCCGCCGACCTGATTGACATACACCAGGGGCAGGCCGGTTTCCGTGACCCGCGCCACGGCCTTGTTCATGCGGATCTCGTCCTTGTTCTCCTCGTACGGACTGCCGTTCGGGACAAGTAGGATTTCCGCGCCGGACTCCTGCAGCGTCTCGCAAACGTCCGGCACCCAAATGTCTTCGCAAATGCAGACACCCAGGCGCAGCCCGCGAAAGCTGACCGGCCCCGCCGGCGGTCCCGGCGCAAACACCCGCTTCTCATCGAACACGCCGTAGTTCGGCAGTTCCTGCTTGTAGCGAACCGCCGCGATCGCACCGCCATCGAGCAACAGCGCCGCGTTGTGCAGCTTGTCCCCATCCCGCCACGGCGCGCCGACCAGCAGCGCCGGCCCACCATCGGCGGTCGCCGCCGCCAGTTCCTCCACCCCGGACCGCACCGCGTCAACAAAGGCGCCTTTCAACACCAAGTCTTCTGGCGGATAGCCGGCCACGGCCAGTTCCGACCCAGCCATCAGCGTAGCGCCCTGCGCCGCCGCCTCTTGCCGGGCCTTCAGGTGCAGCGCGACATTCTTCGCCACCGCGCCGACTGTCGGATTCAATTGCGCCGTCGCCAAACGGAACGCGTCTGTCATGCAGTGAGTTGCCTAACGTCGCAGCAGGAATTCGCGGCCAACTTTGACCTTTGCTTCCCCGTTATACGCAATGATATCGGCCGTGGCATAGGTTTCATGCCAGTTGGTCGGCAGGAACGACCCGGTCCCGACCACGTCGATCGGCGCCAGCGCCGTCGCCATGATCTTGCACTTCTCCGGCCCAAAGCCGGACGACGCGACAATCCGTACCTTTTCGTAGCCCGCCGCATCCAGTTTCTCGCGCACATGCCAGAGCGCCGCCGCCGACACGCCGCCGCCGATCATGTGCCGCAACTCCGCTTCCGTCCGGTAGCCGCGAATGGCGTCCGGCGCATTCCGTTCCAGCACCGCGTAGGAACTCGGCGGATCGAGCCCTTCGATATATCGGCCGCCGGGCGTGTCGATGCGCACGGAAAGCTTGCCGGCCTCCACCAGGTGCGGGAACTTCGCACAGACTGCCAGACTGTCGGTGATCTCCTTACCGAAGTAATCGACCAGCACCGTCAGCGCGTCATTCGGGAACGTCTGATGGTACATCTCGGCAGCGCGCACCGTCGAACCGGCATAGCCGATCAACGCATGCGGCATCGTGCCCTTGCCGCGTGCTTCGCCGAAGAAATGCGCTGTGTCGGCGGTGGCATTGCCAATGAAACCGACCGCACCGGCCTTGCGCTTGGCCCGCGCCGAGCCGACCGACGCCGCATACGCCATCGCCTCAGCCATATCCGACCCGGCGCAATGCCGCGCGTCGAATGCCAGGAACGCCGTCTTCGGCAGGTCCACGCACATGGCATAGGCGTTGTAGGCGGCGACGCAAGCCGGGCCGAGCTTCTGCAGATACAGCGTCTCCAGATCAACCAGGTGCTCGAACGATCCGGTGATGTAGAGCAGCGGTTCGCCCGCGCCGACCCACTTGCCTTCTTCGTAGTTCACCTCGATCTCGAACTGCGTCCCGCGCGCCAGGGCAATCTGCTTGAGCCAGTCGACCGCCAACCGCGGCGCCGAAACCACCGGCCGCCGCATGAACACCGCATAGGTGACTTGCTGGTCGCCGAACCGCCCGACCACTTCACGCGTTTGGTTGAAGTAATGGTCGGTCAGCCCGCGGACGTCTTCGACCGGCGGCCGCACCGGGGGCACCCAACCGGTCGATTGTTTCCGCGCCCGCGCCATTGGCCTTGCCTAGGACGCCACCGCTATCGGCGCCGCGTTACCGGTACGCTGCGCTTTCAAGCTTTCCGCGAGTAGGAACGCCAACTCCAGTGATTGACTGGCATTCAAACGCGGATCGCAGTGCGTGTGGTAGCGGTCGGCCAGTCGTTCTTCGGTAATCGCCTGCGCTCCGCCGATGCACTCGGTGACATCCTGCCCGGTCATCTCGAAATGCACGCCACCGGCGTAAGTGCCTTCGGCCTGGTGCACGTCGAAGAAGGTCCGGACCTCGGCCAGGATGCGATCGAACGGCCGTGTCTTGTAGCCGTTCGACGCCTTGATCGTATTGCCGTGCATCGGATCGCACGACCAGACGACCTTGCGGCCTTCCCCTTCCACCGCGCGGATCAACTGCACCAACCCGCTTTCGACCTGATCGACCCCCATGCGGCTGATCAACGTCATGCGCCCGGCTTCGTTTGCCGGGTTCAGCACGTCCAGCAAGCGCAACAGTTCGTCCGGCTGCAGCTCACCGCTGATCTTCATACCCAGCGGATTACCGACCCCGCGCAAGAACTCGACATGCGCGCTGTCCAACTGCCGCGTCCGGTTGCCGACCCACAGCATATGTGCCGAAGTGTCGTACCACTGCCCGGTGAGGCTATCCTGCCGCGTCAACGCCTGCTCGTAGTACAGCAGCAGCGCCTCATGCGACGTGTAGAAATCCGTCTCGCGCATTTGCTGCACGGCTTCGCCGGTCACGCCGCACGCTTCCATGAAGCTCAGCGCTTCGTCGATGCGCTCAGCCATCTCTTCGTAGCGCGCGCCCTGCGGACTGCTGCCGACGAAGTCGAGGTTCCAACGATGCACCTTACGCAGGTCGGCGAAACCGCCCTGGGCGAACGCGCGCAACAGGTTCAGCGTCGCCGCCGCTTGATTGTAGGCCCGCACCAACCGGTCCGGATCGGGCGTGCGCCCGGCCTCGTCGAAAGCCGCGTCGTTGATAATGTCGCCGCGGTAACTCGGCAGTTCGAAACCGTCCTGTTTCTCCGTCGGCGCGGAACGGGGCTTGGCAAACTGCCCGGCCACGCGGCCGACCTTCACCACCGGGCACGCCGCCCCGAAGGTCAGCACCACCGACATCTGCAGCAGCACCTTGAACGTGTCGCGGATATTGTCGGGGTGGAACTCGGCGAAGCTTTCCGCGCAGTCGCCGCCCTGCAGCAGAAAAGCCTTCCCGTCGGCCACCCGCGCCAGATGTTCCTTCAACCGGCGGGCTTCGCCGGCAAAGACCAATGGCGGAAACTGGCTGAGCGTCGCCTCGGTCGCCGCGAGACGCGCCGCATCCGGATACTCGGGCACCTGCCGGACTTCATGTCCGCGCCACCCGTCCGGCCGCCAAGTGTTGGCCATGGAAACCTCCTACCCCGAAAAATCGGGCCAATCTAAGCAGAAACGCCGCCCGGGCGCACGTCTTCCGAGAGGATAGTCTTGGACCTATAGTCCGCCGCCTCGGGGATCGGCTCCGGCACCGGCTCCCGCATGGTCACGAACTCCTCAGCCGAGGTCGGGTGGATGCCGATCGTCCGGTCGAAATCGGCCTTGGTGGCCCCGGCTTTCAAGGCGATAGCGACCCCCTGGATGATCTCCCCGGCGTCCGGCCCGACCATATGCACGCCGACGACCCGGTCCGTCGCCCGCTCGACGATCAGCTTCATCAGAGTCTGCTCATCTCGCGGCGTCATGGTTAATTTCAGTGGCCGGAAGGTGCTGCGATAGATGTCGAGTGCCCCACGCCGCTCCCGCGCCTCGGCCTCCGTCAGGCCCACGGTCCCGATCGGCGGCTGACTGAACACCGCCGTAGCAATGTTGTCGTAGTCCATGACGTCGGATGCCCCGCCATACAGGTTGCGGACCAGCGTCATCGCCTCGGCCAGCGCTACCGGCGTCAGTTGCACCCGGTCGATCACGTCGCCCAGCGCATAGATCGACGGCACCGAGGTCTGGAAATAGTCGTCGACCACGATGGCCCCCGAAGGCGCCAACTCGACCCCGGCCTCTTCCAAACCCAGGTTCGCCACGTTCGGCGCCCGGCCGGTCGCGTACATGATGAGGTCGGCCTCGCACACGGACCCATCGTTCAGGGTTGCCCGCAGACCGCCATCGGTCTTTTCGACGGCGGTGATCTCCGTATTGAACCGCAGCCGCACACCTTTCTTGCCCATCTCCGCCGCTAGATGTTCGCGTACGTCGCTGTCGAACCCGCGCATGAACAGCGGCCCGCGGTACATCTGCGTCGTCTCGACACCCAGCCCGTTGAAGATCCCGGCGAACTCCACCGCGATGTAGCCGCCGCCAACGACCACCACCCGTTTCGGCAGCCGGTCCAGATGAAACGCCTCGTTCGAGGTGATGACGTGTTCCCGCCCCGGAAAGTCCGGCACCACCGGCCAGCCGCCGGTGGCCACCAGGATGCGCTCCGCGGTAATCCGTTTACCGTTGACCTCGACCGCCTGCGGCTCGGCAACAGTCGCCCGGCCATGCACGATCTCGACGCCGGCGGTCCGCAGGATCCGTTCGTAGATCCCGTTCAACCGCTGGATCTCCTTATCCTTGTTGCCGACCAGCGTCGACCAGTCGAACGAGGGTTGGCCCAGCCGCCAGCCGAACGACGCGGCATCCTGCAAGTCTTCGTGGAAATGCGCGCCGTAGACGAACAGCTTCTTCGGGATGCAGCCGACGTTGACGCAGGTCCCGCCCATGTAGCGGTCCTCGGCCACCGCCACCCGCGCGCCTTGCGCCGCCGCCATCCGGCCGGCGCGCACACCGCCGGAACCCGCCCCGATCACGAACAGGTCAAACTCAGCCACCGAAAGTCACCCTTCTATTGTCAGGCCAACCCCGGCGCTAGCTGTCGATGCCGGCCATGCAGACATATTTGATCTCGAGATACTCGTCGACGCCGTACTTCGAGCCCTCACGGCCGATCCCGGACTCCTTGAAGCCGCCAAACGGCGCCGTCTCGGTCGAGATCACCCCGGCATTCACGCCCACCAGGCCGTATTCCAAGGCTTCACTCACCCGCCAGGTCCGGCCGATGTCGCGCGTATAGAAGTAGGCTGCGAGCCCCAGTTCGGTATCGTTGGCCAGGCGGATCGCCTCGTCTTCCGTCGAGAAGCGGTACACCGGCGCCATCGGCCCGAAGGTCTCTTCATTCGTCACCTGCATCGCCGTCGTCACGTCGCGCAGCACCGTCGGCTGAAAGAATGTCCCGCCAAGTTTATGCCGGCCGCCGCCAGCAACCACCTTGGCGCCCTTGCCGACCGCATCGGCGATCTGCTCCTCGACCTTTTCGACCGCTGCCATGTCGATCAGCGGGCCTTGCACCACACCATCCTGGAAACCGTCGCCAACCTTCATTACCTCGGCCTTCGCCGCAAACCTCTCGACAAACGCCTCATAGACGCCGTCCTGGACGAAGATGCGGTTGGCGCAGACGCAGGTCTGTCCGGTGTTGCGGTACTTCGAAGCCAGCGCGCCCTCGACGGCCGCATCCAGATCGGCATCGTCGAACACGATGAACGGCGCGTTGCCGCCCAGCTCGAGCGAGACCTTCTTCACCGTTTCCGCGCATTGCGCCATCAGCTTCTTGCCGACGGCGGTTGAGCCAGTAAAGGTCAATTTGCGCACGATAGGGTTGGCGGTCAGCTCCCCGCCGACAGCGGCCGAGCCGCCGGTGACAACGTTCATCACGCCGGGCGGGAAACCCGCCCGTTCCGCCAGCGCTGCGATGGCTAGGGCCGAATAGGGCGTCGCCGTCGCCGGCTTGATGACCATCGGGCAACCGACCGCCCAGGCAGGTCCCGACTTCCGGGTAATCATCGCCGCCGGGAAATTCCATGGCGTGATCGCCGCGCACACCCCAACCGGCTCCTTGGTCACGACGATGCGCCGGTCCGGCAGGTATTGCGGCACGGTATCGCCGTAGATGCGCTTGCCTTCCTCCGCGAACCACTCAAGGAACGATGCGGCAAAGCCGATCTCGCCGAGCGATTCCGCCAGCGGCTTGCCCTGTTCGGCCGTCATCAGCGCCGCCAGGTCTTCCTTGTTCTCCATCATCAGCTCACCGAGCCGCCGCACCATGGCCGACCGCTCCTTGGCCAATAGCCCGCGCCACTTCGGATAGGCCTCGCCAGCCGCCTCGATGGCCCGCCGCGTCTCGTCGGCGCCGAGTTTCGGGATCGTCCCCAGCACGTCGCCGGTGGCGGGATTTGTCACCTCGATGGTTGCGTCATTGTCGGCGTCGACCCACGCGCCGCCGACATAGCATTGCTGCCGGAACAGGCTGGGATCTTTGAGAGACAGCCCGTTCGGGCCTTTTGGATTGAGCATGGCGGAGCCTCCTTCGCTGAGGCCCGGAATATAGTCTCGAACGGTGGGTTCGGCGAGGCCGCCTACTCCACCGTCACACTCTTCGCCAGGTTACGCGGCTGATCGACGTCCGTGCCCTTGGCCACCGCCGTGTGATACGCCAGCAGCTGCACCGGAATGGCGTACAGCAACGGCGCGACAAACGGGTCGACTTTCGGCATCGGGATGAAGGCGTGGGCCTTGCTGCCGAGCTTGTACAGCCCCTGCTCCTCCGAGAAGAAGATCACCTTGCCGCCCCGCGCGATGGTCTCCTGCACGTTCGACACGGTCTTCTCGAACCACTGGTCGACCGGCGCCAGCACGATCACCGGCACGGACTCGTCGATCAGCGCGATCGGCCCGTGTTTCATCTCACCGGCGGCATAGCCCTCGGCGTGGATGTAGGAGATTTCCTTGAGCTTCAGCGCGCCCTCTAGCGCCATCGGAAAGGCGGTACCGCGCCCGAGATAGAGCACGTCCCGCGCCTCGGCGACGTCGTGGGCGATCCGGCGGATGGCCTCGTCATGGTTCAGCACATCGGCCATGCGCGCCGGCACCTCCACCAGCGCCGCCTCGAGTTCCGCCTCGCGCGCCGCATCGATGGTGCCCCGCGCCCGCGCCATCGCCACCGCCAGGCATGCCAGCACCGTCAGTTGCGTCGTGAACGCCTTGGTCGACGCCACGCCGATTTCCGGCCCAGCCAGGGTCCGTAGCACCACGTCGGATTCCCGCGCAATCGAACTTTCCGGCACGTTGACCACGGAAACGATGTGCTGACCCTGCTGCTTGCAATGGCGTAGAGCCGCCAGCGTATCCGCCGTCTCCCCCGACTGACTGACGAACAGCGCCACCCCGCCCTCCGGCAACGGCGGATCGCGGTACCGGAACTCGGACGCAATATCCAGTTCCACCGGCACCCGCGCCACCTGTTCCAGCCAGTATTTGCCGACATGCGCCGCGTAGGAGGCCGTACCGCAAGCCACCATCGTCACCTTCGGCACATCCGCCAGGTCGAACGGCATCACCGGCATGTGGATGCTGCGGGTCGTGGGATTGATGAAGACCTGGAGCGTGTCGCCGACCACCGCCGGCTGCTCGAAGATCTCCTTTTCCATGAAGTGGCGATGGTTGCCCTTGCCGATCAGCGCCCCGGACGCCTCGGTCAGCTTGATCTCCCGCTCGACGATCTCGCCGGTGCGGTCGTGCACCGTTGCCTGATCGCGGCTGATCTCGACCCAGTCGCCTTCTTCCAGATAGCTGATGCGCTTGGTTAGGGGGGCCAGCGCCAACGCGTCGGAGCCCAGATACATTTCGCCGTCGCCATAACCAACCGCCAACGGGCTGCCACGCCGCGCTCCGATCATCAGGTCGTGCTCGCCGAGAAAGATGATCGCCAGGCCAAACGCGCCTTCCAGCCGCTGCAGCGATTCATGCACCGCCTGCTGCGGTGTCATCCCCTGCTGCAGCATGTCGGTGATCAGCACCGCCACGACTTCGGTGTCAGTGTCGGTGACGAAGTCATGGCCTTTCTGTTCGAGCTCCTGCCGCAGGCTGGCGAAGTTCTCGATGATGCCGTTGTGCACCAGCGCCACCCGGTCGGTGGCGTGCGGGTGGGCATTGGTCTCATTCGGCACGCCATGGGTGGCCCAGCGGGTGTGGCCGATTCCGGTCGTACCGGACAGCGGCGTCTCATCCAGGCGCGCCGCCAGGTTCACGAGCTTGCCCTCGGCCCGGATGCGCGAGATGTGCCCATTGTGCAGTGTGGCGATGCCCGCGGAATCGTAACCGCGGTACTCCAGCCGTTTCAGGCCGTCGATCAGCAATGGCGCGACTTCCGCCTTGCCCAGAATTCCGATGATCCCGCACATACTTAGCTGCCCTTCTTCGCATTGTGCTTGCGCGTCCGGAAGTCCGCCGCCCAGCCCGGCTTGTTCACCTGCGGGCCACGCGTCAGCGCCAGCGCATCGGCGTCAACGTCGTCGCTAATTGCGCTGCCGGCCCCAGTGATCGCCCGCTCACCAACCTTGACCGGCGCCACCAGCGCCGTGTTCGACCCGATGAACGCGCCGCTGCCGATCTCCGTCTTATGCTTGTCGAAACCGTCATAGTTGCAGGTGATGGTCCCGGCCCCGATGTTCGCTTCCGCACCAATATGCGCGTCCCCCAGATAGCTGAGGTGCCCCGCCTTCACGCCGGCCTCCAGCACCGAGTTCTTCACCTCGACGAAGTTGCCGACCCGCGCATCTGGACCGACGACCGTACCGGGCCGCAACCGCGCAAACGGTCCAACCGCCGCGCCCGCCCCGACCTGCGCATTTTCCAGATGACTGAACGCCTTGATGACCGCACCGTCCGCGACGCTGACCCCGGGACCGAAGAACACATTCGGCTCAATCGTCACGTCCCGCCCCAGCTTTGTATCGTGGGACAGGCGCACAGTGCTCGGGTCCAGCATCGTCACACCGTCCGCCATCGCCTGTTCCCGCAACCGCCGCTGGGCAATCGCTTCGGCCATCGCCAAGTCCGCCCGGGAGTCGACACCAAGCAGCTCTTCCTCGTCGCCCTCGACCACGACGCAACGACCGCCAGCCTCGCGCGCCAGCGCAACCAGGTCGGTCAAATAGTACTCCTGCTTGGCATTGTTGTTGTCGACCTTGTCGAGCAGGTCGAACAGCACCGCGCCATCGACCGCCATCACCCCCGAATTGCAGAGGTCGATCTCAAGCTGTTCCGGCGCGGCGTCCCGGGCTTCGACAATCGCTTCCAACGTTCCATCGGCCCCGGTGATCAGGCGGCCATACAGCGCCGGGTCCACCGGGCGGAAGCCCAGCACCACGACGGTCGGCGCGGGGTCGGCCCGCCGGGCCGCGAGCATCCGCTCGAGCGTCGCTTCGGTCATCAGCGGCGTGTCACCGTAGAGGATCAGCACCGTCCCGGAAAAGTCGGCCAATACCTCCCGTGCCATCTTCGCCGCCCCGCCGGTCCCGTCGCGCACGGGCTGCTCCACCGTCACCGCCGGCGCGACGATCCTGGCCAAATCGTCCATACCGGGACCCACCACCACCGCAATGCGCTCGGCATCCAGCCGCCGCACGGTGTCGAGCACATGCCCCACCATCGGCCGCCCGGCCACTGCGTGCATCACTTTCGGCAGCGCCGATTTCATGCGGGTGCCCATTCCGGCAGCCAGGATGACGGCGGCAATAGGTTCTGCGGGCATGGGATAAGTCTCCTCGGGACGTCCGACCGGGCCGGCACCGCGTTTAGCCTAGATAGAACCGCCGATCATTAAAGAAGTGGTTCCCCTGGGCCGCTGCCGCAACGGCGGACCTGCCTTGGCAGGCCCAGAATTCCGCCGGCACGCAAGCCGGGCAATCCCTCAGATTCGTCCACGCCTCTACCTTCCGCGCCGCCAGCCGCCGTCGCTTATTGACACCCGCCGACCGGCCCGACCATATACCGGGACCCTTAACCAGGGGCGCGTAGCTCAGCGGTAGAGCGCTCGTTTCACATGCGAGAGGTCGCTGGTTCAAACCCAGCCGCGCCCACCACCAGCAGAGGGGGCGGTGGTGGCGACCAAGGTTCTGCTGCTCGGTGTCGGCAAGATCGGCAGCGCCATCAGCGATTTGCTGACCGGCACCGGTGACTACACCCTGACCGTCGGCGACCGCGACCCGGATGTCATGGTCCGCATCCACGCCCCCGGCGTCTCGCCGGTCACCATCGACACCACCGACGCCAAGGCGCTGAACGCCATCATGGCCGACCACGACGTGGTGGTGAGCGCCCTGCCCTATTATCTCAACGGCAACGTCGCCCGGGCCGCACGCGCCAACCGCACCCACTATTTCGACCTGACGGAGGACGTCGAGACCACCCGCGACGTCCGGGCCACCGCCGATGGCGCCGAGGTGGCCTTCGTCCCCCACTGCGGCCTCGCCCCCGGCTTTATCCAGATCGCCGCCCACCACCTGACCCAGCATTTTGAGGAACTGCGCAGCGTCCACATGCGCGTCGGCGCCCTGCCCCAGTTCCCCACCAACGACCTGAAATACAATCTGACCTGGTCGACCGACGGGCTGATCAACGAATACTGCAATCCCTGCGAGGTCATTCACGACAACCTCCGCCAGACGGTGCTGCCCCTCGACGGCCTGGAGACCTTCAGCCTCGACGGCGTCACCTACGAGTGTTTCAACACCTCCGGCGGCCTCGGCACCTTGTGCGAGACCTTGGACGGTAAGGTCGAGAGCCTGAACTACAAGACCGTCCGTTACCCCGGCCACCGCGAACTTGCCCGCTTCCTCACACGCGACCTGCGCCTCGGCGAACGGCGGGAGTTGTTCAAGGAAGTCCTGGAAGCCGCGGTACCGATTACCGAACAGGATGTCGTGCTGATTTTCGCCACCGTCACCGGTCGCCGCGAGGGCATCCTCACCCAGGAGAGTCTGGCGCGGAAAGTCTACAGCCAGAAGATCGGCGAACGCCTCTACAGCGCCATCCAAATCACCACCGCCGCCGGCCTCTGCACCATGGTCGACCTGCTCATGCAAGGTCACCTGCCACAGGCCGGCTTCGTCCGCCAGGAACAGGCGGACTACCAGGACGTCGTCAAGAACCGCTTCGGCCAGGTGTTCGCCTAAACACCACCGACAGATTGTTCGCCGGCATCTCAAACCGCTCCCTCAACGCCAGACCATGCACCGCCGCCGCATCGGCGACGTCGCCCAGGTCGCGCACGCCCCATTCCGGATCCCGCATGCGCAGCGAGTCATCGAACGCCACGTTGCTCGGCGCCGTATGCGCTCCGTCGATTCGAAACGGCCCGTACAGAAACAGCACGCCGTCCTCGGCCAGCAAGCGCCCCGCCCCCGCCAGCAGGCCCAGGCACGACGCCCACGGCGAGATGTGGATCATGTTGATGCTGACCACCGCCGCCAACCTGTCGTCCACCGGCCACGCCGAATCGCGAACGTCTAGATCGAGTGGCGCGCGGATGTTCTTAGCACCGGTCGATTCGATCCACGCGGCGATGCTTTCCCGCGAGTCAAAATTGGGATCGCTCGGCTGCCACGAACTTTTTGGGAAGTGTGGCGCAAAGTGCACAGCGTGCTCGCCGGTGCCACTACCGACTTCGAGAACAGGTCCTTCGGCCGGCAGCACCTGTCGCAATATTTCGAGGATGGGATCACGATTTCGCGCCACGGCGGGTGCGGCGCGACGCGCGTCGACATTGGGTTGGGTCATCTATCTTACCCGTCGGTAGAGTTGACGAAACGACTCCACTTGGCACGGCGTCCGGTCCACGCTACACTGCGTTCCTCTTTTGTTCACGATGACAGCAATGCTACATTTGGTATGTTCGCCGCCAAGTGACGGCCAGATATTGGGTTTTTCCCCAACATCTTGGCTTCATCTCTCCACAGGCTGTGGATCACGGGACATTCGACCGAAGGGGGCCGGGAAATGGATGGATTTGCTGTGATGACTGGTGATGCGCGTCTTGTGGATAAGGATGTGCAAACGGCGAACGTTATCCAATACGAAGACGGCATCCGTGTCACCAAGGACCCGTCGCGCGATTCGCTGCTGACGCGGTTCGGCCACGCCACTCTGGAGGACCGGTACCTCCTGCCCGGTGAGTCGGTTCAGGACCTGTTTGCCCGCGTTGCGACTCACTTCGCCGACGACTCCGCCCATGCCCAGCGTCTTTACGACTATATGTCGAAGCTGTGGTTCATGCCGGCAACGCCGGTGTTGTCGAACGGCGGCACCACCCGCGGCTATCCGATCTCCTGCTTCCTCAACGAAGCCTCCGACAGCCTCGAAGGCATTGTCGGTCTGTGGAACGAGAATGTTTGGCTGGCCGCGCGTGGTGGCGGCATCGGCAGCTATTGGGGCAACCTGCGTTCGATCGGCGAGAAGGTCGGTATGAACGGCAAGACCTCCGGCGTCGTTCCGTTCATCCGCGTCATGGATTCCCTGACCCTGGCCATCAGCCAGGGCTCCCTGCGCCGCGGGTCCGCCGCCGTCTACATCCCGATCAGCCATCCAGAAATCGAGGAGTTTATCGAGTTGCGCCGCCCCACCGGCGGCGACCCGAACCGCAAGGCACTCAACCTGCATCACGGCATCCTCATCCCCGATGCCTTCATGCGCGCCGTCGAAGCCGATGAGGAATGGGCCCTCACCAGCCCGAAGGACGGCGCGATCATTCGCCGCGTCTCCGCGCGCAGCCTGTGGATTCGCCTGCTGACCGCGCGCATCGAGACCGGCGAGCCCTATCTGATCTTCTCCGACACGGTGAACCGGTCCGTGCCCGAGCATCAAAAGCTCGCCGGCCTGACCGTCAAAACCTCCAACCTGTGCAGCGAGATCACCCTGCCGACCGGCATCGATCACCACGGCGAACAACGCACCGCCGTCTGCTGCCTCAGTTCCTTGAACTTGGAGCGTTATTTCGAGTGGAAGGACGACCCCGTCTTTATCGAGGACGTGATGCGCTTCCTCGACAACGTGCTGCAGGACTTCATCGACCGCGCCCCCGACGAGTTCGAACGCGCCGCCTACTCGGCGATGCGCGAACGCAGCGTCGGCCTCGGCGTCATGGGCTTCCATTCGTTTTTGCAGGACCAGGGCATCCCCCTCGAGTCCGCCATGGCGAAATCCTGGAACCGCAATATTTTCAAGCACATCCGGGAGCAGGCGGATTCCGCCAGTCAAGTCCTGGCCGCCGAACGCGGCGCCTGTCCGGACGCCGCCGAGTACGGCTTCAACGAACGCTTCTCCAACAAGATGGCGATCGCCCCGACCGCGTCGATCTCCATCATTTGCGGCGGCGCCTCACCCGGCATCGAACCAATTGCCGCCAACAGCTTCACCCACAAAACTTTGTCCGGGTCCTTCAACGTGCGTTCGAAAGCTTTGCAGCGCCTGTTGGAAAGCAAGGGCCGCAACGACGACGAGACTTGGTCGTCGATCACCACCCATGAAGGCTCGGTGCAGCATCTCGATTTTCTGACCGCCGACGAAAAGGCCGTGTTCAAGACCGCGTTCGAAATCGATCAGCGCTGGATCATCGAACTCGCCGCCGACCGCGCCGAACACATCTGCCAGTCCCAATCGCTGAACGTCTTCCTGCCGGCCGACGTGCACAAACGCGACCTGCACAATGTCCATTTCCAGGCCTGGAAGAAAGGCGTGAAGAGCCTCTACTACTGCCGCTCGAAATCCCTGCAACGCAGCGAAAGCGTCGCCATCACCCCCCGCGTCACCACCCCCGCCGCCGAACCGGCAACCACCGACTATGAGGAATGCCTCGCATGCCAGTAGGGGCGACACCACACTTGTCATCCCGGACGCGGTGCAGCACGAAGTGGTGCTCCGCAGATCCGGGATCCACGTTCCCGCTCGCGCAAACCTCGAAATGGATCCCGGATCAAGCCCGGGATGACGGACCCTCCCAAGTCAACGTGGGCGAGGCCTAACCCATGTCCCTCCTCGACGCGCGCACCGCCTACAAACCCTTCGACTATCCATGGGCTTACGAGGCCTGGTTGCAGCAACAGCGCATCCACTGGCTGCCGGAGGAAGTGCCCCTCGCCGACGACGTGAAGGACTGGCACCGCAATTTGACCGAGGCCGAACGGAACCTGCTCACCCACATCTTCCGCTTCTTCACCCAGTCCGATGTGGAAGTGAACAATTGCTACATGAAGCACTACACCCAGGTGTTTCAGCCGACCGAAGTGCAGATGATGCTGGCCGCCTTCTCCAATATGGAGACCATCCACATCGCCGCCTACTCGCATCTGCTCGACACCATCGGCATGCCGGAGACTGAGTACTCCGCCTTCCTCCACTACAAGGAGATGAAGGACAAATACGACTATCTGCACGAATTCGGCACGTCGACCCTGCCAGATATCGCCAAGACCCTGGCCATGTTCGGCGCCTTCACCGAAGGCCTGCAACTGTTTGCCAGCTTCGCCATCCTGCTGAACTTCCCGCGCCACAACCGGATGAAAGGCATGGGCCAGATCGTCTCCTGGTCGGCGCGCGACGAAAGCCTGCACACCAACTCGATCATCCAGCTCTTTCAGTGTCTGATCGACGAAAACCCGGAGATCTGGACCGAGCAGCTACGCCGCGACATCTACGTCGCCTGCGAAACCGTCATCACCCATGAAGACGCCTTCATCGACCTCGCCTTCGAACTCGGTGGCGTCCAGGGTTTGGACGCAGACGAAGTAAAGCAGTACATCCGCTACATCGCCGACCGCCGCCTCACCCAACTCCGCCTACAACCCATCTACCGCCTGGACCACAACCCGCTGCCCTGGATGGAAGAAATGCTCAACGGCCTGGAGCACACCAATTTCTTCGAAAATCGAGCGACGGAGTATTCGAAGGCGGCAACGACAGGTTCTTGGGAGGAGGCGTTCGATTAGTTCGGTCCGACTAATAGCACGCGCCCGCGCTCTTGCCACATGGGAACGATGCTTTAGCCTATGAACGTATGGCCCACGACGCTCGGGAAATCGCCAATTTCTTCCTAGACTACGCGGACCGTCAGGACCAGCAGTTGACCATAATGGCCCTGTTGAAACTGATCTATTTCGCGCACGGTTGGCGCCTCGCGATCTACGGTCAGCCGCTAGTTAAGAACCATTTCGAAGCATGGAAACACGGCCCGGTCGTTCGAGCCGTCTATGAGAGCTTCGAACGCTCAGGGGGGACCCCCCTTACAAGCCGGGCTAACAAGTTTGACCCCGTAGAAGGTAGCCAACGAGAAGCAACATATAACCTGAGCGAGGAAGAAACAGTCTTCCTCGCTCAGATCTTCGGATCATATGGTCACCTCCACGCCTACCGACTTTCCGAAGTGACGCACGAGCGCGGGTCGCCGTGGGACGAGGTCTGGCAGGAAGATGACCCCGAAACGATCAACCCCGGCATGCGCATCAGCAACGAGCGAATCCGCAACCATTTTCTCAGCAAGAAAGAACGGACCTTTAGCCACTAGAGTTCCCGTTTTGTTCCGTTTGACAACAAATATGGATTTGGCCCAAATTCAACAACATGTCGAAGATATCACTGCCTAGCATCCAGCATCTTGCGCGCGCAATTCGACCGACTGTCGAGGAAACCGAGCAAGCACTTCACGCAATGGACGGTCGCAGGCCGCCGTTCAACTACAACCTCTCATGGCGAGTAGCGTTCTCCCTCTACCGCGGAGAGCTGTCACTCGACGCCGCTCTCGAGGCCTGCAGACGACTCCGCGTTAAAGCCGGCATTCGTAGCAACTCGGAAGTCGTGAAGGTGATTTGGGAGGACGCGGCGCGCGCTAACTTTCTATGCCGACCACTCAAGGAAAGACCCTTCGCCATACGCCACGACATGGCCATTCCGGTTCGACCGCGATTCTACATCGTCAGGAATGGACAACCACACATCTTCTGGCTTCAACCGTGGAAGAAGTTCGAACTAACTACTGAACAACTCGGTGTCCTCGCCTCGGTCATCAAACACACCTATGTGGTGGATGATTTTGAGAAAGCCGATCTTTACCTTCTTGACGCTAGCGCTGACGAAAAGAACGGCCCCCGAAAACCTGCCGTGCTCAGCTTCTCAGACCTGCCCTTACTGTCAGATGAACAGCTTTCCGCGAGCCTGGGCCGCTTCGTCAAAGCATACAACGCGTTCCTGACAAACCGGAAGCCGCAACAACAGCAACCGAGAGGACGCAAACCGGACTCTGGTCAAACCGACTTGTTCGATCGGTAAGCACGGGTTTCTAGGCCGACTGTTCGAACCTTGCTCGACGACAAACACTCGCAGCCAGCGACTCGTTCTGCTTGGTACCCAATACGCGCGGCTTAGAGTGGCGGATCGGTCTTCAACATCATGCACACGTCCGCAACCAATCTACCAACTTGACAGCAATCCATTGCCCTGGATGCAAGGAATTCAAGCGGCCAGGAGCACACCCGTTCCTCCAAAACCGCGGCAAGAGTAATAGCGAGAAAAGGTTGTCGCAGCGCGCGGCACGCCAATAAAATAGGCGACAGAAGTGCGAGCATGGTATCATTTCGGTTGTAATCGGAAGGATGCCTTCATGGCGAAAACCAAGCTCATCGCTCAATCATCAACATCCCTTCCGGCCGTACGTCTCCCGGACATCTCGCAGCTTTCGTCGCCGATGCTTCACGAACTAACGACCGCTTTGGGCGTGTCTCGCGATGTGCTCGCGGAGGATGACCAAATCGAGCATGCTTGGTCGCAACTTCCACGACTCATCAAACGTATCCCGCCTGAGCTCAGAGACGAGCGGATCGTCAAAATGTGCGTAGCTGTTGCAAGTGGATTGTTCGACGCCGCAATCAACTACGTTTGGAACGCCGCCATCGTTGAGCTTCGGGAGAAGGTCCATCGGTTTGGTATTGCGGTTGTCCCACAGGTTCTTGATGACAAGTCATTCGATGGGGATTCACTGCTCGACCTTAAGGATGCGGAACTTCTCGAGCTGTGCTTGAAACTTAACCTTATCGGCGACGACGACTTCTTCTTTCTTGACCAATGTCGAGCCACGCGAAACAGCTTTTCGGTCGCTCATCCGGCCGAGGGTGTCGTCGACGAAGACGAATTCCTGGGATTCCTGAGCAGATGTCAAAAACACGCGCTTTCTAGCGCGCAAAACCCCAAAGGTGTCGATACCAAGGCGATGCTTGCGGCCCTGACAGCCGCTCGCTTCAAGCAGGATCAGCGGAAGGAATGGGAACGGAGGGTCAGCGAGACCTATGACGCCCAGCGTGAGCTCATCTTTGTTATGCTCCACGGGATATACTGTGACCCGGCTTCCGGCGAGGAGGCGCGCCTCAACGCGCTATCTATATGCGAGGCGTTCAGCGACGAATTCAGCCCAAGAACCCGCTCAGCATTAGTTGACCGGCATCAGGAGTACAAGGCTAAGGGGGACGAAGCTCGGCAGACAGCATCGCTCCAGTTCTTCGAGCGTTTGGGGCAGGTATCCTTGCTGAGTGAAGCTGAGGTGCACAGCATCTTCACCTCTGCTAGTCGCAAACTGCTGAGCGTCCATGATGGTTGGGACAATTTCCACAACGAGCCTCCGTTCGCAGAGCGGCTCGCCCGGCTCTCGCGCAAGAATCGGGTGCCGAAAACCGCCCAACCAGCGTTCGTCGAGGCCGTGGTGACGGCAGCAACCGGGAATCCCTACGGAGTCTCCCGCGCCGCAAGGCCGCACTACAACGAAATGGTGAAGTCCTTCTCCCCAAACGAAGTAAAGCTAATGCTGGAAATGTCTAAGAGCCCGTTTCGAGTAGCGCACCGAATAAGCTCGAACAGGGGATGTGAGCGCCGTTTCCGCGCCCTTGTAGCGCTCATCGACACGAAGAGCGTGCCCACTGCATCCAAGAGCCTCTACAAGAAGTGGCTCCCGACCAAGTTAGAGGATTCCAAATAGATCGGCCCGACTACGGCCAGGGTCATGACACTGTATATGCGGCACGCTATCGGTCGTCGCAGGATCGGGCGTTTGTCGCATGGCAATTCAGGCGCCTCCCAAGCAGGCGACGTTGCCGCAACGATCGCGACCCTCAAGAAATTGCATAGCTGATCGATAAACACCCAACAGCGGCTTCATCGCGACTGCTGCTTTGCACCGGATCCCCGGCAGTCCAGTTCCGTGTTTCAGGGAACAAACATCATCATTTGACAGAGTGCCATAAATATATATAACATGTTATATAACAAAACATGCAGTACGATTTCCTCACCTCCCTCGGGCACCTAGCGTTGGGTAGCCACCTCAAGCGGGCGGGAACGCTGCTGCAGTCCGCCACGCACGCCTGGGTCCGCAACGCCGGTTGCGATATTCCGGCCAGCCAAATGCCACTACTTGCGGCGCTGGACAGTGCGGGGCCGGTCCCACTCGGCACCCTCGCCGACATGCTCGGCGTTGCCCAGCCGGGTGTGTCCCGGATGGCGAGCAGCCTCGAGGCGGCAGGCTGGATCACGTTGGAAACAGAAGCAGACGACAGACGGGTACGGTTGCTCGCGCTTACCCCGGCGGGCCGGAAACTCGTCGCCAAGGCAAAAAAGCACTGGTGGCCGGTCATAGAGGAAGCCGCCGCCGAGCTTTGCGCTGATCTCAGCGGGCCACTCACGGATCAGCTCACGCGCCTGGAGGAAAAACTGTCAGCCGGCGCGTACCAAGCTGCCTTGGACGCCAAGTCGCAACAACGGAAACCGGCCCATGACGCCGCTTGACCGGCCGGTGTGGGCGAGCCTCTCGACGACCCACCTGGATTTGAGCGAAGGCGACAGCCGCGCCCGGCGCTACCTGCGAGACGTCAACGTCTTCGCGGCGGCGCGCGACGATGATCCGGCCGCGCTCGCGCAGCTTTCATCATTTGTCGGGCCTGATGAACAAATCTACATCTTGCAGGCACAGCCAATCCCCACGCCGCCCGGTCTGACCGTCGTCAAGGCCGCGTTGGGCGTGCAAATGGTCAACACGGGCGCCGCACTCGCCGCTGACGAAGGCAGCGACATTGTCCAGCTCACCGCCGGCGACGCCGCTGAAATGCTCGCCCTGGCAACGCTTACGGAACCCGGTCCCTTCGCCCCCCGCACCCACCTGATGGGCAACTTCTTCGGTGTGCGCATCGATGGCCGGCTGGTCGCCATGGCCGGCGAGCGGATGCGGTTTCCCGGCTACACCGAAGTGAGCGGAGTCTGCACCCACCCGGATTTCCGCGGCCGCGGCTACGCCCGCCGACTGTCCGCCCATGTGATGGCATCGATACGCGCCCGCCACGAAACCCCGTTCCTTCACGCCTGGAAATCGAATGCGGACGCGATCCGTCTCTATCAGACCCTCGGCTTCGAACACCGCTGCGACATGCATGTCGCCGTGCTCGCCAAAACGTAAAGAAACCTCTGCGCGATACTGTCGGCCGCCCGGCCACGAGGAAGAGTCATTCGACTAACGCGCAGCTGTCGACGGTTCGGCGTTGCAGCCCGGCCCCAGCCGCCGCTGCATCAACACCGAGTCGACCCATCGGCCGTGCTTGAACCCCACCGCCTGCAGCGTCCCGACCTCTCGAAAGCCGAACCGGCGGTGCAACTGGATGGAGGCCGTGTTGCCGCTGTCCCCGACAATCGCCACCATCTGCCGCAGCCGCCGGATTTCGCAACGGGCGATCAGTTGGCGTAGCAGCGCGCCGCCGATGCCCTGCCCGCCAAGCCCGGCGGCGACATAGACCGAGTCCTGCACCGTGTGCCGGTAGGCCGGGCGCACCCGGTAAGGCGAAGCGAAACTGAAGCCGACCACCCGCCCCGCCGCTTCCGCGACCAGGTAGGGCAAACCAAGGCCCACATATTCAACGCGCCGGTCCCGCATTTCGCGGGTTGTCGGCGGCACCTCCTCAAAGCTCGCCAGGCCGCGCCGCACATGGTGCGCGTAAATGCCTTGGATCGCCTGCATATCCGCGACGCGCGCATCACGCACCGTGACGTTCCCGACCCAACAGCGCGGGGCGGCCGGTGCGGCCGCAGGGAGGGGGCGGATGTCGTCGAGCCAGGCCGGTTGCAGCACATCCACCAACCGTGCCCCGAGGGTTCGGCGCCGCAAACCGGCGGCACGTTGTCCCGCCTCTCGCGCTCTGCCTCGGCACCACACGAAATCAAGCATCGTCATCGTCTCCGTCGTTGGAGCGCAATCGGTACTCGACTCTAACCATAAGGAAAACTATGGTATTCTAATTCGATCGATAAGTAGAACCTTGTATCATGCGCAACCTCAACCTCGACCAGCTGCAGACCTTTGCCCGCGTCGTCGAACTCGGCAGCTTTTCCGCCGCCGCCCGGCACCTCAACCTGACGCAGCCGGCGATCAGCCTGCAGATCCGGCAGCTTGAGGCGCGCCTGCGCGTACCGTTGCTCGAACGGACCGGCCGCCGCACCACGCCGACCGCCGCCGGCACCGAACTGCTCGGCCATACCCGGCAGATTCAATCCGTCGTCACCGCCGCCTGCGATGACATGGCCCGTCACGCCCAGGGGGACCTGGGCCGGGTCCGCCTGGGGACCGGTGCATCCGCCTGCATCTACCGGCTGCCGCCGCTGCTGCGCGAACTCCGCCGCCGTCATCCGTCTCTGGAGATCATCATCACCACGGGCAACGCCCGCGACATCGTCGAGGCGGTCGAGGACAATGCCATTGACGTCGGCTTCGTCACCCTGCCGGTGGCCAGCCGGTCCCTCGACATCCGCCCGGTCCTGCGCGAGGAATTCGTCGCCATCGAGCCCGCCGACGACGCGCGCTTGTCGGCCCGCCCGACACCGGCCGAACTCTCGGCCGGGCCGCTGATTCTGTTCGAACCGGGCGGCAACACCCGCCGCCTAGTCGATGACTGGTTTCTCGGCGCCGGCGTGACCGCCAAACCGATCATGAGCCTCGGCAATGTCGAAGGCATCAAGCAACTGGTCGGCGCCGGTCTCGGCTGCGCGATCCTGCCGAGCAAGGCGGTCGCCGACCCAGATCCCAACGTTCTAGTCAAACCGGTCGCGCCGCCCCTGCATCGCGAGCTCGCCATCGCCCTCCGGCGCGACAAGCGCCTCGTCCGTGGGCTGCGCGAAACGGTCAAGGCCCTGGAGGGTCTTCGCTAACGCCGGCGCAAATTCCACCGGCAAGCGAGGCCCACAGCCACATCTGCATTTCTCTAGCGGACCTTTGCACACCGGTGCGAGGCCGAAGCCTCGGTTGACACACTTGTGGCACCTACCAATACTCACCGGGGAGCACTCACCAACAGGTGCAGGTTCAACAAGCCCTGAGAAGGCTGGCCCAAGTATGGAACCGCGCATTTGTCTTCCGATTACCTCACAAACAACTAAAACCCACATCAGGAAAGCCGCGCATGTCTGACGCACCATGGTGGAAATCCAGCAAGCTTCATCCAGCCGTGCCCGAACTGGCGGAGGACCTTCGCAAAGGAAAAATCGGCCGGCGCGACTTCCTGCGGACCGCGACGCTCCTCGGCGTGTCCGCGACGACCGCCTACGCCCTCGCCGGTAAGGTCACCGGCGCCTCGGTCGTCCGCCGGGCCGTGGCCCAGGAGACGCCGAAGACCGGCGGCAACCTCAGGGTCTCCATGTTCGTCAAACCGCTCGACGATCCGGCGCGGTCGGAATGGGGCGAAACCGGCAATCAGGCCCGCCAGATGCTGGAGCCCATGGCGCAGGTCGGGACCGATGGCATAACGCGGCCGTATCTCCTCGAGAGTTGGGAGCCGTCGGAAGATCTCAAGACGTGGAAGTTGAACCTGCGCCGCGGCATCAAATGGTCGAACGGCGATGATTTCGTGGCCGACGATATTGTCGCCAACTTCCGGCGCTGGCTCGATCCGGCAACCGGCTCGTCGAACCTGAGCCGGTTTAGCGCGTTGACCGAGACCGTCACCGGCAAGGACTCGGAGGGCAACGATGTCGAGCGCCAAGTCGGCAGCGAAGGCGCCGTCGAAAAAGTCGACGACCATACCGTGCGGCTGCATTTGAACAAGGCGGAGCTCGCCATCCCCGAGGGCATGGGGGATTATCCGGCGCTCATCGTCCACCGGCGCTTCGACGATGAAGGCGGCGAACTATCGAAAAACCCGGTCGGCACCGGCCCGTTCGAATTGGGCGAGTTTGCGGTCGGCGATCGGGTGGTCTTCCGGCGCCGGCCCGTCGACCACTGGACCGGTCCTGTCTATCTCGACCAGATCACCTACATCGACGGCCCGGCCAATGACCCCAGCGGCGAGATCGCGGCGTTTGCCTCTGGTCAGATCGACATGAACTACCGCACCAGCGTTGAGCAGATCCCGGCGATGGAGCGCATTCCAGGCATTGTCGTGCACAGCACGACAACCGCGCAGTGCGGCGTGGCCCGCATGAAGGTCACGGAAGCGCCGTTCGACAACAAGACGCTGCGCCAGGCCATGCAGGCGGCGATCGATCACGAGCGGCTGCTGGAGGTTGCGTACCAGAACCGCGGCGTCGCCGGGGAGGACCATCATGTCTCGCCGGCGCATCCGGCTTATGCCCCGCTGCCCAAATTGAAGCAGGACTACGAACTGGCCCGCAAGCTGCTGGCGGACGCCGGCTACCCGGACGGCATCGAGCTGGAGTTCGTGTGCGTCAACGCCCCCCAGTGGGAACCGAGCACCTGCCAAGCGATTGTCGAGATGCTGAAGCCGGCCGGAATCAACGTGAACCTGCGCGTCGCGCCAGGCGAGATCTACTGGCCCGATTGGGACAAGTGGCCGTTCAGCTTCACGTCATGGACCCACCGGCCCCTGGGGACGCAGGTGCTGAACCTCGGTTACCGGACCGGCGCCGTATGGAACGAGACATCCTATTCAAACCCGGAATTCGATCGGCTGCTGGATCAGGCCAACGCCACGGTCGACGTCGACGAGCGCCGGCGGATCATGGAGCAGCTTGAGCGCATCATGCAGGACGATGCCATTGTCATTCAGCCGTTCTGGCGATCGGAACACGCGACCTCGACGGACAAGGTAAAGGGCTTCGCCGTCCAGCCGGCGTTGGAGCACCACCTCAACCGCGTTTGGCTGGACACCTAGGCACAGGGGTCGTTGAGCGCCGTTGCGGGCGCAGTCCGGCCCGGCATTAGCGTTTCGCCGCCCTCGACGGAGCGGTGAACCGCCCTATCTCCCGAAGCAGGCCCAAGCAGGCTTGGAGAGGCGGATCGTTCTTCCTATGATCCGCCCGGTTTCGGGACCCCCCAAAGCGTAAGGAGCACACATGGCGAAGTTCGGCATCGGCCAGGCAGTGAAGCGTACGGAAGACTTGCGGCTGTTGTCCGGCCAGGGGCGCTACACCGACGACCTGTCGCTGCCCGGCCAAACCCAGGCTTTTGTCTTGCGGTCGCCTTACGCCCACGCCCGCATCACGTCGATCGACGTGACCGACGCCAAGGCGGCCCCCGGCGTCCTGCTGGTCCTCACCGGCGCCGATGTTCAGGCCGACGGGCTTGGCCCGGTGCCCTGCATTTCCCCGCCGGTCAACAGCCGCGATGGCTCCCCCTACACGCCGACCGACCGCCCGGCGCTAGCGATCGACACGGTCCGCCACGTCGGCGACCCGGTCGCACTGATCGTCGCCGAAACCCTCAACCAGGCCCGCGACGCCGCCGAATTGATCGAAATCGACTATGACGAACTGCCGACAGCGACCGACACGGTCGGCGCCACCAAATCAGGCGCCGCCCAGATCTGGCCGGCCGCCGCCAACAATGTCGGCTTCGATTGGGAACGCGGCGATCAGGCCGCCACCGAGGCCGCCTTCGCCAAAGCCGACCGCGTCGTGAAGCTTGAACTCGTCAACAACCGGGTCGTCGTCAACTCCATGGAGCCGCGCGTCGCCGTCGCGGATCACGACACCGCCGCCAATCGCACCACCGTCTATGTGTCGAGCCAAGGCCCGCACTTCATGCTGGGTCAGCTCGCCGAGCATGTGTTTAAGGTCGACCCCTCCGAATTCCGCATGATGACCGGTGATGTCGGCGGCGGGTTCGGTATGAAGATCTTCCTCTACCCGGAACAAATCCTCGTCACCTGGGCATCGCGCAAGCTTGGCCGTCCGGTGAAGTGGAACGCCGACCGCACCGAAGGCTTCATGTCCGACTCCCAGGGCCGCGACAACGTCACCATCGCCGAGATGGCGCTGGACAAGGACAGCCACTTCCTCGGCCTGCGCGTCACCACCTACGCCGCGCTCGGCGCCTACAACGCCAACATGGGGCCGTTCATCCCGACCCTCGCCGGCACCAGCATGCTCGCCGGCCTTTACAAGACCCCGGCGATCTACGTGAACGTCAAAGGCGTGTTCACCAACACCGTGCCGACCGACGCCTACCGCGGCGCCGGGCGGCCCGAGGCGATCTACGTCATTGAACGCCTGGTCGATAAGATCGGCCGCGAGACCGGCCTCGGCGTCGACGAAATCCGCCGCCGCAACTTCCTCCAGCCCAGCGACCTGCCCTACGCCTCCCCCCTCGGCGAGACCTATGACAGCGGCGAGTTCACCGCGCTCATGGAAGCCGGCATGGACGCCGCCGACTGGGCCGGCTTCGAAAGCCGCCGGGCCGCCGCCAAAGCCAATGGCAAGCTGCGGGGCATCGGCATGTCCACCTATGTCGAAGTCTGCGGCGGCATTCCCGAAACTAGCAAGGTCGAATTCGCCGAAGACTCCGACGAGGTGACGATCTTCATCGGCACCCAGTCGAACGGTCAGGGCCACGAGACCTCCTACATTCAGATCATGTCCGACCGTCTTGGCGTCGATGCCGAGAAGATCAAGGTCGTGCAGGGCGATACCGACCGCACGCCCAACGGCATGACCGGCGGCTCCGCCTCCGTCACCTCCGGCGGTGTCGCCGTGGCCAAGGTGTCGGAGAAAATTATTGAGAAGGGCCGGCAGATCGCCGCCCACATCATGGAAACCGCCACCGACGATATCGAGTATGCGGAAGGCACCTTCACCGTTGCCGGCACCGACCGCCGGATGAGCGTATTCGAACTCGCCCGCGCCGCCAACGATCCGGCGCAGTTGCCGGACGGCATGGAACCGGGCCTAAACGAGACCTTCGCCAACGATGATCTGAAGCCGACCTACCCCAACGGCTGCCACATCTGCGAGATCGAGATCGATAAGGATACCGGCAACGTCGACATCGTCAGCTACCGCGCCGTCGATGACTTCGGCGATGTGGTCAACCCGCTGCTGCTCGCCGGCCAAGTCCATGGCGGCGTGGCACAAGGCGTCGGCCAGGCCCTGTTCGAGCGCACGGTCTATGACGACTCCGGCCAACTCCTCTCCGGCTCGTTCATGGACTACACCATGCCCCGGGCCGACAACCTGCCATGGGTCGAGTTCTCCACCCGCAACGTGCGCTGCGTCACTAACCACCTCGGCATCAAGGGCTCCGGCGAGGCCGGGACCATCGGCGCCCCGCCGGCGGTCATCAGCGCCATCGTCGACGCGCTGCAGCCGGACTATGGCCTAATAGATGTCGACATGCCGGCGACCCCCAACTATCTCTGGCAAATCATCAACGGCCAGCGCGCCGCCGCCTAGAAGGACCCTCCCTTGCCAGACCCGATCGACCTGCCGGCCCTGCTGCCGGCGGTGAAAGCCATTGCGCACCGCGCCGGCGCCGAAATCATGCGCATCTACGGCACCGACTTCACGGCGAAGCAGAAGGACGACGGCTCGCCGCTGACCGAGGCGGACACGGCCTCGGAACATGTCATCGTCGCCGGCCTGCGCGAACTCACCCCGGACATCCCGATCATCGGCGAAGAGAATGTCAGCGGCGACACCGATGTCCCGCCGGACGCCCGCTTTTGGCTGGTCGACCCCCTCGACGGCACCAAGGAGTTTCTGAAGCGCAACGGCGAATTCTGCGTTTGCATCGGTCTGGTGGAGAATCGCCGGCCGATCTTCGGCGTGCTCTACGGCCCGGCGCTGGACCTGACCTACGGCGCCGCCGGCCCCGGCACCGCCACGGTGGTCCGCGACGGCCAACCCGAACGCCCGATCAGTTGCCGCGCCCCCGCGTCAGACGGCCTCGACGTGCTCGGCAGCCGCTCCCACGGCCGGCAGCAAGAGCTCGAACAGTTCCTCGGCGGCCAGCAGATCCGCGCCATCGACCCCTGCGGCAGCGCCCTGAAGTTCGGCCGCCTCGCCGAGGGCCTGGCCGACATCTACCCCCGCATCGGCCCCACCTGCGAATGGGACACCGCCGCCGGCCACGCCATCCTGCTGGCGGCAGGCGGCCAAATGGAAACCCTCGACGGCCAGCCCTTCGAATACGGCAAAGCCCCCAAATACCTAAACCCCGGCTTCGTCGCCCGCGGCCTGCGGTAGCGCCGCGCCCAAGAAGCCGTCATTGCGAGGCGGGCAGAGCCCGCCGTGGCAATCCAGCCTCCGGTTTCCGCCACTTGCTGGATCGCCACGGTCTCTCACCGACCCGTGGTGTCGGTGAGGACATGCGCCTCGCGATGACGACCTCTAAGTTGTCATCCCGGACTTGATCCGGGATCCATCTCGAAGCCCGCACGACCTTCGCCTGGGTCCCGGCTCTTCGGCCAGGATGACAGCGTAAACA
>JANQOE010000107.1 GCA_028279245.1 Alphaproteobacteria bacterium
GCCACCACCGGCACGGTCGACGCGATCAAGGGGATCTCCACGACGATCCAGGAGATTAGCGAAATCGCCAGCGCCATTGCCTCGGCGGTCGAGGAACAGGGTGCGGCGACCCAAGAGATCGCCCGCAACGTGCAGGAGGCCGCGACCGGCACCCAGGAGGTCTCCTCCAACATCAGCCTGGTCAACGAAGCGGCCAGCGAAACCGGTCAATCGGCCGGCGAGGTGTTTGATGCGGCCAAGGAACTTGCCACACACGGCGGGACCCTGCGCTCAGAGATCGACGCCTTCGTCAACCGAGACGCCGCCTAGTCGCCACGCTACATACCAAAGTCCAGCCCCGCCGGCGCAAGCCGGCGGGGCTCTCTTTTGGCCGGATCGAGGCCACCGTCCGTCTGTTGCTTTGGACTAAGCGCTTTTACCGAAAATTAGGCTGAATACGCCATTAACCCTGGAACGCTGCTTCTGGCGCTGCGTGGGTCCGCGGCGATGTCATGTTCGGCCCCTAGCGACAATCGCCGCTGTCGAAGTGGGTAGCCCTGCCCTGAGGGCGTCAATTGGTACGAAAAGACGGAGTAGATCTATGGAGACGAAGTCCAAGACGCCGAAGCGGAAAGCCGGCCGTGCCGGTCAACCGTCCGCATCGCGGGCGCCCGCATCCGCGGCCAAGTCCGGCGGCGGGTTTTTTGCCAATCTTAAGGTCAGTTCGAAGGTTGGGCTCGGTTTCGGGCTGATTATCGTAGCACTGGTCGTCGTTAGTTTTGTCGGCAACCGGGGCCTCTCCTCGGTCGGGAGCGACTTCCTGGAGTACCGGGGTCTCGCGCGCCAAACCAATGAGATGGGCCGCATCCAGGCGAACCTGCTGAGCGCCCGGCTGGCTGTTAAGGACTTCATCCTGAAGAACACGGACGAAGCGGCCGACACGGTTCGTACCCGGCTGACCGCGATGAACGAGGTCATCGAACGCTCAAAGGAACTGTTCCCCGAGGAGGACTTGGCGACCATCGAGAGGGTCGAGCATGAAGCCGAGGAATATGCCCATGGCTTCGAAGAGGTGGTCGAACTCGTGCACCAGCGGAATGTGCTGGTCGACGACATGAACCGGCTGGGGCCACTGGCGGAAAAGGACCTGACCGAGATCATGAAGAGCGCCTTTCAGGCCGGCGACCCGGAAGCCAGCTTCCTTGCCGGTACGGCGCTGCGGCACTTGCTGCTGGGTCGGCTTTATGCGTCCCGGTTCTTGGTCGACAATACCCCCGAGTCAGCCGAGCGGGCGCTTAGCGAGCTGACCGAGTTCGACCATGTCGCCGCCAACATGCTGAAGGAACTGCAGAATCCGCGGCGCCGCGAGTTGGCCGCCGAGGTGTTCGAGTTCGCCGAGTTGTACCTCAAAGAGTTCAACGAGGTCATCGAGGTGATCAACAAGCGCAACGCCATCATCCGGGACACCCTGGATACGGTCGGGCCGCAACTCGCTGCGGACGTCGAGGAAATCAAGCTCCACAACAAGGAGCTGCAGGATGAACTCGGCCCGCATGCCACTGCGCAGGTGAAGACGGCGCAGACGTTGGGTATCACCGTTTCGTTGATCGCCGTCGTCATCGGCATCATCATGGCTGTCCTTATCGGCCGCATCATCAGCAAGCCGATTGTCAATCTAACGAATGCGATGGGCCGGTTGGCGAAGGATGACCTCGAAGTCGAAATCGAAGGTCAGAAACGCGGTGACGAGATCGGTGCGATGTCGCGCGCGGTGCAGATCTTCAAGGAGAACGCCATCAAGCTCGCAGCGATGGGTGATGCGGCTCAGTTGACCCAGATGGTCGAGAGTATGCCGATCGGTGTCATGATGGCCGACCCGGAGACCTTCGAGATCAAGTACATGAACCCCTACAGCAAGAACACGCTGAAGACGCTCGAAGCTCACCTGCCGGTCAAGGTCGACGACATGATCGGCCAGTGCATCGACGTGTTCCACAAGAATCCGGAGCACCAACGGAAGATCCTGGGCGACCGCAATAACCTGCCGCATAGCGCGCAAATCAACGTCGGACCGGAAATCCTCGAGTTGCTGGCCACGCCGATCAACGACAAGGAAGGCAAGTACATGGGGCCGATGCTGACCTGGTCCGTGGTGACGGAAAAGGTCAAGGCCGATGCCGACGCCGCCCGGTTGCTGCAGATGGTCGACAACATGCCGATCAACGTCATGACCTGCGACCCGGAAACCCTGGAGATCAACTACATCAACCAGACCAGCATCAACACGCTGACGCCGCTGCAGTCACTGTTGCCGGTGCCGGTCGATCAGTTGCAGGGTCAGTGCATCGACATCTTCCACAAGAACCCGTCGCACCAGCGGCAGATCCTCAGCGATCCGAAGAACCTACCGCACAAAGCGAAAATCAAGCTCGGCGACGAGACCTTGAACCTGATGGCTTCGGCGATCACCGGGAAGAATGGCGAGTACATCGGGCCGATGCTGGCCTGGGAAGTCGTCACGTCTTCCGTGCAGATGGCGGATCGGGTTGGCGATGTCGTCAACCTGGTGTCTTCGGCCGCCTCCGAGCTGCAAAGCACGGCGGAATCGATGACCGGTACCGCCGAGCGCAGCGCGCAGCAGTCGCAGGCCGTGGCCGCCGCTTCGGAAGAAGCGACGACCAACGTGCAGACGGTTGCCGCGGCGGCCGAGCAGATGGCCAAATCGGTGCAGGAGATCAGCGGTCAGGTCTCACAATCCTCGTCGATTGCCGACCGCGCCGTCGGCGAAGCCGAGAAGACCAACAATACGGTCGAAGGCTTGGCCGGCGCCGCGCAGAAGATCGGCGAGGTGGTCGAGCTGATCAGCGACATCGCCAGCCAGACCAACCTGCTGGCGCTGAACGCAACCATCGAAGCGGCAAGGGCCGGCGACGCCGGCAAGGGCTTCGCGGTGGTTGCCTCCGAGGTCAAGTCCCTGGCCAACCAGACAGCCAAGGCGACCGAGGAGATCAGCGCCCAGATCAACAGCATGCAGGAAGCCACCTCTGGCACGGTCGACGCGATCAAGGGGATCTCCACGACGATCCAGGAGATCAGCGAAATCGCCAGCGCCATTGCCTCGGCCGTCGAGGAACAAGGTGCGGCGACCCAGGAGATCGCCCGTAACGTGCAGGAGGCCGCGACCGGCACCCAGGAGGTTTCCTCCAACATCAGCCAGGTCAACGAAGCGGCCAGCGAAACCGGTCAGTCGGCCGGCGAGGTGCTCGATGCGGCCAAGGAACTTGCCAAACACGGCGAGACCCTGCGCTCGGAGATCGATGCCTTCGTCAACAAAGACGCCGCGTAGTCGCGCGCGACATAACAAAGTCCAGCCCCGCCGGTGCGAACCGGCGGGGCTTTTCTTTTGCCCGGCGGCTGGCCTCCGACCGGTTGCGGCGATAAGAACTCTGCCGGATCTGGGAGGATGGGATGGCAGAGATCGAAGCGATTGGGTCGGCGCGGCACCAGCTTGGTGAAGGCCCGGTGTGGTGCCCGCGGGAGCAGGTGCTCTACTGGGTCGATATCACCGCCTGTAACTTGCACCGCTTCACGCCCGCAAGCGGTGATTTCGCCGAATGGGCCCTACCGGAGACCATCGGTTCACTGGCGGTGCGCGAGTCCGGTGGGCTGATCCTGGCGTTGCGGCATAGCTTTGCGGCATTCGATCCGGCCGATGGCGCGCCGCAAACTTTGACCTCGGTCGAGGCGGACAAGCCGGACAACCGGTTCAACGACGGGCGTTGCGACCGCCAAGGCCGATTCTTCGCCGGCACCATGCATATGCAGGGGCAGGCGGCGTCCGGCACGCTGTGGCGCCTCGATACGGACCTGCAGGCCGCGCCGATCTTCACCGATGCCACCATCCCGAACAGCCTGTGCTGGAGCCCGGACGGCCGGGTGATGTATTGGGCAGACTCACGAGCCAGGACGATTTGGGCGCACGACTACGACACAGCTTCTGGTATGCCATCCGGGCGGCGGGTGTTCGCCGACCTGACCGATCAAGACGGTGTCCCCGACGGTTCGACGGTGGATGCCGAGGGCTGTTTGTGGAATGCGGAATATGGCGGGGCGCGGGTGGTGCGCTACACGCCCGAAGGCAATGTTGACCGTGTTATCCCGTTGCCGGCGCGGAACCCAACCTGCTGTGCATTGGGCGGGCCGGATCTGCGCACCCTGTTCGTCACAACCGCAGCGCAAGGATTGAGCGCGGAGGACCGGTCGGCGCAACCGCTCAACGGGGCGGTGCTGGCGGTGGAGGTCGATTCCGCCGGTCTGCCGGAGCCGCAATTCGCCGGATGAGAAGACCGTGAGCCGCCTTGTTTTCGCCGGCAAATGCCTTAGCTAGAACTAATAACAGAGAACCTCCGATCTGGACTTGCGCGGCTGTTCATCCTTAGCCCCCTCGGACGCGGCCGCGCTTTTTGTTTGCTAAGCAGCCTTAGCGAACTCTAAGGGTATCTTGCGCTATCCCCTTGTCCGGGGCTCACACAGACCGAGGCCAATGACCGGCTACTTCTACTTCGCGCGGGCCAATGGGCGGTTCCTCGCCTTCGCGGTGCTGTTGGTCATGTGCTCGAGTTTCGGCCAGACGTTTTTTGTCGCCCTGTTCGGCGGCGAGCTACGGGCCGCGTTCGATCTGTCGCATGGCGGACTCGGCGCGCTGTATTCGATGGGGACGTTGGCCAGCGCCGCCGTCCTGATGTGGGTCGGCCGCCTGATCGATCGGACCGACCTGCGGCTTTACAGCACAGTGGTGTGCGCTGGCCTCGCCGCCGCCGCCCTGCTGCTTGCCGCGGCGCCCTCGGTTTTGTTTCTCGGGATCGCCTTCTTTGCGCTGCGCCTGTTCGGCCAAGGTCTGATGACCCACACGGCCTTCACCAGCGTTGCGCGGGTCTTCACCGCCGGCCGTGGAAAAGCGGTCAGCATTGCTGGGATCGGCCTGCCCCTCGGCGAGGCCATCCTTCCGCTGCTTGCCGTCAGCCTGGTCGCCGTTATCGGCTGGCGCCAGAGCTGGCTGGCGTTCGGGCTGGTGCTGGCGCTGTTGGTATTGCCAACGGTCCGCTGGTTGCTGAAAAGCCGGCCGACCCAGCCGACGCTGGAAACCGCGACCACCACCGAGACGTCCGCCCTGGCCCAGCGGCAATGGTCCCAGGCCGAGGTGTTGCGCGATCCGCGCTTCTACCTGCTGCTGACTTCGCTCCTAGCGCCGCCCTTCATCATCACCGGGCTGTTCTTCCATCAGCCCTTTGTCGCGGCGGCCAAGGGCTGGAGCCTGCCGCTGCTGGCCGCCGGCTTTGCCGGTTATGCCATTGCCAGCGTGGTGGCGTCCCTGGTCGGCGGCGTGTTGGTCGACCGCTGGTCGGCCCGCCGGTTGGTGCCGTTCTTTCTGCTGCCACTGAGCCTCGCCCTCGCCATTCTCGGGATCTTCTCCCACCCGGCGGCTGCCTTCTTCTACCTGGCGGCGGCCGGCCTGAACGCCGGGCTGGCGGTGGCGCTGGTCGGCACGATCTGGGCCGAGATGTACGGCGTGGCCCACATCGGCAGCATCCGGGCCATGGCCACCCCGGTGATGATCTTCTCAAGCGCACTGTCGCCGGTGACCCTGGGTTGGCTGATCGACCTGGGTGTTGGTCTGCAGGCGATCGTCTGGTCGAGCTTGGGTTATTGCCTGGCCGCGTCAGTCATCGTGGCCGTGCTGTTGCCGGCCGTGGCCAATCGTGCCGTATCGCCGCAGCCAAAACTGGCGTCGACTCTCAACTGATTGTGAAGTGTGACTGGACGCACACGTCCAGCCGCCGGCCGGCCCCACTTTCCACTTATCGAGTTCACCGAGCCACCAAGGAAAGGGGCTGTCATGAAAAACGCAACACGCCGCGCTTGTCACGCCAGCCTGCCGTTGCTCGGCCCGGTTGTCTTCTAGTTTTCTTCCTCCCTTCGTTCCTCCCTGAAACCTAAGGCGGCCCCCGGGCCGCTTTTTTTTGCCCTGGATCAACTGCGGCGCAACAGGTTGGGCTATCTTGCGCGCCATGGTCTGCCGGTTTGGAACGCTTCTGCTCGTGCTGCTGTTCGCCTTCACTGCGACGGCGGAAGAGCGGGAGGATCGCATCCTGCGTGGCGCGTTCGACAAGAAACAGTTCATTGCCGGCCCAACCGTTCTGGTGGCAGCCGACGTCGCCGACGACATTTTCGCCGCCGGCGGCGAAGTCGATGTCAGCGGGACAAATGCGGCCGATATCTTCGTTGCCGGCGGCGAGATCAACATCGACGGCACCTCGGCCAAATCGTCGACCGTGGCCGGTGGCAGCGTGCAGTACCGTGGCCTCTCCACCGGCGATCTGATCACGGCAGGCGGGGAACTGGACCTGGTGCGGGCGGATATCTCGGGCGACCTGATGGCAGCCGCCGGAAGCCTCCAGATTCGGCCGGACACCCAGGTCGGCGGCGACGCTCTGTTGGTTGGCGGCGAGGTGTTGATCGACGGCCAGATCGCCGGTGATCTGTGGGCCAGGGGCGGGGAAGTCCGGTTGCGTGGCACGATAGCAGGCAATGTGAATTTGGCCGGTGGGGAACTCGTCATCGAGCCGGGCAGCCGTATCGGCGGCAATCTGACGTATCAAAGCAAAGAAGCCCTATCGATCCCGCTGGAGGTGGTCGCTGGAACAACAACCCAACTCGGCCGGTCGCGGGTCGTCCCGGTCGAGGGACCGCTCGGCGTGTGGGCGCGTATCGGCTTGTTTGCCGGCTTGGCGTTGGCGGCGCTGGTGCTCTACGGCGTCACCCCGGCGACGGTCGACGGCGCGGTTGACCGCTTGATCGCCCGGCCCGGCGCCAGCTTTTTCATCGGAGTCGCGATCTTCGTCGCGTTGCCGCTGCTGGCACTCTTGCTGGCGATCACGCTAATCGGTTTGCCGCTCTCGCTATTTGTCGGCGCGTTATACGTCGCCGGATTCATTCCATCCTACCTGATCGCCGCGACCTGGGCCGGCGGGCGGCTGGCCCACTTGGCCGGGCAAAGCCCCGCACCGTGGGGGGCCCGGTTCTTTTGGCTGCTCATCGGTCTGGCTGCTCTCATTCTCACCAGCGGCGTGCCAGTCATTGGCGTTGTCGTGAGCGGGGTCGCGCTGCTGTTCGGAATGGGTGCGCTGACGCTGGGTTTTCGGAGTTCGGCACGCCACTCTTTTTGAGTTACGACATACCAATTGACCAGGGCATCGGTACGCCCTTTTTAGTTGTACAAGCGGATTGCCGGACCGTAATCTAAACCGATGGCTATCGACTGGGACTTCATCTGCGCCGAAGAGGGCGGACAGCAGCTCACGGGTTACGTACCGATGCCCGAAGCGAGCCAAAGTGGTGTCACCATTGCCACCGGGGTCGATGTCGGCCAGCGGACCGCCGAACAGATCGACGCACTGTCAATCGCACCGAGCTTGAAGGAACGGCTTAAGCCATATTGCGAGCTCAGGCGAAATGATGCAGTGGCCGCGCTCGAAGGAATGCCGCTGAAGATCACGACCAACGAAGCGGCCGAACTCGACAACGCCATCCGCGGTGAAGCAGAAACTGCAATCCGAAATGCGTATGATCTTTCGACTATAGATACGCGTTTTGACTCGCTGCCCGCACCAGCACAAACGGTTATTGCATCTGTTGCGTTTCAGTACGGCGTGCACCTAAACCGCCGGACGCCGCGGTTTTGGGCGGCTGTTACCGCGCAGGATTGGCCGGCCGCCGTTGCCGAACTGCGCGACTTCGGGGACCGCTTTGCGACGCGGCGGAACCGCGAGGCCGATTTATTGGCGGAGTTGTTGTAAGCCGTTCCAGGCGAGCACCGTTTAACCAATTGCACCGAATCGCTTTCTAGACTGCGCACCGGATAACTTGGTGGCCGTCACGCATGACCGTACCCGCCGCGGTGAACGAGACATCGCGACTAGACTTTAGCCGCGCATCTATGCTGGTGCAGGAAACGCAGAATACGTCCCTGGCGATCGTTCGCGATATGGCGCGCGGTATGGGCTTTCAGCGGATCCGCGATACGCCCGACCTCGAGCATGCGGTCCGGCTGATCGAGCATTTCGAATATGAACTGCTGGTGTTGGGCGCGGACGGACAGCTTGAGCGCGTGTGCGAAGTCGTGCGCGGCATCCGGCGCGGCGAGCTTGGCAACAATCCGTTTGCGGTGATCATTCTAACCTGTGCACAGGTTAGCGAGGGCGATGCGGCGGCGTTGATCAACTCCGGCGCGGACACTGTCATATTCAAACCCTTCTCGAACGAACAATTCTATCAGCGGCTACACGCGCTGGTGCGCGGGCGGAAGATGTTCGTCGCGACACCGCAATACATCGGACCGGATCGGCGTGACGCCTCACGTGAAGAGCCGAACGGGCCACGCCCGATCGACGTGCCGAACGCTCTGGCGTGCAGCGTCGACGACACCATCCTCGACTTGCAAGCGGCAATTGGCGAGGCGCGGCAGGCCTTGGCGATGCAACAGGCCGCACGCTTAATCCTCGAAATGAAGGCAGCGATCGATCGCGTCTGCACCGCAGCAACGGCGGGCGATCTCAGCGCGGCGACCTGTCGTGACGCCGCGGCGACACTCGGCAAGTCGGTGGACGCTGTAACCGAGCACATCCGCAAGGGTGCCCACTCAGACCTCGAACCGCTGTTGAAGCCAGCCGAGCAAGCCGTGAGCTTTCTGGCAAAGGCTGGTGAGAGCGACGGTGCAACCTTGAAGACGCTGGTCGACCGGCTGGCTCGATTAACAGGCTAGCAACTAGTTCAGCGTGGCGGCATCCACCCTGTTCGAGTCCCGCGCCGCCTCCTGATAACCGCTTACGAGTTCCCCAGCCATGAGGGTCTCCGGCTGACACACCGTGCCGCTGGTAAACACATGGCGGACGGCGCAGTCCCGTCCAAACGCCGCCGAGGCGACATGTTCCGGCGGGGTCTTCCCGGTGGACGCTAGGACCGCCGTGTCGAACGCCAACGAGGCGATCATCACGGCCGGCGGTGCCCCACAGCCGGCTAGCAGCAGTGGCAGACAGATGACCGCCAGGCGGAGTGGTCGGGATCGGCTGTTTGCTTTCCAGTGCATCATGGCACCTCGAAAACCAGCTAAATGCAGTCCAAACTCTAGACGAGTTAATCCGAATGGGTTGTAGCCCTTATGGGGTAATTCCGGGCCATCGGAATGGCATACCCACCAAGTGAGAGATGCCACCTAACGCACTGACATATCGGCATATTCGCCGTCTCGGCGCTGCCGCCGGATGATGGTCTTGGTTAAGGAAAGAGTTGGCCGAACGGCGGGCCGGCGAACCTACAGAATGCGTTCGCGATGGGCGTTGATGCGGGCGACGACCTTCAACTTCTTCTGCAGTTCGATCGCCGAGTACGGCTTCTTGATAAAACCGGTCACGTCGTTCGCCTTCGCCTCGACCACGGAGTCGAAGTCGGCGGCACCGGTGATCATGAGAAACGGCAATTCCGGATCAACGGTCCGCAACTGCTTCAGCAATTCCAGTCCCGTCATGCGCGGCATGTGCCAGTCCGCAATGACGACGTCGATCAGGTCTTCGCATTCGCCCAGGAAATCGAGGGCCTGTTTACCATCGGTCGCGGTGTAAACCTGATTGATGCCGATTTCCTTCAGCATGTTGCGGATCAGGTTCATCGCTTCGGTGCTGTCCTCGACGGCGAGGACCTTCAACTCCGTAACGGCGGCCGAGCTCATGATGGGAAGCCCCTTGGTTACGGCCTTTCTTATGCCCCCGGTACGGTTGATAAACGGTTACGGCCAGCTACCACTGGCCACGCTATTGCCGCTCATAACTCATCCGAAAATACGACCCTGCCGAGGCCGGTAAAACGCCGTAGACGGTCCAGCTCGGCCTCCAGCCGACGCACACGGGCCTGGCTGGTCCGGACCTTGGGTTCCCACCAGAGGCGTTCCAGGAACAGGGCATCGCGGTCGCGGTCGGCGCGGAGGTCGACCCGCCCGGTGAGCCGTTCGCCCTCCAGCAACGGAAAGATGTAGTAGCCGTAGCGGCGTTTGGCCGCGGGCACGAAAATCTCGATCCTGTAGTCGAACCCGAACAACCGGTTGAGCCTTTTTCGGTCCCTTAGAATTGGGTCGAATGGATTAATGACACGCAGGCGATCCGGTGCCGGCAGCACCTCTCCCAGCCGATCCTCAACATCCGGCAATGCATAGAGCTGGCGGTCAGCGGACCCGTCGACCGCCCCAACCTTCACCGGGACGAGGTCCCCGGCGGCCAGGCGGCTCGTACACCAAGCCTTGGCATCCTCGGCGCTGAGATGGCCCCAGAAGCCGGCGATTTCGCCGGGGCTGCCAAAGCCCAGGCGTTGCAGGGCGGCGCGGCAGAGCCAGTCGATGGTCGTGGCCGGATCCGGGTCGGCGGTGCGGTGTTGGTCCGGAATGACCCGGTGCGTCAGGTCGTAGACCTTCTGGAAACCCTCGCGCCGGGCGACCGCCACCTCGCCCGTGCGCCAGAGGAACTCCAGCGCCGCCTTGCCGGGGTGCCAGTTCCACCAGCCGGCAGAGCCACGCTTCTTGCTGTCGGTGAAATCCCGCGACATCAGCGGCCCCTCGGCCTCGAGCCGGGCCATTACGCCATCGATCTCGGCCTTGTAGGCCTCGCCCTGCCACACGCGGTAGCGCTGGGCGAGCCGGTCCCGCTCGCGGTGGAAACGGAGCTGCCAGTGAGCATAGAAGCCGGTCGGGATGATCGACGCGTCGTGGGTCCAGTTCTCGAACAGGGCCGCGTCCCGTTCGAGCGGCCGGCGGAGCTGCTGGGGGCGATAGGTTTGGTTGCGGCTGAACAGGATCATATGGTGGGCCCGCTCGACCCGGCTCACGCTATCGACCTGCACGAACCCCAACCGGGTGATCAGGTCCACCAGGCTCGGCGCCGTCAGCTTGCGGCGCGGCGGGTCGGTCATCGCCTGCAGGTGCAAGACGAGGCGGCGGGCGGCGGTGGCGGATATCGGGAGGGGCTGCATCTGGCGCTGCCGGAGTGCCGCAGACCAGGGATCAGGTCAAGGAATGGGTTAACAGTGAACTTTTTGGTTCACTAATGTTGACAGCAATCTCTGATCCCGCTAACACTGAACTATATGGTTCAGTATATAGACAACCCGCTTGATGCCGTGTTCTCGGCCCTCGGCGATCCGACCCGACGGGCCATTCTGGCGCGGCTCAGCGCCAGCGACGCCAGCCTCTCCGATCTGGCGGCGCCACATGACATGTCACTCACCGCGGTGGCCAAGCATGTGCGCGTGCTGGAGGGCGCCGGACTGCTGACCCGCAGCAAGGAGGGCCGTGTGGTGACCTGCCACCTCGAACCCGACCCGCTCAAGGACGCCGCCGCTTGGATCGCCTACTACCAGCGTTTCTGGGACGGGCGGCTGGATGCCTTGGCGGACTACTTCGATGCCGTGAAGCGTAAGGAGCCGAAGTCATGACGGCCGTTGAAGCCGCAGCGCCGCTGCCGCCGGTCCATGCGCGCCGGGTCATCAATGCGCCACAGGCGGAGGTGTTCGAGGCTTGGACCGACCCAACACTCCTTGCCAAATGGCTGGGGTCGCCCGAGGTCAGCATCGAACGGGCAGAGGTCGATGCACGCGCGGGCGGCAGCTACCGCGTGTGGATGCGCGGCATGGAGTCCGGCCGGGTCAACGAGCTGTTCGGGACCTATACCGAGGTCACGTTTCCGACCCGGATCGCCTTCACCTGGCAGTTTGTCCGGCAGAGCGGCGAGGTCTCGCCGCAATCGATCGTCAGCGTTGACTTCATCCCGCTCGACAACGACCGGACGGAGATCCGGCTGACCCACGCCCTGTTGCCGACCGAAGACGACCGCCGCGGCGTGAAGCGCGGCTGGGGTTCCAGTTTCGAGAAGCTCGATGCCCTGTTGGCATCAACCCACAAAAGCAGAGGATAGCCACATGTCAGCTACGCAAGCCGAACACTTTCCCGGCGAGAGCGCTACCTACCGCGCTGCCCGCGACAAGCTGTTGGAAGCGGAGGTCGACCTGCGCCAGCGGATCGCCGATGTCACCGCGATGCGCCAGGCCCTGCCCTTGGGTGGCGCGCTGAAAGAGGACTATGTCTTCGTCGAAGACGCGTTCGGCGGCGATCGCGAAACGCGCTTTAGCGAGCTGTTCGACGACGACAAGGATTGCCTCGTCGTCTACAGCCTGATGTACGGGCCCAATGACAGTGCCGCCTGTCCGGCCTGCACCAGCCTCGTCGACGGGTTGAATGCCACCGCCGCGCAGGTGCGCCAACGGATCAACTTCGCGGTCGTCGGGCGGGCACCGATCGACACACTGCGCACCTACGCACAGGACCGTGGTTGGCGCAACATCCGGCTTTTGTCGTCATCGAACAATACCTACAACACGGACTACAAGGCACAGCATGGCGACGACGACCAGATGCCGATGCTTAATGTCTTCCGCAAAACCGACGGCGGCATCTTCCACACCTACGGGACGGAGTTGCTGTATGCGCCGACGATGCCGGGCACGCACCCCCGGCATGTCGACATGCTCTGGCCCATGTGGAACATGCTGGACATGACGCCAGTCGGCCGCGGCGATTGGTTCCCGAACGTACGCACTGGAGGCGCAGCGTGAGGTTCATCGCGGCAATGCTGCTGGTGGCGGCGGTCACAGTCACCACCGGCCCGGCTACGGCCGATCACACCGGCATGTTCGATCTGGCGGCGTTGCAAGACCGACATACAGAAGCGCAGGCACCGGCCGATGATCATTGGCTGGCGCGCCTGCGGAGTTGGCTGGCCCGGCACGCCGCCGCCGAATGACCGACACCCCGACCTATGGCGGGCGGTGCCACTGCGGCGCCGTTCGTTACATCTGTACCGGCGAACCGGTCGGCACAGTGAACTGTCACTGCCGGGATTGCCAACGTGCCACAGGCAGTACTCATTCCACGAGCTTTATCGTGCCCGAGGCGGACTTCCGTATCACCGGCGAGCTTGGTTACAGCGAAACCGTGCCGGACCGTGGCGGCATCGCCCGCCGCTATTTCTGCAAGGCCTGCGGCAGCCCGATCTACGGGCAGAGTGAGGTGACCGGTCTCGTGGTGGTCAACGCGGTCACGCTCGACGATCAAAGCTGGTTCAAACCGGCGATGAACATCTTCGCCGACAGCGCCGCACCATGGACGGTGCTCGACCCGGCCATGCCGAGCTATCCCAAGATGCCGAGTTAGTGCTCACGGCCGGTCGGTTCCATCTCGTCAGTTCTTTTCGGGGCCGAATTGCTCACTCAGGTAGGTGAGTACGATCTCCTGCACAGCGACGTCCGGGGCTTCCATGCCGTACTCATCCACCATGGTCGACATGACCATGCTCCAACCTGTCCGGGTCAATCGCTCGCCGACGAACTCGGCGGCGGTGTGACAGGCGGTACAGACCTGGGCAGCTTCGGTCCGGCCATGACCATCAAGCAAGCCTGCCGTACGCCCATCGTCTTCGGCAGCCGCCGGCAGTGCTGATACTGCGACAACGGCGGCAATGAGTATGCGGATCCACATGCGCCCGATTAGCGCCAGGTCCGCCTGCCGCCGCCTTGACCTGCAGCAAGCTGCTCTACATGGCGGCGGCCGTCCGCACGGTTTGGCGTGGCCGGTGGATGAGCCAAATCCAAAGACCGAACAGGCCGAACTGCAGGGCGAGGTAGAAGGTCTCCATTGCGGCGTACTGGGACACCGGCGCAATGTCGAACTTCGCCGCGTCGCCGACCACATGGCTGGTCCAGAGATAGCCGCCCATCAGCAGACCAAACCGGATGTTCTCGCGCCAACTCGTCACCTGACGGACCAGCAGCGGGTACGCCGCCGACAGGATGACTCCCTGGGTGGCGATCGACAGGAAGCCGAGGGCAAAGCTCGGCTCCTCCCGGGCGAAGTAGCCGAGGGCCCGGTAGGTGTCCTCAAACAGAACAATGTGCCAGACCACGGCCAGGATGAAGGTCGACACCGTGTAGGCGACAGCGCCGGCGATAAACTTGCGTCCCATTCTTGAGCCTCTCCACTGGGTTACCGCTGTATCGACGGCCGAACCCGAGCGCACCCGACATCGCCTGGGCGGGAAAAACCGATTGGGGCGCGGCCACGTGTCACATGACCGTCGGCATTCCTGGTCTACCTTCCCTTATCGGCTATGCGCCGGCCCGGAGTGCGACGCCCGTTGCCACTCCATTCCCGAATAAGCGGACCCTTTGGAGGAGATGAAGATGGCCATTGAATTGGCGCCCCTGCCCTTCGACTACGAGGCGCTCGCGCCGCACATGTCGGCGGACACCCTGCGCTTCCACCACGACAAGCACCACGCCACCTACGTCAACAACCTGAACAACCTGGTTGCCGATAGCGAGCTGGCGGATGCCACGCTGGAGGACATCATCAAGCAGGTTCACGGCGACACCGCCAAGGCCGGCGTCTTCAACAATGCGGCCCAGGTGTGGAACCATGATTTCTTCTGGAACAGCCTGAAGCCGGGCGGCGGCGGTGCGCCGAGCGGCGACCTGGCCGGCATGATCGACGCCAGCTTCGGCTCCTACGATGGCTTCCGCGCCGCCTTCCTTGAAAAGGCGACCAAGCAGTTCGGCAGCGGCTGGGCCTGGCTGGTGCTGGAGGGCGACAAGCTGGCAGTCACGTCGACCGGCAATGCCGACACCCCGGTGGCGCATGGGCAGACCGCGCTGCTCACCTGCGACGTCTGGGAGCATGCCTACTATCTGGATTACCAGAACCGGCGGCCGGACTATGTGAACACGTTCCTCGACTCGCTGGCCAACTGGGACCACGCGGCGGCGCAGCTTTCGGCCGCCTAGATCGTCTGCTCGCGCGGCATTCGCAGCCGCGCGAGCCACCTCCCCTTTCAAGACCTACCTACTCAGCCTCCTTGACATACGAATCAATAGTTCGATATCTAACTATAATAGTTAGATATCGAACCAGGAGATGTTGATGAGGCGCAGGTCGTTTGTTGCAGTCGCCGGTGGCGGCATCGTTGTTGCCGCCACCGCGGTGACGGGTGGATTCGCGCTGACGCGCACGCCGAAGCAAGCTCTATTGCCGTGGGCGGAAGCGGGGTCGCTTTACACGGAATCGCGCCGCCGGGCGCTTTCTTACGCCATTCTCGCCCCCAACCCGCACAATCGCCAGCCGTGGCTGGTCGACCTCTCGTTGCCGGGTCAGGTCCGGGTGTTTGTCGACCGGACGAAGCTGCTGCCGGCGACCGATCCGTTCAGCCGGCAGATCACCATCGGGCTCGGATGCTTCCTCGAACTGATGCGGATGGCTGCCGCCGAAGACGGTTACCGCGTCGATACGGTGCCGTTTCCCGAAGGTGCCGCTCCAAGTGGCTTCGACGACCGACCGGTGGCCGTCGCCACCTTCGTGAAAGATGATAGCGTCGTGCGGCAGCCCCTCTTCGCCCATGTATTTGACAGGCGTTCGCTCAAGGAGCCGTTCGACACATCGCGCGACGTTCCGGACGATGTGTTGTCCGAACTGGTGCGCCGGGCTGACGTACAAAGCACGGTCGGCGTGACAAACCGCCCAGCGGAGGTAGATGCCCTGCGCGCCTTGACTGTTGAGGCGCTGGATCTCGAAATCCGCACGCCGCATACCTTCAAGGAAAGCGTCGACCTGTTTCGGATCGGTAAGGCCGAGGTCAACGCCAATCCGGACGGGATCGACTTCTCCGGCGTCATGTTCGAAACGCTTGGCGCGGTCGGTTACTTCACCCGCGAAGCCGCGCTGGACCCCTCCACCGCCGCCTACCAGCAAGGTTACGAGGCCGTCATCGCGAACTGCGAAACAGCAATGGGACATGTGTGGTTGAACACGCCAACCAACACGCGATTGGACCAGCTCACTGCCGGGCGGGACTGGTTGCGGGTCAATCTCGCCGGGACGGCGCTCGGTCTCGGCACGCAGCCGCTCAGCCAAGCGCTGCAGGAGTATGCGGAGATGGCCGCACTGTACGCCCGCGTCCATGAACTGCTCGCGCCGGATGGCGGGACCGTGCAGATGCTCGCACGCCTCGGCTACGGCCCGCAGGTGCCACCCAGCCCGCGCTGGCGCTTGGAGGAAAAACTCGTCAAAACCTGAGCATGGACAAAGCAACGCGTCGGCAGCGGCTGTTCGAGCTGTTCAATGAAATCGGCATCATTCAGCAGCTCGCCGGCACGGCATTCAACAATCGCCTGCCCGACGGACTACATGTCTCTCATTTCACGGTCATCAACCATTTGTGCCGGCTGGGCGATGGCCGCACGCCGCTGCAGCTCTCCCGGGCATTTCAGGTCACGAAAGCGACGATGACCAACACGCTCGGCAAGCTTGAAGCGCGGGGCTTTATTCGGGTGCGCAACAACCCCGCCGACGGCCGCAGCAAGCTGGTGTTCCTCACGGACAAGGGGCGCAGCTTTCGGACGACAGCGATCGCCACACTCTACCCGCTCCTTGACAAGCTGGATCAAGACCTTGGAACTGAGGCGCTGTCGCGCATACTCCCGCAGCTCCGACAGCTCCGGACCTATCTCGACGAGAACCGAGACGGCTAGACGGCCCCGGCAGTGCTGCGGCGCGTGGCCAAGACCAGGCTCAGGGCAATGATTGCCGCGCCGACAAAGCTAACGGCCAGCGGCAGCGCCGTCTGATCATAGAAACGACCGACGGAAGCGGCCACCAGAACCGCGATCAGACTGGAGAACGACGAAACGAGCGAGGCGCCGATGCCAGCAACACGTCCCAGCGACTGCATCGCCAAGGCATTCAGGTTGGTGAACAAGATACCGATGCAGAAGAACATCAGCAGGCAAAGCGTCATGAACACGTTGAAACCCGGCACACCCCCACTCGCCAGGGCGCTCAGTAATAGCGCGCTGCTGAAAAGGATGAGCCCCGTCAGCGCGCCGATTGACAGCCGCTCCAACCCCAGCCGCACCACGAGCTGACTGTTGGAGAATGATGCGGCGCCGATGCCGACCGATAGCAACGCGAAGTACAGCGGGAATAAGTCGCCGGCGTCGTAGAAGTCGACAAACAGCGCCTGGGCGGTGCTGAGATACAGCAGGAAGGCGCCGAAGATGAAGCCGACCGCCACGGTGTAGGCCATTACCTTCGGATGGCGCACGATCTGTCGGGTGTTGGTCAGCAAATGTCCGGGCGACAGGGGAATGCGGCGTTGCATCGGCAGCGTCTCGGGTTGCCGTATGCCGAGCCAAACGGACGAGATGACCGCCGATACGAGAAACACCACAAAGATCGCTCGCCAGCCGGCCAGGTGCAGCACCGCCTGGCCGAGGGCCGGGGCCAGCATTGGCACCAGGATGAAGATGGTGAAGATAAACGACATGATGCGCGCCATCGCCGCACCTTCGTAGAGGTCGCGGATCAGCGCGCGTGACGCGACTTTCGGGCCCGACGCGCCGATCCCCTGGATGATGCGGCCGGCGACAACGACCTCCAGCGATTGCGCGGTCATCGCCACGACGGTGCCGACGGTGTAGACGAGCAGACCGGCGAGGATCCCAAACTTGCGGCCGTAGGCGTCGGACAAAGGGCCGAAGATCAGCTCACCGATCACCATGCCGAGGATGAACAGGGTGATCAGCAGTTGGGTGTTGTTGGGATTGGCGACCTCCAGGGCTGCGCCGATCGCCTGCAACGCCGGCAGCACGGCATCGATGCTGAGGGCCGTCAGCGACGTTATGAACGACAGGAGCGCGATGAACTCCGGTAGTCGGAGGCCCGGCTTGGCGACGGGGGTGGCTTGGGTGGTCAAATGAGTGCTTCTTGCCCGTTGGGGGTCGCGGATTGTGCCCACGCGGCGCCGCTGCTGCAAATCGCGGGGCGCTTGACCTGCCGCACGGCGGGGTTTCCGATGCTATGATCTGCTCCGTCGTTCGACTGAGGGGTGTGCATGATCGAGTATCGAGAGTTCCCGGAGACGGCTGTCGTCGAGTTGCGGGTCGACGGCCGGGTGACGCGCGATGCCTTCGAGCAGATCTCGACCCAACTCGAGGCCTTCATCATTCGCCACGGCAAGGTGCGGATCCTGGAGGTGATCGATCATTTCGGCGGGATTGATGCATCGGTCCTGTGGGACGACATCAAATTCAGCCTGCGGCACCTGAACGATTTCAGCCGGGTCGCCATCGTCACCGACAAGCGGTGGATCGAGATCTGGACGAAGGCGACCAGCCGGCTTGTGAAATGCGAGGTCGGCCTGTTCCACCAGGACGAAATCGACGATGCCCGCGCCTGGCTGATCCGTGAAGTGCCAGAGGACGCGGCGGCGGAGTAACCGCTACCGCAGCAGTTCCAACTCCCGTTCGAGCAGGGTCGTAATCAGAAAACGCCGGCGCACCGTTTCTCGGGCCTCGTTGCCGAGCCGACGGGCCAGCGACGGGTCCTTCAGCAGTTCGACGATCCGGGCGGCCGCCTCGGGCACGCTGTCGACCAGGAAACCATTCTCGCCGTCCGCGATCTGATGGACGATGCCGCCGACCCGGCCGGCGACCACCGGGCGCGCTTTCCACATCGCCTCGGTGACCGTGAGGCCGAAACCTTCGCGGGTCGATTTCTGCAGCACCACATCGGCCCAACTCTGCAGCGCGTTGACGAGTTCCACATCGTCGCCCTTGTCGAGCACCAAAGCGTGTTCGTCCTGCATCTCGACAAGCTGAGCGAAGATGCGTTGTCCCTCCGGGTCGTCGTCGGCCAGGTTGCCGAGCAGCACCAGGGTAAAGTCAACCTCGCGCTGTGCCATGCGCGCCGCCTCCATCACGCCGATCGGATCCTTCCATGGATCAAACCGGGAGATCTGCGTGACGACCGGCTTGTCGGTGGGAATGCCGTAGCGTTCGAAGCACGCCTTGGCGGTGGCCTCGGCGATCGGCCGGTTCTTGATGGTGAATGGATCGATAGCCGGCAAGACGAACGCCGCCGGCTTATCGAGCGGCTGGGCGTAGTCGGCCAGCGAGAAGATCACATGGTCGTAGCTGTTGACGAAGGGCGTCAGTGCATTCCACACGCCTTCGTTGGTGTCGCTGAGATCGAGGTGGCAGCGCCAGAGCCAGCGGCGGCCGTCGCCGCGGCCGTTCACCAGGGGGAGCGGCTGCGGATCGTGCACGACGATCACATCCGCGCGCCGGTCCACCAAATGTGCGTTGCCGAGCACGATGTCCTCGTAATAGCGCCAGTCCTCATCCTTCAGGGTGCCGGCTTCGCCCTGGAGCATGTTGTGGATGTGCTTGGTGATCTCATAGAAGGCGACCGGCGCCGCGAGGGTGTGCCAGTCCGCCCGGATGCCCAGGCCGCCCAGCATCGGGATGAGCGAGCGGAGGATTTCGGCGACCCCGCCGCCATGCTTGGTCGAGTTGATGTGCTGGACTTGGAGGCCGGCCAACGGCTCCGCCAAGGCAGCGATCCGCTGTACGGTCTCCAGGCCGACCAGCGGCACGAAGTCCGATAGCCAAGTCATTTGATGGGCGCGCAGGCCGTTATCGTCTTGTCCTGCCATGGCCAAGGGTCCCTCCCTGTCAGGTCCGGCCATAGCTTCGCAAATCCCACGGGACCGACGATTGCGCTACCTCAATCGCCGCGGGATTGCCCGGCGCGGGGGGCGGCCTTACCTGCAAAGTGTTGAGGTCGATGGAGCCAAGGCAATGGATGCGGATTTGCGGGCCCCGCGGGATGTGGAGGCGCCCCTCACCTTCCTGATCAATACGGGGCACCGGCCGGTCAACTATGCCTCGGTGGCCGGGGTCAGCCAGGAACGCCGGGGCGGCAGCTATGAACAGCACGCCGTCACCGTGCGCGACGCCCGGCCGCTGATCGAACGCATCAGCCTGGATGCCGAGGGCTACAAGCTGGTGCGCCATGTCTCCCAGGTCGACGACTTCTTCGATGAGGACGAAGTCCAACGGACCTACGAGCCGGAGGTCGTCGCCCTGGTCAAACAGCAAACGGGCGCCAGCGAGGTCGTCATCTTCGACCACACCTGGCGGGCGGATTCGGAACGCATCCGCGAAGAGAAAACCATTCGCGAACCGGCGCAATCGCTGCACAACGACTACACGGACCGCTCCGCGCCGCAGCGGGTGCGTGACATCCTCGGCGACGAAGCGGAGGCGCGGCTAGGAGGCCGCTACGCGTTCTACAATGTGTGGCGGCCGGTCACGCGGCCGGTGCAAACCGCGCCGCTCTGCCTCTGCGACGCGCGCAGCGTGGCGGCGGACGATCTGGTGCCGACGGAACGCCGCGCGCCGGGCCGCGTCGGCGAGATCTATCAGCTCGCCTACAATCCGGAGCAGCGCTGGTTCTATTTCCCGCAGATGCAGTTGGACGAGGCGCTGTTGCTGAAAGTGTTCGATTCCGCGACCGACGGCCGCGCCCGCTTCGCCCCCCACGGCGCCTTCACCGACCCGACCGCCGCCGCCGACGCACCGCCGCGCGAGAGTATCGAAACGCGGACGATGGCGTTCTTTTCGTAGAGCGGGACTAACCGGCTCCGCCAGTCCGGAGAGCGCTGCGGACCCGGTCGAGGTGAAAGCGCAGGGCGTGCAGTTCGCTCATGAAGGACGGCGGCAGCGTGATCGCGCTGGCGCGTTCGTCCAGGCGCTCCAACTCGGCGATCGCCTCTTTGGTCTCGATCTGCCGCGCGTGCCGCGCCGCTTCCAACTGCGCGACCTCGCGATAGATGCGGTTGACGCGGGATCGCATGCGCCACTGATAGACCGGTGGGACGATCCGCAGCAGCGGCAGCAGCAGCGTCGCCAACGGGATCAGCAGCACCACCATACGGTCGACAAAGTTTGCTACCCAGAACGGTAGGAACCGTTGCAGGAAGGGTGGCCCCTTTTCCAGGAAGCGGCGGGCTTCGGCGTTGACCGGATAGTCGGCGAACCCCGTCGACGGAAACGCGCCCGGTGCTTCGAAGATGCCGCCGTCACGGTGGGTCTCCAGCAGTGCTTGCATCAGCAACACGACGAGCGCCGGATGCAGATCCTCGCGGGCCACGACATTGGCGACCGGCGCCGCCATCACCGTGTCCCGCGGCGGCGTGTTGCTGGCCAGGTCGACCGCGCCTTCGCGCAGGGTGACGGTCGAGATGAAGCGGTAGCGTTGCGCATAGGCCGCCGCGCGGTCGAAGTGCATGACCTGGACGCCCGGTGTCGCCAACAGTTCCATGATCAGGGGCGACTGGAAGCCGGAGACAAAGAAAGCCGCATCGATCTCCCCGGCGGCCAATTGCGCGGCGGCTTCGGCGCCACCGATCTCCACCAGGGTCGCGCTGTTTCCGTCGATGCCATTGTCTTGCAGCAACGTGGCGGCAAGCTTGGCGGTGCCACTGCCGTTCCCGCCGACCGCGACGCGACGGCCCGCCAGGTCGGTAAGTTGCCGCGGCTCGGCGCCACGATGGAACAGCCAGACCGGTTCGAAGAAGACGCTCGCCAGCGTCTCCAACGGCGCATCGGCGACGCTGTCCGCCACCCCGCCT
>JANQOE010000114.1 GCA_028279245.1 Alphaproteobacteria bacterium
CACGGCGGCCGAGCGGGATCAGTTGGATGAGCGACTGGTCGTGGCCAGCCGGTCGCCTCCTCATCCTTCGTGGCGAGGGACCGGCTGGCCACGACCAGTCGCTCATCCAACTGATCCCGCTCGGCCGCCGTGGTCTCCAGCAGCGCCGAAAGGCTGGAAACGTTGCCCTCGAGTTCGCTAATCGCGGCCTGTTCCAGCGCCAACTGGTCGGCCAGGGTGTCGATCCGGTCTTGCAACTGATCCTCAATCGACTGCCGCGCGTCCTCGGTCTCCGCCAGGGTCGCCGACAACGCATCATGGGTCGTGGCCAGCGCCGTGAGTTCGGTGGACAGGCCGGTGGCCCGATCCCGCAGTGCCGTATTCTCCTCGTCCCGAGTCTCGAGCTTATCGATGGCCTCATCGACCTGGGTATCGAGGGTATCGAGCGCCTCATCGGCGTCGTGGGACAGGGTATCGATCTTATTCAGCCGCGCCTGCATGTCGCGGATCAACTCTTGGATCTCACTGTACGCGACCGGTGCAACGTCGTTCGGTTCGGCCTGCTGATCGGCCGCTGGGGCTCGCTCGACCGCTGTCGGTGGGGCTGGGGGTGCATCAGGGTCCTGTGCAAGTCCCGGGCCCGCCCACGACGAAAGTGCCGCCGCCAGGACCAAGGCGTGGCCTATCCTGAATGAGTTCAAGGCGGAGAAACCCGCGCGAACCATCACCCTACCCATAACGGGCGGGAGCTTAGCGCAAGCGCCGTTGCCGTCAAACGGGTAGGGGGCCGGGCCTGGCGGGCCGCGTTTCTATTTTTTGACGAATTTGGGCCGCATGGCGTGAATGCGAAGGTAGCTGATTTCCTTGGCTTCGATCGCCCGGGTCAGCACCAGCCATTTCTCGGCTTCCGCCATCAGCAGATTAACGAATTCCCGGGTCATGTCCTCTTTTTCGAGGTGCTCCACGAAGTCCGCCCATCCATCCAGGATGTAGCTTCGGAAGTCCCGCGGATCGACTTCAAAGATCATGACCTCGAACTTCGTGTCGTCGATCAACGCGCGATAGTCTTCGGCCGTCAGAATCGGCGATGCGTCGTTGCTCAGCGCTTGCCACTTCTTGGTGTTCGGGCCAATCCCAGCCTCTGCCTGGACGAAGTCTGTCAAGACCAATTGTCCCTTTGGCTTAAGCGAGTTGCGAATCGCCCGCAATGCCGCCGGCTTGTCTTCAAATGTGTGGAACCGTTCTCGCACGAAGATGCAGTCGTAGCGGTTTTTCTTGAGGGTCAGGCGCGACGAATCAAATCCGCTCACCTTAACCCGTTTGCCATAACCCTTATCGTGGCACCGCTGCTGCGCAGCTTTGACGAGATCGGGGTCAGGGTCCATCGCGTCGACCCAGATCCCAAAAGCATCGCTGGTGGTCTGGGCGCCGCCGGCCAAGCCGGTCGTCAGATCCAGTACTGTATGCTCGGGACCGAGTGCGCAAGGCTTGAGCAGATGGAGCGTGAAGTCCCGTCCGCCCGGCTCGATAAACCCGGACCCCCAGAGTTTTTGGCAGAACGCGCGGCGGGCTGGCGACCACCCGGCCAAGTCCTGTGGCGACGTGATGTGAATAGCAGTAGCGGCCTCAGGAGCCGAAAATTCGGTCCCGCCCGCGACGAGTGCATCCGGCTCGACCCCGTGCCACCAGGCTTTAAAGCGGGCAGTGAAGGGGATGTAGGAATCCTCACTCCCTCGGGCTTTGGCTACTGTCACGCGTAGGTCTTTCGGCGTAATCGGGTCCCGGCGCAGTCTGACCTGCAGGTCTTACCCACGCGTAAACCAAGTTGCGCACCGGTTGAGATCGGGCCTGCTGGGACCTATGGTCCGCCGGTCCGTTCACTATCCATTAACCATCATGCAGACTATCCCAACCGGGGTCCAAGCGGCCGCGCCAAAGGTTCGATCGCTCGGCATCATCAATTGGCGCGGCCTCTGGACGCTGTACCTCAAGGAGGTGCAGCGGTTCGTGAAGGTCTTCACCCAGACCGTCGCCGCCCCAGTGGTGACGACACTGCTCTTCTTCACGATATTCACTGTGGCGCTGGGTGGCGCCGGCCGGGTCGTCGGCGACACATCGTTTGCGGTCTTCCTGGCGCCGGGCCTGATCATGATGGTCATGATGCAGAACGCGTTCGCCAACACCTCATCCTCGATCATGATCTCGAAGATCCAGGGCAACATTGTCGATGTGCTGATGCCGCCACTCAGCGCCGGCGAGTTGGTAGTTGCGTTTGCCGCCGGCGGGGTGACCAGGGGGCTAATGGTCGGGGTCACGACCGGCGCCGTCCTCGCCCTGGTCGTGCCGATCACCTTGTACAGCCTGTGGCTTATCTTGTTTCACGCCGTCGCGGCGTCGTTGCTACTTTCGCTGCTCGGCATCCTGGCCGGCATTTGGGCCGACCGGTTTGATCATATGTCGGCGATCACCAACTTCGTCATCATGCCGTTCTCGTTTCTGTCCGGCACCTTCTATTCGATTCAGCGGTTGCCGGAGTTCTGGCAAGTCGTCGCCCTGTTCAATCCCTTCTTCTATATGATCGACGGTTTCCGCGCCGGCTTCATCGGCAGCGCGGATTCGTCCGTCACCGTCGGCATCTTCGTGATGCTCGGCGCCAACCTGTTGCTGCTGGCGGCGTCCTACCGCCTGCTCGCGTCCGGCTACAAGCTCAAAGCATGAAGGCCCCGGCGGCGCGCCAGTTCCAGGAGGTCAATTGGCTAGGGGTGTGGACTCTGTTTCGCCGGGAACTGCACCGCGGCCTGAAGATGTGGACGGTGTCGCTGGCCGCCCCCGCACTGCGCGCCGCCATGATGGCCGGGATTTTCGCCCTGGTCGTCGCCTCGACGTTGGACGTGCCTCTCGGCATCGACTTCGTCGCGTTTTTGCTGCCGGGACTGGTCGCCGCGGCAATCCTCGAACGCACCTTCGAAACGACCGCGTTTTGGCTGGTCTATGACAAGCTTGAAGGTGTTATCGGCGACATCGTGCGCGCGCCGGTCACCGCGGGGGAGATTGTCGTCGCGTATGCGCTGTCCGCGGCGGCTAGCGGCCTGCTTTCCGGCGCCGCCGTCTACATCGCGCTGATCCCCTTCGGCTTGGGTGTCCCCGACAGCCCGCTATTGGCCCTGTTCTTTGCCTTCAGCGGCAGTCTGATGATCGGTGCCTTCTCGCAGATCGCCGGCTTGTGGGCCAAGAAATGGGATCACGTCAGCGCCGCCCAGACATTCGTCTTTGTGCCTTTCGTTTTCTTGTCCGGCGTCTTTTTCCCGCTCGATCGGTTGCCGCCGGCCGGCCAGTTGCTGATCCAGGCGAACCCGATCTTCTATGTCGTTGACGGCCTGCGCCTGGCCGTGACCGGGTCCGGCGATGCCGATCCGGTAATCGGCGCGACTGTCATTCTGACCCTAGGTACGGTGTTGTATGCCGTCGCCTACCGCTTGTTCGCGATGGGGTACCGCATCAAGGACTAGCGCCGGCCCCGCGTTGACAGGGTACCGGGGTTCGCTGATATTCCCCGCCTTTGGCGGAACGCCGGAGCCGATCGTGACCTCGACAGCATTGATGCCGACCTACGCGCGGGCCCCTGTCGCCTTTGAACGGGGCACGGGAGCTTACCTTTACGGGGCTGACGGCCGCCGCTATCTGGACTTCGCCGCCGGCATTGCCGTCGATATCCTCGGCCACGCCCATCCGCATCTCGTCAGTGCGTTGACCGACCAAGCCCAGTTGTTGTGGCACGTCTCCAATCTCTATGAGATCCCGCAACAGACGCGTTATGCCGAACGGCTGGTCGCGGCGTGTTTCGCCGATGCCGCCTTCTTCTGCAACACCGGCGCCGAGGCGGTTGAGGGCGCGATCAAAATGGCCCGCCGCGCGCAGGCCCAGGCCGGCAAGGTCGAACGCTACCGCACGATAACCGTCGAAGGCGCCTTCCATGGCCGGACGTTGGCGACCATCAGCGCCGCCGGGAACCCGAAGTATCTGGAAGGCTTCGGGCCGCCGGTGGATGGCTTTGATCACGTCGCCTTCGGCAATCTGAACGAACTGCGTAACGCCATCGGCAGCGAGACCGGCGCGATCCTGATCGAACCCGTGCAAGGCGAGGGCGGCATTCGGCCGTTGCCGGCGGATTATTTGCGCGGCGTAAGGGCGGCCGCCGATGAATTCGGCTTGGTCCTCATCTTTGACGAAGTGCAGTGCGGCTTTGGGCGGACCGGCAAACTGTTCGCCCACGAGCATAGTGGTGTAACGCCGGACGTGATGGCGGTCGCCAAGGGCATTGCCGGCGGCTTCCCCTGTGGTGGCATCTTGGCCACACGAGCCGTCGCCGATGCCATGGCGCCGGGGACCCACGCCACGACCTTCGGTGGCAATCCTCTGGCGATGGCCGTGGCCAACGCCACGCTCGACGTCCTGTTGGGCAACGGCTTTCTGGAGAATGTCGCCCACGCCGGACAACAGCTCATGTCCGCGTTAGGTGATCTGGCTGACCGATATCCAGACTTGGTCGCCGAGGTCCGCGGCCAAGGCTTGATGCTCGGCCTGCGGCTGACCGATCGCGCAACCAATGTGGCGTTCGGCACCAAGGCCATGGAACACGGGCTGTTGCTCGTACCCGCCGGCCAGAATGTTGTTCGGATGGTGCCGCCGCTCATCATTGGCGAACCCGAGGTCGCTGCCGCCGTCGAGATCGTCGATCAGGTTTGCCGGGAACTCAGCCAGTCCGATGGCTGAGCAACGGCACTTCCTCGATCTCGATCAACTCCCTGCCGCCGAACTTCGCCGGATCATCGATCTGGCCAAAGCCGGCAAGACCGGCGCCGCGCCCGAGTTGGCGGACAAACCGCTCGCCGGCAAGACCCTCGCCATGGTGTTCGAGAAGCCGAGCACCCGCACCCGGGTCTCGTTTGAGATGGCGATGCGGCAGTTGGGCGGCGAAGTCATTGCCCTCGACCAGGACCAGACCCAGCTCGGCCGGGGCGAAACGGCGGCCGACACGGCGCGGGTGCTGTCGCGCTACGTCGATGCGATTATGCTCCGGACGACATCGCAGGACCGGCTGCGGGAGATGGCGGCCCACGCCACCGTGCCAGTGGTCAATGGCCTCACCGACCGCACCCATCCCTGCCAGCTCATGGCGGATGTGATGACGTTTGAGGAACATCGCGGCCCGATCGAAGGCGCCCGCGTCGCCTGGACCGGTGACGGCAACAACGTCGCAAACTCTTGGATTCACGCCGCCGCGCGCTTCGGTTTCGAACTGCGCGTTGCAGTGCCTGCTGAGCGGCGTCCGCTGGACGACGTGCTGCGCTGGGCCGGCGAAGCCGGTGCCGAGGTCACCGTCGGAACGGATCCCGAGGTCGCCGTCGACGCTGCCGATTGCATCGTCACCGACACCTGGTTGTCGATGGGCGACGATGGTGTCGCGCCCCACAACCTTTTTGCGCGCTACCAGGTGAATGCCGGTTTGATGGCGCGTGCCAAACCCAACGCCATCTTCATGCACTGTCTGCCGGCGCACCGCGGCGACGAAGTGACAGCCGAGGTTATCGACGGGCCGCAATCGGTGGTTTGGGACGAGGCCGAGAATCGGCTGCATGCGCAAAAGGCGGTCCTCGCCTGGTGTTTGTCATTGTCGTAGGCATTGCGCTGGCCAACGCCTGACGGCAACATTCGCCCAGTTTCGACTCGGGAGCCCACCATGCAGCGCTCATTTCGTCTGGCCGGCATCATCCTGTTCGTTGGTTTGGCACTCGCGGCGTGTGAGACCCAACCGGTCCCGCAGTTTCGCGAACTGACCTACAGTCAGCTCGGTCCCATCCGGCTGGCCGTCGACGATGTGGAAGTGATCGAGGCCTATCGTTCGCCCCTGCGCGATCCACACGTCGAGCATCGCTTCCCGACATCGCCGGCCACAGCGGCGCGCCGTTGGGCTGAAGACCGGTTGGTGGCAACTGGCGGGACCGGCGCGCGCGCCGTCTACACCATCGTCGATGCATCGGTCGTCGAAACAAAGCTGGATCCGACCACCGGCGTCAAAGGGCTATTCACCCGGGATCAGTCGGAACGCTACGAGGCGATCCTTCAGGTGAAGATCGACGTGTTCGATCCAACCGGCGGGCGCCGCGCCTCGACCACCGTGACCGCCCGGGAGTCGCGAACGGCGGGCGAGAACCTGACCCTGAACGAGCGTGAGCAGCTTTGGTTCGAAATGACCGAAGCGCTCATGGAAGCGCTCAACGGCCAGCTTGAGAGCAATATCGACCAGTTCTTGGACGGCTATTTGATCTAGTCCGGGTTGGCGGCCCACGCCGCCAATCGGTCGATAAAGCTCGCGCACAACGCTAGCTGTTCCTCCGCCAGCCACTCGTCCGGCTGGTGCGCCTGCGCGATGCTGCCGGGCCCACAGATCACCGTCGAGATCTCCCGCTCGCTAAACAGGCCGGCTTCCGCCCCGTAGGAAACCGCATAGCTGCGGTTGGCGCCGGTCAAGCGCGAAACCAACCGCACCGCCGGCGCATCCTCTGGCGTCGAGAGTCCCGGTACGCTGGCCTTGGCGCTGGTGACGATTGCCGGATCGCCCGGCCCGCCTTGCATGTTCGGCAGGATCTTTTCCGCGATGTGCCGCTCCACCTCGGCTTGCATCGCCGCCGGGTCGGCAGCCGGGATCGGCCGAAACTCCCAGCGCACGGTGCAATGCTCGGGGATGATGTTCAGCGCGTTGCCGCCGTCGATCAAACCGATGTTGGACGAGGTGAATGGCGGATCGAACCGGTCGTCCTGCGGTCCCTCGGAGCGCCACTTCTGCGCCATCTCGTGCAGATAACCGACGATCTGCGCGCCATAGACAATCGCATTCACACCCAGCTCCGGCGCGCTCGAATGCGCAGCCACGCCGGTGACCGTTGTCTCGAAACCAAACACGCCCTTGTTGGCGCTGACCGGGCGCATCTCTGTCGGTTCGCCGATGATGGCGATGGCCGGTTGCGGCAACGACCGTCCGAGCTTGGCCAACAGCGGCCGAATGCCGAGACACCCAACCTCCTCATCGTATGACACCACGATATGGATCGGCCGTTTCACCCGCGCGCGGATAAACGTCGGCACCGCGGCCAGCACAACGGCGACGAAGCCCTTCATGTCGGTCGTGCCACGTCCGTAAAGCCGCCCGTCACGCCGCGTCACAACGAACGGATCGGTGGACCAGGTTTGCCCGTCAACCGGCACCACGTCGGAGTGGCCGGATAGCACAATACCATCCGCGTCCCCGGGCCCCACCGTGGCGAACAGGTTCGCCTTGGTTTGGTCCTCGTTGTGCACCAGGGTCGATTCAATCCCGTGCGCCTGTAGATAGTCGCCCACGAATTGGATCAACGCCAGATTTGACTTCGCCGACACGGTGTCGAACGAAACCAGCTTGGCCAGCATTTCCGTCGGTGTGTAGATCGGCCCGGCCACCCGCTACGCCCGCCAGAACGCCGGGATGAACAGCACCAGGATGGTGAACAGCTCTAGCCGGCCCAGCAACATGCCGGTGGCCAACACCCATTTTGCCCCGTTCGGTACATCCATATAATTCACGGCCGGTCCAATCGTTTCGCCGAGGCCGGGCCCGACATTGGAGATCGCCGACGCCGCACCCGACAGCGCAGTTTTGAAATCAAGCCCGAGTACGCCGAGCAACACGGTCAACGCCACGAAGATCAGGACGTAGAAGAAAAAGAAACTTAGTACCGACATGGCCACATCTTGTTCTATGGGCCGCCGGTTGTAATAGGGGATGAAGACACCGTGAGGACTCAACAGTTGCTTGATCTGCGATGCAGCGGTGCTGGCCAGTACCTGGATACGGAAGATCTTGATGCCGCAAGTTGTTGATCCGGCGCACCCGCCGACGAACATGATGAGAAAGAAGATGACCGAGGCAAATGGTCCCCACTGGTCGAACGCAGCGGTTGCATAGCCGGTACCTGTGATAATCGAGACTGTGTTGAACGCCGACAAACGGAGTGCCTCGTCGGCGGTCAACGTGCTGCGCGCCGACAACAGCATCGTCACGATGACGACCAGTGTAATCACCACCGCCAGAAACCACTGCACCTGCGCATCGCGCAACAGCATCAGCGGTCGGCCGCGCACCACCTGCAAGTAAAGGACGAACGGCAGGCTGCCGAAGATCATGAATACCACCGCAATCCAGTCGACCGCAGCGTTGTCGAAGAAACCGACTGATTCGTCCCGCGTCGAGAAACCGCCGGTCGCAATGGTCGTCATCGCATGCGCCACCGCATCGAAACCTGGCATCCCGGCGATCCAGTAGGAAGCCGCGCAGATCGCGGTCAGCGCCACGTAGATCGAGCCGACGGCGTTGGCGAGTTGGGCCGCACGCGGCAACACTTTCTCGGACCGGTCCGAACTCTCGGTGCGGAACAGCTGCATGCCGCCGACTTGCAGCATCGGCAGAATGGCGATCGCCATCACGATGATGCCGATCCCGCCGAGCCACTGCAGCAAGGCGCGCCACAGCAGGATCCCCGGCGGCACCGTCTGCAGATTCTGGATCACCGTGGCGCCGGTGGTGGTGACCCCGGACATCGCCTCGAAAAAGGCATCGGTGAAGCTCAGCGACAGATCGGCCAGCAAGAAGGGCAGGGCGGCAAAGGCCGTGATCGCAACCCAGCTTAGTGTGGTCAGCACAAACGCTTCCCGCACACCCAGCCGCATTTCCTGGCCGCCGCTGGTCAGCACCATGGAGACGCCGACGAACAGCGTCAGCCCGCTCGCCGCCAGGAACACTTTCCAATCGGGGTTATTGCCGGCCGCGTCGACCACTGCCGGCAACAGCATCGCCACCGATAGGATCGTCAGCAGGACGCCGACGATAAAGAAGACCGGTCGAAAATCGAGCGCCATGTAAGCGACTTATGCGCCGCGGCGCGCCGAAAGGCCAGCCAAGTTGTTGTGGTTACAGTTGCGGGCCGTTCCGCGGATCGCCGATGATCGACAGGAACTCGCGCCGCGTCTCCGGGTTGTCACGGAACGCGCCGAGCATCCGGCTGGTCACCATGGACACGCCCGGTTTGTGGACGCCGCGCGTCGTCATGCATTGATGCGATGCCTCGACCACCACCGCCACGCCCGCCGGGCGCAACACCTCGTTCACGCAATTGGCGACCTGTGCGGTCAGCTTTTCCTGGATCTGCAGGCGTTTGGCGTAGGCGATCGTCACCCGGGCCAGCTTACTGATGCCGACCACCCGCTGGTTCGGCAGGTAACCCACATGGATCCGGCCGATGATCGGTACGATATGGTGTTCGCAGTGGGATTCGAACCGCACGTCCCGCAGCACCACCATCTCGTCATAGTCTTCGATTTCCTCGAAGGTGCGGCTTAGGTACTCGACCGGGTCCTCGGCATAGCCGGCGAAGAACTCTTCATACGCTTTGACCACGCGTTTCGGCGTATCTACCAGCCCTTCCCGGGTCGGGTCGTCGCCGGTCCAGGCGATCAGCGTCCGCACCGCGGCTTCCGCCTCTTCGCGGGTCGGCCGTTCGGGGGCGCCGCGCGGCCCTGGGTACGGCGTGACTGTGCTCACACCCTTCTTGTCGGAAGCCATACCTTGTCCTTTCGTTTAAGCAGCCGCCCTCACTGGCGGCACAGGGGAGACGTCGGCAGCCTATTGCAGCTGCATTCTCTCATATGGGCTGTCGAGCGAGAAAGCCGGGATCTCGATGCTCAGCGACCCGCCGCCATCGGTGCTCATATTATAGGACCCGACCATGATCCCCGACGGCGTCCCCAGCGGTGTGCCGCTGGTGTATTCGAAGACATCACCGGGCTCCAGCACCGGCTGCTCGCCGACCACGCCTTCGCCGCGCACCTCCTGCACCCGGCCCCGACCGTCGGTGATCTGCCAATAGCGGGTCCGTAGTTGGACCGTTTCCTCGCCATTGTTCTCGATTCGTACGTGGTAGGCCCAGACATAGTGATTATCAGCCGGCTCCGACTGATCGTCCAGGTAAACCGGCTCGACTGTGACGGTGATCGAATCCGTGGTCGAGCTGTACATCCGATGTCTCCTTTGCCAGACGGCCCCCGCGAGGCAAAACCAGATTGATATGAGCGCGACGCCCGGTTTTGTCCAGTTACTTTGCCTGGGCTAGCCTTGATGCCGTCCATCCACCTTCGGTACAGTCGAAATCTGGGCGGGTGTAGTTCAACGGTAGAACGTGAGCTTCCCAAGCTTAAGGCGGGGGTTCGACTCCCCTCACCCGCTCCATTGCCCGTCCGCCCTGGTTCACTTTGTCCCATCCATGCCCGGTTTATCGCCGCTAGACTGCTGGCGCTGTCCGGCTAACGGGGGACGAAGGTCTTGCTGAACAAGGTTGCTGCGGCCCTGGCGGTTCTGACCGCCGCCATTCACCTTTTCGTCGGCGGCGCCGGCGCGCTGGCGCCGACGCTTGCGGCGGGCTTACCCGCACCGGCCGAAGGCGCCATGCACGCCTCATGGCACATAGTGAGCGTCTTTCTCATCTGGTCCGCAGTGGTCTTCTGGCGCGGTGGTGACACGGCCCGCCACTTTGCCCTCCTTTGGCTGATGGCCGCGGTACTGTTCATCTATGTCGGTCTGCGCCAGTCGGGTCCCAGTGGTCTGATGGTCAACCCGCAATGGACGATTCTTGGCCTCACCGGCATGATTCCCTTCATCTCGGGATGGCGTGCAGCCCGCGAGTAGCGCATCCATCCGCGCCCAATCGCCCGTATCTGGCACGAACACCTAACTACGCCCTGGCCGAGATCCGCCCGTGCTCCACATTGCTGCTGCAGTCCTCGCGGCCTCGCTCGCGGTCATCCACATCGTCATTGGCGGCCTCGTCGTACTCGCACCCACCCTGGAAGCGGGTCTCCCAGCTTACGCGGAAGGCGCTATACAATCCGTCTGGCATGGGATCAGCGCCTTCCTGCTTTGGTCCGCGGTGGAGTTCTGGCGGGGCGGGGAGGTGGCGCGGCATTTCGCCCGGCTCTGGCTGATCTGCGCGGCGATCGTCGTCTATGTGGGGCTGCGCCAGGGTGGGGTAAGCGGCCTCATCGTCAATCCGCAATGGAGTCTTCTGGCCCCGGCGGGCGCGCTGCTGCTACTTGCCGAACGGCGCCGCGTTGGGCGAACCTGATGCATGCGCATCCTCTATCACCACAACGCCGGCCCCTGGCTCCGCCGCCAGTTTGAGCAACTCGCTGCGGACGGGCTGACCGTCACCGTCTGCCCGGTCCCCGACCGGACCGGCCTCGAACGGCGGCTCCCGGAGGCCGAAATCCTCTGGCACGTCCTGGAGCCAGTGACCGCTGACATGCTGGCTCGGGCGCCGAAGCTCCTCCTCATCCAGAAGATCGGTGTCGGCGTCAACACGATCGATCTCGCGGCAGCCGAGCAGGCCAGCATTCCCGTCTGTAACATGCCAGGGACAAACACCCGCGCCGTCGCCGAGCACGCCCTGGCCCTCATGCTGGCGGCCCTCCGGTGCGTCCCGGCCTTTGATCGCGCCACCCGCGCCGGTTCGGGTTGGGATCAGCCGCCTGAGGTCTATGACGGCTTGGGCGAAATCGGCGGCAAGCGGGTCGGTCTCGTCGGTTTCGGCGCGGTACCACAGATCCTGGCGCCAATCCTCACGGCCATGGGCGCTCAGGTCGCCTACACGGCCCGTTCGGCCAAGGATACCGCCGCAACCCGCCTACCGCTGGAACAACTGCTGGCCGAAAGCGACATCCTGTCCCTGCACTTGCCGCTCACCGCCGAAACCGAACGCTTGATCGACGCCAAGGCCATTGCCGCGATGAAACCCGGCGCCATCCTCATCAACACCGCCCGCGGTAGCCTGGTAGACCAGGCCGGGTTACACGATGCCCTAGCCCGCGGTCATCTCAGCGCTGCGGGGCTTGACGTCTTCGCCGAGGAGCCGGTCTCCCCGGCCGACCCCTTGCTACAACTACCGAACGTTGTCACGGCGCCCCACATCGCCTGGCTTACCCGCGAGACCATGGCCCGCAGCATCGCCGTCGGTGTCGAAAACTGCCGCCGCCTAGTCGCCGGTGAACCACTGTTGCACCAGGTCGCTTAGAAAACCGGGCGGCCAAAAGATGACCGCCCGAAGATCGAGGCCTCAGCTCTCCGGCGGTGGCGGCGGCATCGTGTTGATGAAACTCGCCCGCCCATGCATCGCCGCGCCCACCCGCTGGATGTTCGTGCTGCTTTCCATCGCGGCGGCGGATTCAGGCGCGTTGCCCAGGTAGAACATGATCGGTGCCAGGAACAGGTCGGCACAGCTTAGATCGCCGGCCAGCCATTCGCGCCCCTCCAGCGCACTGTCGATCAAGCCGATCTGCCGCTGCACCTCCGGCACTGCCGCTTCGATCGCCGCACGATCCGGCTGTCCGTCATCGCCACGCGGAAACACATACTGGAACATGTAACTGCGGATCAGCGTTTCATACATGTAGCAGTTGACGTTGCTGATCCACTGTTCGGCCACACCGCGTGGACCGGCGTGTTGCGGCATCAGCGCTGGACCGTCGAAATTGTTGTCGATGTAGGAACAGATGGCCTGGGTTTCGTACAGGATGACTTCGCCGTGCCGCAGCACCGGCACCTTGCTGAACGGGTGGATCGCCTTCAGCGCATCGCTCTTCAGTTCGATGGCTTCCAGCGTGTAGGGCACGCCCTTTTCTTCGCACGCCATGCGGGCGGTCCGCACATAGGTACTCTGTGGCGGTCCGTACAGGGTAACGTCGCTCATTCCGAATGCTCCTCTAGGTGATCGTCTGCGGTGCCGAAGACTTGTCGGACCTGAACCGTGCCGCCGTGCGCCAGGTGCGGGCAGGTTTTCGCCACGGCCACCGCGGCGTCGTAGTCCGCCGCGCTGACCTTGACGTAGCCGCCCAACACCTCCTTGGTTTCGGGGTAGGGGCCGTCCAGCACGGTCATTTCCTCCGCCGTGCCGCTGACGATCTTGCCGCCATCCATGGTCAGCCTGTCGCCGCCCTTCACCACGCCACCCGCCGCCAGGCCGCGCAGCCACGCGACGTAGGAATCGGCGACCGCCTTGGCGGTGGCCGGGTCCCATTTGCGGTGGGCCGGGACATCGTCGAACAGCAGCAGAAAGTCCGGCATGGCGGTCCTTGGTTCGTGATCCACTGTAGAGACGCCTTGGACCTGCCGGAATCGACAACCGGTCGAGCATCCGGTCCCGGCGCAATAAAAAAAGGCCCGGGGGCTGGACCCCCGGGCCTGATCTTTCGCGGGCGATGGCCGCCGGCTAGTTGACCGTCACCCACCGCAGGATGAAGAAGTTATCGGCCCGCTGCGCCAGGTCGATATTGTCCTTGGTGGCCCAAACCAGCGGCTGCACATGCAGCGGCACATAGGCGGTGTCGTCGCGCATCGCCCGATGCACCGTATCGATCTGTGCCTGCCGCGCCGCCGCGTCGACTTCGGAGGCGATGCTCGGATAGACCTCGTCGATCGTCGCGTTCGAGTAAGCGCCGAAGTTCCAGCTGCCCAGCTTCTTCTCCGGGTTCGGGGTGGACAGCAGGAAGCGCATGATGTGTTCTGCATCGAACGTGCCCGGCGACCAGCCCAGCAGATACATGTCGAAATTGCCGGCCCGCAACTCGTCCCAATAGCCACGCACCGGAATCGCATCCAACTGCGGGTCCAGCCCAACCTGCGTCAGCATCGCCGTGATCGCGGTGCAGATCGACTCGTCGTTGATGTACCGGTCATTCGGGCACCGGAAGGAGAAGCTGAAGCCGTCGGCGTAACCGGCCTCGGCCAATAGTGCGCGAGCCCGATCCTGATCGAACGCCAGCCGCGTATTGAACTCGTCCTTGAAGCCCTTGATTGCCGGGCTGATCAGCAAGCCAGCGGCCTGCGCCTGGCCGCGCATGATCTTGTCGATGATCGCGTCCATGTCGACCGCGTGATAGACGGCTTCCCGCACCCGCTTGTCTTGGAACGGGTTGGCGGCATCACTGTCGCGCAACGTGTCACGCGCATGTTGGAAGCCGAGCATCAGCACCCGGGCCTCAATCCCTTCGACCACGTCGACACCGGCCGCCGATTTGATGCGCGGCACGTCTTGCAGCGGCACCGGTTCGACGAAATCGACCTCGCCAGACAGCAGCGCCGCGACCCGTGTCGCCGGTGTGGTGATCGGCGTGAAGATGCCCTCGGTCACATTATGTTCGGGCTCGCCCCACCAGCCGTCGAACGGCGTCAGCACGGTACGCACGCCGGGGTCCCGGCTCGCCAGTTGAAACGCCCCGGTGCCGTTGGTGTTCAGCGTGGTGAAGCGCTCTTCGTCCCGCGCCGGGGTCGCCGCGCCGTTCGCTTCCGTCCAGCCCTCATCCATGATCAGCCAGTTGGCGATCCCGTCCGGGAAGATCGGGTTCGGCGAACTGGTGATGAAGTCGACCGTGAAGTCGTCGACCTTGCGCACCTCGGCGATCGTCGCAAAGAACGGACGGATGTCGGACTGCTCCGAACTGGCCCGGTTGTACGAAAAGACGACGTCATCGGCGTCGAACGTCTCGCCGCCATGGAACGTCACGCCCTGCCGCAAGTTGAACCGCCAGCCGTCGCTGCCCAGCGCTTCCCAGCTTTCGGCCAAGGCCGGCTCCAGGCTCATGTCTTTGCCGCGGCGGACCAGCCCCTCATAGACATTGTTCAGGAACCCGAGGACCGGCGCCGAGGCGGTGGCGTGCGGGTCCAGTGTAGACGGGTCGGTGCCCGTCGCCCATCGAAAGGTCTCGGCCTGTGCGCTGCCGGCCAGCAAGACCAGGCCACCAACGGCCAACACCGGCCCCAGCGCCCATTTCTGCTTCGTTCTCATCAAAACCTACCCTGTTCTTGTTGCGGGCCGAGACCCGGAACTGGCTAGGCTAATCCTTGGCGTTGATGTGGCAAGTCAGGCGTGCGATGCGGCCCGCCCGGGATCACGGAGATGTGATCTCAGGCGCTCGCCCGGGCGCTATCCGAGAGCAACCGCTCCGCCGGCAGGGTAACCGTCACCACCGTCCCGCCGGACTCCGGGCTGCCGATTCTTAGGGAACCGCCATGCAGTTCGGTCAGATGGTGGGTGATCGACAGGCCCAGACCTGTGCCCTCATGGGTGCGGTTGTTGCTGTTCTCGGCCTGCTCGAACGGCTTGAGAATCCGGTCGATATGCTCGGGCGCGATGCCGACGCCGGTATCGCGGATGACGATCTCCAGCTCGCCGGCGCCGGCCTGAGCCCCGATTTGGATGGCGCCCCCGACCGGCGTGAACTTCACGGCGTTCGACAACAGGTTCAGCAGGATCTGCTTCATCGCCCGGCGGTCGGCCCGCACCGGCACCAATTGCGGGTCCGGTGCGTATTGGATGAACAACTGTCCCTCTTCCGCCTGCGGGCTCAATTGGCGGATGCACTCGTTGATCAGTTCCGAGATATCTATGGCTTCGTCTTCCAGGACATATTTTCCGGCTTCGATCTTGGCCATGTCCAGAACGTCGTTGATCAGTGCGAGCAAGTGCCGGCCCGCATTGTGGATGTCATCGACGTACTCAAGGTTCTTGCCGGTGACCTCGCCGAAGACGCCTTGCTTCAGAATTTCGGAAAACCCGATTACCGCATTCAACGGCGTGCGCAGCTCGTGGCTCATGGTCGCCAGGAACTGGGACTTCGAAACATTGGCCGCTTCCGCTTGTTCTTTGGCCTCGCGCAGCAGGTGTTCGCGTTGCTTGACCGCGGTGATATCGGCGTGCACGGCGACCAATCCGCCATTCTGTGTTCGTTTCTCGTCGATCCGCAGAACCTGGCCGTTCTCCGTTTCGTTCACATAGGATCGGTCGGTTTTGGCCTGCCGCTGTTTCAGCCGGTTGGCGATCCAATCCTCGACGCTCTGGTCGCCGATGTCCCAGTCGCCTTTGGCGATCGCCGATCGGATGATCGTTTCGTAGGGCGTGCCGGGCACCAATGCGTCGATGTTCTGCCTGTGCAAGTCCTTGAAACGCTGGTTGCAGGTGATCAGGCGGTCGTCGGGGTCGTAGAGCACCAGGCCGTGATCGATGCTTTCGATGGCGTCGCGTAGCCACGCCTCTGCCTCGACAATCCGCTGTTGGGAGCGCCGCGCTTCGGAAACGTCGCGGGTCACCGCGGCCACGTGCTGGCCGATTTTCAGCAGATGGTAGCGGATCCAGACTCCGTCGGGAAAGGACAACAGCCCTTCTGCGGGAACCCCTGTACGCGCCACGGACACGAACCCCGACTGCATCTCCGGCGATACCAGGATCCGGTCCAACCGGGCGCTTTCTTGTCTGATCAATGCACCGTCGTACAGGCCCAGGGCGTTGACGGCATGCTTGTTGGTTTCGACGACCCGGAAATCCAGATCGCCATCCGCGCCGGTTTCCGGCGCCAACAGGAAAAAGGCATCGAGACACGCATCCATCACCGTGCGGTACCGCTCGCGCGCTTCGCGCAATACCGCTTCCCGGGTCTTCCAATCGGTTATCTCGCGGCGGAATGAGATGAAGTGGCGGACCACGCCATCCGGATCGGACAGCGGCAGGATGTTCGCATCCAGCCAGATCCGTTTGCCGTCCTTCGTCACGTTGGTGATTTCCGCACGGACCGGCCGGCCCGCGTCCATCGCGGTCTGGATCTGCGACACCGTCTCCGCTGGGACGGCGTCGTCTATCAAGTCGCGCGGCGACTTGCCGACGATCTCCTCGCAGCTGTAGCCAGTCTGCGTCGTAAACGCGGCGTTAACATAGACGATACGGCCCTCGCCGGCGCCGGCAGGATGGTAGATCAGCAGAATCGCATCGTTGGTGTTCTCCAACACCATCGGCGCGAACATGTTCAGGTTCTGCGGTATTTTGGCGCCGTCCGGCATCAGCCCCCCGATCAAGCCGCTGGGAGCGGCCCTCGGTACTTTAGGCGGGGCTCGCTAGCATTCTCTTAACCGCGTGCGCCTTCGATCATGGCTTCGAGGGTGGGCAGCCAGTCTGCCTCCGCCGCCGGCTTGTCCCAGCGGATCCGCGAAATCCGCGGGAACCGCATGGCGATACCGGACTTGTGGCGGGTGGATCGCTGCACAGCGTCGAAGGCGACCTCGAACACCAGGGCCTGTTCGACCTCGCGCACCGGGCCGAATCGTTGCGTCGTGTGCGCCCGCACCCAGCGGTCGAGCTGCCCCAACTCCTCATCGGTGAAGCCGAAATAGGCCTTTCCGACCGGCACCAGCTCATCCCGGCCCTCGCGCCGCCGCCAACAGCCGAAGGTGTAGTCGGAGTAGAACGAAGACCGTTTGCCGTGGCCGCGTTGGGCGTACATCAGGACCGCGTCGACCAGCAGCGGGTCGCGCTTCCATTTGAACCAAGGGCCCTTGGGCCGCCCCGCCAGATAGGGGCTGTCCGCCCGTTTCAGCATCAACCCTTCGATCCCGGCCTCCCGAGCCCCGGCGCGCAGGTCGGCCAGCTCCTCCCAGCTCTCGAAATCGAGCAGCGGCGAGAGGTCGAGCCGCGGCCGGTCCGCCGCCCCGTACCAATGTTCCAGCCGCCCGCGCCGGGCGTCGAGCGGCAGGGCGCGCAAATCTTCTTCGCCGTCGAACAGCATGTCGTAGAGCCGCACATGCGCCGGCTGGCTCTGCAGCATCTTGGCGCTCACCCGCTTGCGCCCCAGCCGTTGCTGCAGGTCGGCGAATGGCGCGGCCTGGCCGTCGCGGACCACCAGCAGTTCCCCATCCAGCACCGCTTCGAAATCCAACGCCTCGACAACGTCTGGAAAGGCGGTGCTGATATCGTCCCCCGTGCGCGAATAGACCCGCCGGACCCGCGCCCCCTGCGCGTCGCGCACGGCGACCAGTTGCACCCGGATGCCGTCCCATTTCCACTCGGCGCGGTAGTCCGCGGCCTGCATCTTTGCCAACTCCGCCTCGTCCAGCGGGTTGGCCAGCATCAGCGGCCGGAACGTTGGTGTTGCCCTGGTCTCCGGCAGCGGCCCGCGCCCATCCAGCCAGGCGAACAGTTCGGCATAGGGCGGCGTCAGCGCGTGCCACACCTCCTCGATCGCCCCGACCTCGACCGCGCCATAGTCCGCCAGCGCCGTCCGCGCCAGCCGCGCCGACACGCCCACCCGCAGTGCCCCGGTGATCAGCTTCAGCAGCGCCCAGCGTTCGGCCGGGTCCATCACGTCGAGCCATTCGGCCACCAGCTTCGCCGCTGAGTCCTTGTGCGCCCGGTTCAACTGGTCGACCGCCGCCGCCAGCCCCGGCACCGCCGCTTCGTTGCGTTCCCCGGTCGGCCAGATCAAGGCCGCCGTTTCCGCCAGGTCGCCGACAAAGTCGTAGGACCAGCCGAACAGCTCCGGGTCGACCCGCTCCGTCACCAAGTCGCGGATCAGTTTCGGCTTCGCCGTGCGCAGTTGCAGGTCGCCGGTCAGCGCCGCCAGCGCGATGCCCCGGTCCGGGTCCGGCGTCTCGCGGAAATACGCCGCCAGCAGCGCCAGCTTGGCGTTGCGTGACGACAGGAAGGCCAGCCGGTCGAGCAGCCGCGCGAACGCCTTCACTCGTCTTCGTCCTCGCGACCGGCCACCGACAGCGCCCAGGCATCATGCCCCTGCTGCCGCGCATAATGGACCAGCGCTTCCTCGCGCCCATGGGTGACCCAGATCGTCGGCGCCGCCACATCGGCAAAGGTTTGCGTGAGCTCATCCCAGTCCGCGTGGTCGGAGATGATCAGCGGCAGCTCCGCACCGCGTTGTCTGGCCCGCGCCCGCACCCCCATCCAGCCGCTGGCCATACCGACCACCGGGTCCGGCAGCCGCCGCGCCCAGCTCTGGTTCGCCGCCCCCGGCGGCGCCAGCACGATCTGTCCCTGCAGCTCGGCCTTATCCGCCGCGGTGGCCGGCAGCAGTTCGCTAAGATCCACGCCGAAGTCGCCATACAGTTTGCACAGCTTCTCCAGCGCGCCGTGGATGAACAGCGGCGCCGTGTAGCCTGCCTCCCGCAACAGCATGATCACCCGCTGCGCCTTGCCCAGCCCATAGACGCCGACCAGATGGCACCGCTCCGGAAACAGCCGTTGCGATGCCAGCAGCTTGTCGATCTCTTGATCATCCGGCGGATGCCGGAACACCGGCAGGCCGAACGTCGCTTCGGTGATGAACACGTCGCAGTCCACTGGCTCGAACGGTGGACAGGTCGGGTCACGCCGCCGTTTGTAGTCGCCGGAGACGACAACCCGCTTACCGCCATGCGCCAACACGATCTGCGCGCTGCCCAACACATGCCCCGCCGGCCGCAGTTCGACGCTGACGTCGCCAAGCCGCACCGTCTCGCCATAGGCCAAGGCCTGCGACGATCGGCCGTCATCTCCGTCATAGCGCGTACGCATGATGGCAAGCGTCTCTTGGGTCGCCAGCACGGCGCCATGCCCGGGCCGCGCATGATCGCCATGGCCATGGGTAATCACCGCCCGCGGTACCGCCCGCGCCGGGTCGATATGGAAGTCTCCCGCCTCGCAATAGAGACCGGCTGGCGTTACCTTCAGCCAGCGCTGCACCGCTTTGCTATGAGCATCCATGCCCCGTGAACATATCGCGCCTGCCCCGCCTGCCAATGGCTGAGCCGACAAGCATTGCCTGCATCGGCGGCATCGATATGGACCGCAAGGCGTGGCTGCACGAACCGGCGACTCTCGGCTCGTCGAACCCGATCCGCAGCGACGCCACTCCCGGCGGCGTCGCCCGCAACGTTGCCGAAACCCTGGCCCGCCTCGGCCTGCCGGTGACATTGTTTTCGGTGATCGGCGATGATCCTGCGGGCACCACGGTGCTGCGCCAGACCCACCGCGCCGGCGTCGACATCGGCGGCGTCAGCCGCATCAATACGGCCAAGACCGCCACCTACACCGCCGTGCTGCAGCCCGATGGCGAACTCGTCATCGGCCTCGCCGACATGGCGATCCTCGATGAGTTGGAGGAACGCTGGGGCCGCTCCATCCTGCCCGAACTGGCCGCCCATCCCATCTGGTTCCTCGATGCCAACCTGCCCGCGCCGGTGCTGCAGGCCATCCTCGGCGCCGGCCAACGCCGTGGCCACACGGTCCTCGCCGATCCGGTTTCGGCGGCCAAAGCCCCGCGCTTCGCCACCACCCTCGACGCCATCGACATCATCTTCCCCGACCGGCTGGAAGCCGCGGCCCTGACCGGCCAGTCCATCGCCACCCCGGCGGAAGCCCTATCCGCCGCCGCCGCGCTACGCGGGGCCGGGGTCGGCGCCGTGCTGGTGACGTTGGGGGCGGACGGCCTGGCGCTCGACGATGGCAGCCAGCGCGGCATCGTTCCGCCGCCCGCCGTGACCGCCGTCCGCGATGTCACCGGCGCCGGCGACGCGCTGGTCGGCGGCTACATCTATGGGCTCAGCGTCCATGGGCCCGAGGCAGCCCTCGCCTATGGCCTGGCGTCCGCCGGCCTGGCCATCGGCAGCGAGGCCTCCACCGCCAACACCCTTACTTCCGCGAAGTTGGAGCAAGCAGTGGCGGAGCAGTAGAGTGCCGCCCGCCGACCGCCCCCCATCTTGGAACCGCCTATGAATTGGCGCAACTGGCTCGACATCCGCCCCGATGTCGCCGCCGCCCTCACTGAAAACCGCCCCGTCGTCGCCCTGGAGTCGACCGTCATCGCCCATGGTCTGCCCCATCCGCGCAATTTGCACACCGCAGCGGCCATGGAGGCGGCCATCCGCGCCCAAGACGCTGTCCCGGCCACCATCGGCGTCCTGGGCGGTAAGGTCGTCGTCGGCCTGACCGGGGCCGAAATCGAACAACTCGGCACCACGGCGGACGTGCTGAAGGCCAGCCGCCGTGACCTCGGCCTCGCCGTCACCAGCGGACAACTGGCTGCCACCACCGTCGCCGCCACGGCCTTTGCCGCCGCCGCCGCCGGCATCCGCGTGTTCGCCACCGGCGGCATCGGCGGCGTGCATCGCGGTGTCGAGGAAACCCTCGACATCTCGGCTGACCTAGGCGAACTCGCCTGCGCCCCGGTCGCCGTGGTTTGCGCCGGCGCCAAGGCGATCCTCGATCTGCCGCGGACTCTCGAATACCTGGAAACCACCGGCGTGCCGATCCTCGGCTACCGCACCGATAGCTTCCCCGCCTTCTACGCCGCCGACAGCGGCCTGGCACTGGAACACCGCGCCGACACCCCCGCCGACATCGCCGCGCGGCTGGCCGGCCATTGGCACGTGAATCCGTCCACCGGCATCCTCATCGCCAACCCACCCCCCGCCGCAACGGCCCTCGCCCGCGCGGAATTGGAAGGCATGATCGAACAGGCCCTACGCGACGCCGCCGCTCAATCCATCGGCGGCAAGGAAGTCACGCCGTTTCTCCTCAGCCGCCTGTCGGAACTCAGCCAAGGCCGCACCCTGCAGGCCAACATCGATCTGCTCGAAAACAACGCGGCGTTGGCCGCGCAGGTCGCCGTCGCGCTGGCCAGCTAGAGCCGCTCCCCGCTGTCGGCGTCGAACACATGCACCCGCGCCAGATCCGGCGCCAGCCGGATCGGCTGGCCGCGTTCTAGGTCCGGACGTTCCATGGTGAAGGTACACACCAGTGCATCGGCAACTTTCGAGTAGACCAGCGTGCTCAACCCCGTCGGTTCGATCACCTCGACCGACGCCGGCACGCTTCCCGCGTCGTCGGCGTCAATCCGAATCGACTCCGGCCGCACGCCATAGGTCACGCGCCGCCCCACCTCGGCGCGCGAGTTGTCCGGTATCGGCAGGCGCACATCGCCACCCATCGCCACATAGCGCCCGGCGCCATTCGCCGCAACAACACCGTCGAAGAAGTTCATCGCCGGCGACCCGATGAACCCGGCGACGAACTTGTTCGCCGGCCGGTCATACACTTCTAGCGGCGGTCCCACCTGCTGCATGATTCCGCCATGCATCACGACGATCCGGTCGGCCATCGTCATCGCTTCGACCTGATCGTGCGTCACATAGACCGCCGTCGTCTTCAGTTCCTGATGCAGCGCCTTGATCTCGGTCCGCATCTGCACGCGCAGCTTGGCATCGAGGTTCGACAGCGGCTCGTCGAACAGGAACACCTGCGGCTGCCGGACGATTGCCCGTCCCATCGCCACCCGCTGCCGCTGCCCACCCGACAACTCCCTCGGCCGCCGCTGCAGCAACTCGCCCAGCCCCAGGGTCGCCGCCGCCCGGCCCACCGCGCTGTCGATCATCGACTTCGCAAACCGCCGCAGCTCCATGCTGAAGCCCATGTTGCTCGACACGCTCATATGCGGGTACAGCGCATAGTTCTGGAACACCATCGCGATGTCCCGATCCTTCGGCGCGACATTGTTGACGACCCGGTCGCCGATGCGGATGTCGCCGGCGTTGATCGCTTCCAGCCCGGCGATCATCCGCAACAGTGTCGACTTACCGCAGCCTGAAGGCCCGACCAGCACGACGAACTCGCCGTCGTCAATCTCCAGACTCACCCCGTGCAACACGCCGACGGAGCCGTAGGATTTGTGGACGCGGTCAATCGAAACGGCGGCCATGGCTCAACCTTTCACCGCCCCGGCGGTCAGTCCTTGGATCAGATAGCGTTGGATGAATGCGAAGAAGAGGCAGGCCGGTACCAACGCCAAAACGCCCGCCGCCATCATCTGCCCGAAATCGACCGAGAACTTTGAGACAAAGGTCAGCAACCCGACCGGGAAAGTCATCGCATCAGTGCTGTTGATCAGCATCAGCGCGAACAGCAGCTCGCTCCACGCCGCGGTGAACACAAAGCCCAGGGTCGCCCCCATCCCCGGCAAGGTCAGCGGCAGAATCACCCGGCGCAACGCCGTCAGCCGCGTGCAGCCGTCGATCATCGCCGCCTCTTCCAGCTCCCGCGGGATCCCGTCGAAGAAGGATTGCATCAGGAACGCCGCGAACGGCGTGTTGAACGCCACGTAGACGACGATCAGGCCAGTCAGATTGTCGGTCAGACCCAGCGGCACCATCAGCCGGAAGATCGGCGCGATCAGCATCACCAGCGGAAACATCTGGGTCAGCAGCAACACGAACATCACCAGCGTCTTGCCGGTGAACTGGAAGCGCGAAAACGCGTAACCGGTCGCCGCCGCCAGCACCGTGACAATCGCCGCCGTGCCGAGTGAGACGATCACGCTGTTCTTGAAGAACGCCGGGAAGTCGCTTTGCAGCAGCACAAAGCGGTAGTTCTCCCAGGTGGTCACCGACGGCCACATCGTGATGCCCTCGGTGTACAGCAACGAGTTCGGCGTCACCGAAATCTTCAGCAGCCAGTACAGCGGGAACAACGCGAACAGCACGTACAGCGCCAGTGCACCGTAGTGACCGACCATGCCCGCAACCGCCCGCCCTGGGCTTTGTCCGATGCGGTTCATGCGGTCACATCGCCCGCAACAGGCTGCGCCGCATTCGCAGCACAATCACCGCATACAGCAGCAACAACGCCAACAACGCCGTCGCCACCGCCGACGCGTAACCGAAGTCAAGCCGCCGGTACGCCTGCGTGAAGATGTAGCTAGCGACGATCTGCGTTGAATCCGCCGGCCCACCGCCGGTCATCACGACAATCAGGTCGGCGAAGTTGGAGATCCAAATGGTCCGCAACAGCACCGTAATGGCGATCATCGGCGCCAGGAACGGCAGCGTCACCTTGACGAACCGCTGCCACGTCGTCGCCCCGTCGATGGCCGCCGCTTCGTGCAACTCGTTCGGAATCGACTGCAGCGCCGCCAGCAACGTGATCGCAAAGAACGGAATGCCCCACCACACATTGGCAATGATCGGCCCCCACAACGCGACCGACGGGATGGAGAGGATGTTGACCGGCTCGTCCATCAGCCCGATGGCGCTCATCCAGTGCGGCAACGGCCCGACCACCGGGTTGAACAGCCAGGCCCAGGTCAGGCCGGACAGGAACGTCGGCACCGCCCACGGCAGGAACACCACCGCCTGGATCAGTCTTTTTCCGGGGAACGACTTGTTGAGCAACAGCGCCAGCCCCAGTCCGAAAAAGAACTGCAGGGACACCGACGCGAAGGTCCACCACGCCGTATTGCTCAGGGCCCGCCAGAACCGCGTATCGCCGTACAGTTGCGCGAAGTTCGCCAGCCCGACGAAGCCGCCGCTGAACGGATTGAGTAGCTGGATCTCACGGTAGGCGTAAGACAGCCCGACGATCAGCGGCACGAACATCACCAGCCCGATGATGATCAGCGCCGGGCTGATGTAGAGGTACGGCTCCAGGATTGCCGAAAGAAGACGCCGCTGGCGGGCCGGAGCAGGCTCCGGCGCCGCCAACGGCACCCCTGGGAGGTCTATTGCTGACTGAGCCACTTCTGTTGTGCGTCAGTCAGATAGCTGGCCCATTCCGCCGCCAACTCTTCGGCGCTCTTGTTGCCCAGCAGCGCGTCCTGCGCCGATTGCAACGCCAGCGAGTCGGCAAAGAATGCGAACTCCGGCAAATAGGTCGGCATGGTCGTCGGCTCCCACGCCGCTTCGTTCAACGTCGTGAACCAGCCTTCAAACTGCGGCGTGTTGTAGAACGGGTCGTCGTTCGCCCCGACATGGATCGGCAACGCGCCGATGGTCTTGTTCCACACCAGGTTCGAATCCCGGTTCGACAGATGGGCGATCAGGTCCCAGGTTTCCTGTTTATGTTCGCTGTCGGCGAACATCGCCCAGCCGGCATAGCCGATGGTCGGGAAGGATTTGCCCGCCGGTCCTTTCGGCATTGGCGCCACCGCATAGTCGTCGGCGTTCATCCGCTCGGCGATCGCGATCAGCGCGTCCGGGTCCTGGTCCAGCATCGCGCAGGTGCCGGAATAGAAACCGGCGACGATCTCGTTGAAGCCCCAGTTGACGCTGTCCTGCGGCGCATAGCCCTTCTGGTAGATATCCAGCAGGAACTGAATGCCTTCGACCGAACCCGGCTGGTCCAGCGTGCTGTTGCCGTCTTCGTCGAAGAAGCTGTTGCTGCCGTTCATGATGGCCGACATCATGATCCACCCGTTCAGGCCACCCGGCCCGCCACGGAGGCAGTAGCCGGACTTGCCGTCCAGTGCTGACACCGCGCGCGACGCTTCCATGAAGTCTTCCATGGTTTCCGGCGGCCCGTCGACACCAGCTTCCTCGAACAGCTTCTTGTTGTAGAACAGCGCCCGCAGATAAAAGCCGTAGGGCAGCATATAGGCCGTGTCGTTGACATACCGGCCGAACTGCAATGCCTTGTCCGTCAGTTCCCCGGTGTCGCTCCAGCTGGAGAGATACGGCTCCAGATTCTCCAGTGCGCCGTTGGTCGCGTACAGCGACAGCCAGCGGTCCGGCATCTCGACCAGATCCGGTGTCTGTCCCGCCGACACCATCGTCGCGAACTTTTCGAACGCCTGTCCCCACGGCAGCGAGATGATCTCTACCTCGATGCCGGGGTTGGCGGCGGTGTACTCGTCCACCAGACCTTGCAAGACCTCGGTCCGTTGCGGGCTGGTGATCACTTCCACCAGTTCCAGTTTCACTTGTGCCCACGCGGGCGAAGCGGCCAGCAAACCGGCCACGGTTGAAGCCAATAGGATGCGCTTCATTCTTCTCCTCCTCTGGTTTGTGTTGTTGCACTCGCTTGATCCAGCGCCTGGGCCAGGTCAGCCCACAGCGCTTGCTCGTCTTCGAGTCCGATATGCAGCCGCACCAGGCGTGGCGACACGCCGAAGTCGACCGCGGAGTTGGGCCCGCCTTGCTGCTGCAGCGTGATCATCGCCGGCAGCGCCAGGCTCTCGTACCCGCCCCAACTCACGCCCAGCTTGAACAGATGCAGCGCGTCGCAGAACGCCGGAATATCGATGCTGTCGCTCAGTGTCATGGCGAACAGGCTGGACGAACCGGTCAGTGTCGGGCACGCCGCGCGCAGCCCCGGGTGATGCACCGCCTCGACCGCCGGATGCTCTGTCAGCCGCCGCGCGATCCGCAAACCCGACTGCTGGTGCTGCCGCATGCGCGCGTCCAGCGTGCGCAACCCGCGTGTCACCAGCCAGGCGTCGAACGGGCTCAGCTTTGCCCCGAGATAGGGCGTTGCGATGTCGTTCAGCCGGTCGATCAGGGCCTGCGATCCGGCGACGACCCCGGCCACCGTGTCGCTGTGTCCGTTCAGGTATTTCGACGCCGAGTGCAGCACCAGGTCGATGCCGTGCGTCAGTGGTTTCTGAAAGACCGGTGTCGCCCAACTGTTGTCGACGACGCTGACAACGCCCGCCCCCTGGGCGGCGGCCGCCAGCGCCGGCAGGTCCAACGTCTCGAACGTCCAACTTGTCGGGCTTTCCAGATACAGCAACCGTGCGCCCGGCAGCGCCGCCCGCACCGCGTCGAAATCCTGGCCGTCGACATACTCGACCGCGATGTCCAACTGCTTCGCCAGCACGTTGAACAGCCGGTAAGCGTCGGGATAGACGTGCCGCACGCAGACCACCCGGTCGCCTGCTTTCACCAGGCTGAACAGCACCCCGCTGATCGCTGCCATCCCGGTGTTGTAGGCGACCGCCGCCTCCGCCTTCTCCAGCCGCGCGATCTTGTCTTCCAACACCGCAACAGTCGGGTTGCCGACCCGGGAATAGATTTCGGTCGGTGCCTCGCGGCGGAACCGGCGCAGCATGTCGGCGTAGCTGGGGAAGGTGAATAGCGATGTCTGAAAGATTGGTGGCGCCACGGCATCGAACGGAAAACCGTCGTCATGAGCAGCTATCGTCGCATCGTCGGCGTCGTAGCGTGCGTCATCCATCGCCGGTCAATGTCCTGATGTCTTCTTCGGTGATCTTGAGGATGCCGAGCGTCAGGTTGCGCGCCCGCTCCGGGTCGTGCTGCGCGATGGCCTCGAACAGTTCGCGGTGCAGTGGGAACGACCGCGCGGCGAACCCCTTCCAGTCCGGCGCCATTTTGAAGAACGAAAACAGCTGCTCGCGCATGAAGCCGACGATCTCGCCGAACATCGGGTTGCGCGTTGCGTCATAGATCGACAGGTGGAACTCCCAGTCCTCCGGGCCTGCCGTGCCGTGCGCCCGGTGCACTTTTTCCATCGCGACCAGCCGCTGTTCCATGACCTCCAGGTCGGATTTGCCGGCCTTCACCGCCGCCACCACAGAGGCCTCGGCCTCCAATGCCCGGCGGATCTCCAGCGTGTGCAGCAGCGTCTCCCGGCGCTTGAGCAGCGTCAGGGTCAGCGGCCGATGGACCGCCCCCGGCGCCACCGGCCGCCGCAAGAAGGTGCCGCTGCCCTTGCGCGTCTCGACGATCCCCAAAGCCTCCCAGGCCTTGATCGCCTCCCGCACCGTCGACCGCCCCACCTGTAGCTGGTCCGTCAGGTCCCGCTCGGTCGGTAGCTTGTCCCCGGGCGCCAGACGGGCCTCCGCGACGTAGGAGGCCAGGGCCTCCAACACGGCGGCATTGCGGGACGGAACGGATATCGGTTGTAGTTTCATGGGTTTGGTCAGATGTCAGACCAATTTTGACTCACCGGCCGAGCCCCTGTCAACGCAGGGCGCCCGCACCCCGCTCGGCAAGGCTTGCCAGCCGCAGGACGTGAAAGGCTTGACAGTCGTACGGTTATACCGTACGCATCGATATGCGAATTCGTTCGATCCGTCACCGAGGTCTGAGGCGCCTGATCGAAAGCAACGATGCACGGGAACTACGGCGGGACTTGGAAAACCGGGTGCGCCGGATCGTAACGGCACTCATTTTGGCGGAGAACGTTGAGAAGATCCTGGCACCGCCCGGTTGGCGCATTCACCAACTGAAAGGCGATCGCGCTGGGACCTGGAGCATCAGCGTGTCCGGCAACTGGCGCATCACCTTCAGGGTCGAGGGCGGCGACATCGCCAGTTTGGATTTGGAGGACTATCATTGATGGACGACGACATCACAAAGCTCGGGATGAAACCGAGCCATCCTGGCGAGTTTATCCGCACCGAGATTTTGGAAGAGCTCGACCTGTCGATCGAGAAGGCGTCGCAGATACTCGGTGTGCGCCGGGCAACGCTGTCTGACCTAGTCAACGAGAAAGCGGCATTGTCGCCGGAGATGGCCTTGCGCATCGAAAAAGCCTTCGGCTTGGAGATGGACACCATGCTGCGTATGCAGGCCTGGTACGACGCGGCGCAGATGCGGGAGCGGGCAGGGGACATCGCCGTTCAGCGATACGAGCCGGTTTGACGCAATAGCGCCGTCGCGGACTTAGGACGCCCGCGCCTCCCGCGGAATCGTCACGGCTGCGGTAAACGCCGCCAGCAACGCAAAGCCCGCCGTCCCCGCCATCACCCAACGGAAACTCGTCAGGAACGATTGTTCGATAGCGGTGCGAACTGCCTCCGCGGTGGCTGCATCCAATTCGCCCGGCACCGTCGTCGCGGCCAAATGCTCCCGCGCGTTCATCACCGCCAAGCTGACGCCATCCTGCAACTCCAACGCCGCCAACCGCGGCTCCAGCGCGCTGCCATACAAACTCACCGCCAGCACCCCGACCGCTGCCACCGCCAGCAACCCGGCGGTGCGGCTCGCCGCGTTGTTGATGCCGGAGGCGACGCCGCTGAAGTCTTCGTCGACCGCGTTCATCACCGTCGTTGTCAGCGGCGCGACGGCAATCGACATGCCGATGCCCAACACCACCATCGCCGGGAAGAACGTCGTCCAGTAGGACCCGTCGGTTCCCGGCACCGCCAGCAACAGAAAACCGACGGCGGCAATCGCCGGGCCGATCACCAACGGCAACCGCGCGCCACGTTGGTCCAACAACTTGCCGGTCCAGCGCGACAACAAACCGAGGATCAGCGTGAATGGCAGAAACGCTGCACCCGCCGCCGTCGTTGAATAGCCGTGCACCTGGATCAGGTTGAACGGCACCAGGAACAACGCCGCGCTTAACCCGAAATACAGGAACACCGTCAGCACGTTGGCGCCACTGAACGCGGCGGAGCGAAACAGCCCCAACGGCAACATCGGCGCCGCCGCCCGCGCTTCCGTGCGCAGGAACAGCACCAACGCCACCACGCCCAGCACCAACGCCGCCCACACCAACCCGCGCTCACCCGCGACTTCGGTCAACCCGATCATGCCGTAGGTCACGCCGCCCAGGCCGACCGTTGCCAGCGCCGCGCCCCACCAGTCCAACCCGGCCCCGGCGTTGCGGCTGCGGCTCTCCGGCACGAACATCTGCGCCAGCACGATTGTCAGTGCCGCCAGCGGAATGTTGATCCAGAAGATCGCCCGCCATGACAGCGTATCGACCAGCCAGCCGCCCAACACCGGTCCCGCCGCGGTGGTTAGCGCCGCGAACCCCGCCCAGGTGCCGATCGCCCGTCCGCGCACCGATTTCGGAAACGACGCGCTGATAATCGCCAGGCTGCCCGGCACCAGCATTGCCCCGCCGACACCTTGCAGGCCGCGCGCCAGGATCAGGGTCGTCGCATCCGGCGCAAACGCACACGCCGCCGAGGCCACGGCAAACACCGCGACGCCCGCGACAAACACCCGCCGCCGTCCGTACAAATCACCCGCCGATCCACCGACCAACAGCAATGCGCCGAGCAGCAAGCCATACGCGCCGACCACCCACTGCATCGCCGCGACGCTGGCACTGAACTCGCTCTGCATCGTCGGCAGCGCGACGTTGACGACCGTGCCGTCGATGAACGCCACGCTCGACCCAAGAATCGTCGCCGCCAACACATAGGGCCGCGCCCGTTCGCTACACGGCGCATCGCAATCCGGCGCGGCGACAACACCGTCGTCACATGGCGAAAACCCTGTTGCGGTCATCCGGCAACACCTGACTGATCTGCCATACAGCATGAGGTAGCGTCATCGACCACCCGCGTCGAGGCACGTGCCCGCGCAACTCAGATCGCGCACCCTCAGATAATGAAACGGGAGGCGTAGGGCAGGCTGGCGGCGCCGACACAATCCGATTGGGCGCCGATCTCGCTCCAGCAGATCTGCTTGTTTGGCAAGGAATCGCTCAAGTCGGCACACAGAGCCACGCCGACCGGGTCCGGCAGAAAACCGGTCAGCACGATATCCGTGACATCGACAAAATAGTCGAGCGCCCGAATGGCCTGCCGCAGACCCTCCGCACACTGTGCCTGCCATTTGCCGCTGATGTCGGAGATAGGCGCCCAGTCGCCATCCGCCCGCCAGACCGCGTCGCCGTCATGTCCGCGCGCCGTAAGCAACGTCGCCAGTTCGTTCAGTCCGACAATCGGCCGGCCACGATCGCCGCCACCGGCATGCACCCGATGGTTCAGGATCAACCGGCTCTGCGTGGTCTCGCCGACAAAGAAGAACAGATAGTCGCGCATCGACTTCGCGTGGCCGAACATGCTTTCGGCGGCGGCGGCGGCGGTCACGTTGTTCTGAATCAGCACTTCTTGCGCTGTCCGCTCGGCCACGACGGCTTCCAATTCGCGCATCGGATGATCCGCCGCCCAGTCTTCGATGTCGTCCGGTAGCGCAATGCCAATGCCGGCCAGCCGCGACCGGTCGCGCTTGCTCATCTCGGCAATCAAGCCCTCCGCCATTCCGGCGGCGCGCTCAATGATTTCTTCCGCGGCGGGCCGGTCACAGCCGACGACCCGGGCCACCCGCTGCCGGCCGACAAAATCGATCAACACCGCGCGCACATTGTGCGCCGTCACACTGACGCCGACGGCAAACGCGCCGGTTGCGTTGAGTGACATCGGAATGGTTGGTGGACCGACCCGGCCGCGTTGGGCTTGCCCGCGGATCAGGAAACCGTCGCGCTCCAGCGCGCGCACGATAACCGAGATTGTCTGCGCCGACAGACCGCTGGCTTGCCCGAGTTCAAGCCGCGACATGCGCTCGTTCTGCAGCAGCAGCGACATGATCAGCCGTTCATTGTAGCTGCGGACGCTGACCTGATTGAGCCCGCCACTCTTTTCCGCAATCCGCAGGACCGGCGGCGGTGCGAATCTCATGTCCGGCAAGGCGGCGTCCTCGTCTTCGGGTTGCTTGTCGCGGTCATCGATGCGCTACAGCCAGCCAATGGCCTCGATCTCCTCGGCTAGCGCTTCGCCCAGTGCCCTGTGTCCCGGGATGTCGAGGTGGAAGCCGTCCCGGTCGCTGGAGCTGACGACGCTTCCCGCGTCGAAGAAGTGCAACTCTTGCGCCTCGGCCACCCGCTCATACTCGGCGGCCAGCCGTTTTGACTTTTCGTGACCGCCATCGAACACGTCCGCCCACTCATGCAGCTCGGCGCTGATCGGCGGCGGCGACACCAGCATGATCTCCGGAATGCGGCCGTCGACACCGGCCGGCATCGATTTGATATCCGTCACCAGGGCGCCCATACCCAACGCGATCTCCGACGCGGACTTGCCGAACCGCGCCTTCAAGTCGTTGGTGCCCAGCATGAGGATGATCAGGTCCAACGGTTTGTGGCTCATGATGCAGGGCCGCAGATAGGTGCGCCCGTTCTTCTCCGCCCCCTCGATCGGGTCGTCATTCACGGTGGTCCGTCCGCTCAGACCCTCCTCGATCACCAGCCAGGTGCCGGCCAGCAGGTCGCGCACGACGCCCGGCCAGCGCACCGTCGGCCCGTATCGGTCGTCCGGCTTGTTGGCGGTGGTTTGCCCATAGGTGTTTGAATCGCCATAGCACAGCAGCGACCGCATCGTCCGTCATTCCTCCCGGCTTGGTCCGCCAGAGCGGTAGGCTACAACAGGTTGTTCGTCGATCCGGCGCGGTTTCCCGACCGGAGGCGGGCCCACTCTGGCCTGGAATAAATAATCATTCAACATGAATAATTATTGACTCGGGATTTTCGAATGAGTCAAATGGCCATGGCAGGGCGCTGTCGACCGTCAGTGGAACTGCGAACCAAACGGGAGGAATCGATGAAGAAAGCTGCATGGCTGAAGGCTGCGGCCGCCGCGGGCGCGATGGCCTTTTCGCTGGGGGCGCCGGCCAGCGCCAATGATGACGGCCCGATTATCGCCGTAAGTGGCCCGCTGTCCTGGCCCTTTTTCGCCGCCGTCAAACAGGGTTTCGATGACGCGTCGGAACTGTTCGACCTCGACTATCAGTATGTCGCGGTCACCGACACCGCGAACATGACCAGCGACTATCCGCGCCTGCTGCAACAGGCGATCAGCCGCAATCCGCGCATGCTGTTGGTCGGCGAGTTTTTCCCCGATGGCATGGACCCGCTGATCAAGGAAGCGACGGCAAAGGGCATTCCGGTGCTCATCCACAACTCCGGCCAGACGCTTTGGGAACAGAACGGCTCGCTGGGATTTGTCGGCGAGGACCCGTTCCAGATGGGCTATCAAGCCGGCAAGATTCACGCCGAGAAGGGCGTGAAGAAGGGGCTATGCTTTAACCAGGTGCCGGGCAATCCGACCGTTGAGGAACGCTGCAACGGCTATGTCGCGGCGATGGAAGAGGCGGGGCTTGAGACCATCTATCAGACCATTGGCACCGGTGACGCGACCAACCCCCAGGCCATGGCCCAGGCCATCAAGGGCACGTTGCAGGCCAACGCCGACATCGACGGCATCTACACCCTCAACGCCGTCCCGGCGATGAGTGCGGTGCGCGCCGTCGACGAAGTCGGCCGCACCGGCGAAGTCGTCATCGGCACCGCCGATTTGTCGAACGAAGCGCTCAAGGCCATTCAGGACGGCCGCTTGGCGTTTGCGATGGACCAGCAGCCTTATCTGCAGGGTTTCATGTCGATCCAAATCGCCTATCAATATCTGAACTTCGGTCTCCACCCAATCGGCCATGTGAAAACCGGGCCCCTGGTGATCGATGCCGACAATGTCGACGCAACGCTGGAGGTCAATGAGACCCACACCGGAGTGCGTGGCGCGTCTTGACCGTCCGTGATGTTGGGGGGTCGGCCGAACTTGACCGGCCCTCCGAACCGCAGCATCGGCCGGCCTGGCGCACGGTCCTGCGGCGCCCGGAGCTGGGCGCGATCTGCGCGTTTGTCCTGACCTATATCTTCTTTGCGGTTTTCACCGCCGACGCCGGGTTCGTGTCGATCAACGGCACCGCTGGCTGGCTCAATCTGGCAGCGGAACTAGGAATTATCGCGATCCCCGTCGGCCTGTTGATGATCGCCGGCGAATTTGACCTGTCGATCGGTTCCACCGTCGGCGCGGCGTCCATGGTGGTGGCGATTGGCACCAACAGTTTCGGTCTGCCGATCTGGCCGATGATTTTCTTAGCATTGATGGCCGGTGTGGCCGTCGGCGTAGTCAATGGCGTGGCCGTCGTCAAAACCAACTTGCCGTCGTTTATCGTGACGTTGGCGACGAACTTCATCGTCATCGGCGCGACCATGGGTGTGTCGCGGCTGATCGCCAACGTCACCTCCAGTTCCATCGTCGCCACCGACTCCGCGAAGTTCGTTTTCGCCGCGCGTTGGGGGCAGGCCAACATCTCGATCTTCTGGTGGCTGCTGGCCACCGCGATTGGCTTTTGGGTGTTGAGCCGCAGCGTGTTCGGCAATTGGATCTACGCGACCGGCGGCAATCTGCAGGCCGCGCGCGGCGCCGGCGTCCCGGTCGAACGGGTGAAGATCATCCTGTTCATGGCGACAGGGTTGGCGGCGGCCTTTGTCGGCGTGCTGCAGGGCGTCCAGTGGAACTCCGGCAACTCGACCTATGGCATGGGCTACGTGTTTCAGGCGCCCATCGTCGTCGTCATCGGCGGCATTCTGTTGACCGGCGGTTATGGAACGGTCACCGGCATCTTCTTCGGCACGGCTCTGTTCGGCGTGATCTCAACCGGCATCTTTTACACCGGCTGGAACACCGACTGGATTCAGTTGTTCCTCGGTACGCTGTTAGGTGCGGCGGTCCTAGCGAACAGCTACATCCGCCGGCTGGCCCTCACCAGCAGCTGACGCGGCATGTCGCAACCGCTGATGGAGTTGCAAGACGTCTCGAAGGTCTTCGGGTCGACCCGGGCGCTCAGCGCCATCTCGATGTCCGTGCGCGCGGGGGAGATCCTGTGTCTCCTCGGCGACAACGGCGCCGGCAAGTCGACCTTGATCAAGGTGCTTTCCGGCTTCCATCCACCATCGGACGGTACGGTCTATTTCGAAGGCCGGCCGGTGCGTTTCTCCGGTCCACGCGAAGCCCGGCACATGGGCATCGCCACCGTCCATCAAGATATCGGCACGGTGCCGTTGATGAGCGTTGGCCGGAACTTCTTCCTTGGCGCCGAGCCGAAAACCGGCGTTTGGCCGCTGCGGCGGATTGATACGCAGCACGCCAATCGCATCGCCCTCGATCAACTGCGCAAGTTCGGCATCACCCGGGTCGACGACGGCAACCAGCTTGTCGGCACCATGTCCGGCGGCGAGCGGCAGGCACTGGCCATCAGCCGCGCCATGTATTTCGGCGCCAAAGTGCTGATTCTCGACGAACCGACCTCGGCCCTTGGCGTGAAGGAGGCATCCTTTGTGCTCAAGCTGATGCGCCAGGCGCGGGCCGACGGTGTCGGCATCGTCTTCATCACCCACAATGCGCGTCATGCCATGGCCGTCGGTGATCGGTTCTGCGTGCTGATCCAGGGGGAGGTGGCGGCCAGCTTCTCGCGCGGCGAGCGGTCCCGCGAAGAGGTGCTCAATCTCATGGCCGGCGGTGAAGCCATGGCCGAGCTTGAGGATCACCTCGACCCGGCCGACTGAACTACGTGGCGGCCAATACCCGCGCCCGCCGCCGCGCCGCCCAAACATGCATGGCAATACCGCCGCAATAGCTCACCACGACCAGACCGATCATCGCGCCCAACCCGCCGGTGCCCAACGCCGCCAGCGCCAGCGGTGTGCCGGAAACTGTTCCCAGATTACCGGTTTGCGCCATCGCGCCGTTTGCCAGCGCTTGATCGGCCGCTGAGTGATTGAGCTGCGGGATCGCCGCGAAGCTGGCGCCCTGCACCAGGCCTAACGCCCCCATCAAGACGATGCACACCCAGACGCTGACCCCGGTCACCACCAGCAGGATGGCGAACGCGGTCGCGCCGACCAAGCCAACCATGACGACCGTCACCGCACCAAACCGCTTCAGCAACACGATCCCCAAGGTCATTGACGTGATGATGGTGACCAGTGGCATCGCCGCTGCGGTGAACGCCCGGTCCTCCGGCGGCACGATGGTCGGCAGCACGCTCAGCAACGCAACAAAGGTGAAGGTGTAGAACACCCAGCCCAGGGCCGGGGCCGCGATGTGCGGCGAACGGTAGGCGATCACATGTTGCTGCAGCGCGCCGGCCAGGCTGAATGATGGTGATGCGGCTGTCCGCCCGATGTCGTCGCGCGGCACCAGCATCACCAACAGGCTGCCGGCCACTGCCATATAGATGCCATGCGCCAGGAACGAAGCCGCGACGCCGCGCTCCATCGCCAACGGCACAACGAAAGCCGCGGCCACGGTGAAGGCCACGCCGAAGAATGTCCCCCACAACGTCATCGCCGCCCCCCGCCAGCGGGGCGGCGCGATCAGACCAATCAACGTCGGCGCGGCAACCACGATGGCAAGGTGCGAGAAGCCCTCGATCAGCCGCGACAACAGCATCCACGGCAACGCCGGCAGCGTCGCCTGGAACAGCGACATCGCCGCGCCAAGCGCCATCGCGGCCAGCAACAACCGCCGTGCGCCGAACCGTTGCGCCAGCACCCCGGCGAACAGACCGAACACGATTCCCATGGCCGACAGCAGCGAAACCAGAAAACCGAGGGACGCGCCGGACACCCCGTAGACCGCGCCCAATTCCGGCAGGATCAGCCCGATCTTCGCGAACTGCATGCCCCCGCCGACGCCCGCCGCCCAAAGGACCAGGACTGAGAGCAGCAGGGCGGACCGGCCGGTTTGACGTGAGGCCATGGACTCCAATCAGAATGACCTAGATTTGAATTGGGACCGGGGCATGCTAGGCGCACGATCCGGCTGGTGGACGGGAAAGGCTGAATATCATGGGTGGAGGAGTCATGTCTCGAATGTGCCGGCTGATGGCTGTCACGGCGATCACCCTTTCACCCTTCGCAGTCGCCATCGCCCAGACCGACGATGCGGTCGGCCGCGGCGAATACATCTTCCATGCCGCGGGCTGCGCCGGTTGCCACACCGACAAGCGGAACGATGGCGAACTGCTGGCCGGCGGCCGCGCCATCGACACGCCCTTCGGCACGTTTTTCGGCCCCAACATCACCGCCCATCCGGAACAGGGCATCGGGACCTGGTCGGACCAGGACTTCATCCGCGCCCTGCGCGATGGTAAGTCACCGGACGGCAGCCACTATTACCCGTCCTTCCCCTACACCTCCTTCACCAAGATGACCGACGCCGACATGCGCGATTTGAAGGCGTACATCTTCTCCCTGCCGGTGTCGGACCGGCCGAACCAGCCCCACGACCTCGGTTTTCCGTTCGGCATCCGCGCCCTGCTCGGCGGCTGGAAGATGGCCAACTTCAACGCCGGCGCCTTCGTCCCCGACCCCGCCGTGCCGGACGACGTAAACCGCGGCGCCTATCTGGTCGAGGCACTGACCCACTGCGCCGAATGCCACTCCCCGCGCACCCGTCTTGGCGGCATCGACCAGGACATGTTCCTCGCCGGCACCGAAGACGGTCCGGAAGGCGAGCTGACCGGCAACCTAACACCCCACGAGACCGGCCTCGGCGACTGGAGCGACGGCGATGTTCTTTTCATGCTGCGCACCGGCATCCTGCCCGACGGCGATGTCGTCGGATCACTGATGGGCGAAGTCATCGACGGCACCAGCAAACTGACCGAGGCCGACCAGCGCGCCATCATCGCCTACCTGCGCAGCATTCCACCGATCGACAACCAGATCGGCGAACCGTCCACCGGCGGTGGCGACATCTTTTGAGCAGTCCCGCCGCCACCAACGGCGACACCGCCTTTGTCAATTTCGTTACCGATTGCGACGCCATCGTTGCGCGCAACGACGACCCGCTGATCATCCGCGAACAGGTCGCCGCGCAACTGACCGACTTCGCGAAGGACTGGCGCATGCCGGACCCAGTCTATCGCCAACTGCAACCAAACGCGCCCTACGCGTCCTACCTGCTGTACCTCAACCCGGCGCAGACGCTGAACGTCGTCATGGACATCTACTTGCCCGAACAGGCCGCGGTGACCCACAACCACCGCACCTGGGGCTGTTTCGTCTGCTTGGAAGGCGCCGAGCGCGAACGTCTCTATGACGTACCGCCCGACCTCTCGGCGCCGCCCGCCGAAACGATCGTGCGCGCCAACCCCGCCGGCATCGTCCGCCTCGCCGACCCCGAACGCCAAGCCTTCCATCAAGTCGAACCGGCAGGCGTCACCGCCATCAGCCTGCACGTCTACGGCGCCGATATCGGCCGGCTGGAACGCGATCTGTGGGACACGGAAACGAAAACCTACCGGTCCTTCCGTTCCGGCTACGCCAACGAGATCCTTGGCCTGGGACCGTATTACTGAGCTTCGGTCAATCGCCACCTAGGACGTCGCGCCGGCGTCCCCAAGTTCCATCGAGATGTTCGTATCAGCTGCCGGCACGTTGTCGAACATCAGCGGCAACACCACGGTGAAGCTGGACCCGACACCGACTTCGCTCTCCACCGTGATGTCACCGCCATGGCGCTGGGCGATATGTTTGATCAGATGCAAACCGATGCCGGAGCCGCCAATGCCCGATGACGTGCTAGCCCGGAAGAACCGCGTAAACAGCTTCGGCACTTCGTCCGGCGGGATACCGACGCCCTGATCGCGCACGCGGATATTGGCGACGTTCTGCTCCATCCAGCCGTCGACCTGCACCGTGCCGCCGTCGGGTGAATACTTCGTCGCGTTCGACAACAGGTTGACGAACACCAACCGGAGCAGGCCGCCGTCGGCGTTCAGGCTGCGCGGCAACGGGGCGGCATCGACTTGAATCTGGTGGTTCTTGCAAAGCTCCTGATGCTCGCCACACACGTCGTTGACCAACGCGGCGAGATCCAGTTCGTTCAGATGAATCGGAATGTCGCCGGCATCCAGCCGCGATGCGCTGAGCAGACTTTCCATCAGCGATGTCACCCGTTTGACCGAACGCCGTATTTTCTCGATCCCGGCGAGCGTGCGATCCGGGTCGATGGAACCGCGTTCGACGCCACGTTTCATCCGTTGCGCGTTCCCATCGATGATCGCCAGCGGCGTGCGAAACTCGTGTGACGCCATCGAGATGAATTCGCGCTGTTGCTGGGTGATGTCTTTTTCCCGTGCCAGTGCGTCTTCCGCCTGCCGCGCATATTCGCCAAGCTGCACCGTCCGGCTCTTGTGCGCGTCTTCCAGCTTGTCCATGCAGACATTGAACAGATCGGCGACGTCCTTGATTTCGTCGCCGGGTTCGACGTCCAGCCTGGTGGAAAACGACGATGGTTCCTTGGCCAGGCGGTACAGCGCGGCGTGCAGCACTCCGATGCCGAACGTTGCCGCATGTTCGGTCGTGTTCAGCCCTTCGATCTCATGCGCGGCGTGCACCCGCAGGCCGCGCCCCGTGCAACGTTTGAGGAACACATCCACAGCCCAGCAGAACACGAACATCGTGCCGAACGCCCAGATGAAGGACAGGCCGGCTCCGGCGGATTGGATCAACAGGAATGCGAGGCGGTCGCCGTTTGCGATGACCTCGGCCGGCGCGAACAGCGCCAGCGCGATCGTCCCGACCGCTGCGCCGCCGCCATGCACCGGGACGGCGCCGATCGCGTCGTCGATCCGCAGTTCTTCCAACACGCGTTCGCACAGCAGCGCGCCGATCGCCGCCAGTATGGCGACAGCCGCGGCGCCGGAGGGCGTCAACATATGCGCGCCCGCGGTGATGCCGACCAGCCCGGCCAGCAACCCGTTGATCGAACGTTGCGGGATGAAATAGCCGGTGCGCCAATAGCCGATCAGCAATTGCGTGATACCGCCGATTCCGCCGGCAACCAGCGTATTCAGGATGACGCGGCCGAACCGCTCGTCGGTCACGCTCAGTGTGCCGCCGTTGAAGCCGATCCAACCAATCCACAGCACCAGCGCGCCGCCGGCCGCCATCAGCGGGCTGTGGCCTTGCATTTGCACCGGCCGACCATTCTCGTATCGGCCGATCCGCGGTCCGAGCACAATCAGCGCCGCCAGCGCCGCCCAGGCGCCGACCGAATGCACGGCGGTGGCGCCGGCCAGGTCGACAAATCCAAGGTCGGCAAGCAGCGGCGCGTTGTCGGCATGGATCAGGTCGCCCCACACCCAGTGCCCGAAGATCGGGTAGACGAACATCGCCATGAAGGCGACCAGCCAGACAAACCCGCCGACCCGCAGCCGTTCCGCACAGGCGCCGGAAATAATCGTCGCCGCGGTGCCGCAGAACATGAGCTGCAGCACGAAGAACGGCACATGCAGATCCGGGTCGCCCCAGAACAGCGAGAGACCGGCGTCGAACCCGATCAGCCCGTTCGACGAGATGCCGAACATCACGGCAAACCCGACCGCGCCGAACAGCACGGTCGAAACGAAGAAGTCAACCAGGTTCTTCTGCGCCACGTTGATCGAGTTTTTCGAACGGACCGAACCAGCCTCCAACAAGAGGAAGCCCAGTTGCATGAAAAAGACCAGGGCCGCCGCGACGATCGTCCACAGATTGTCCAGGTCCGCTACCGTCACGCCAGGCCCCCATCACTAAGCGCCGGGCCCTCGGTTGTTGCCCGTCGAATTAGCGAAAAAGACTAAGCGATATCGCTATAGCAAGCCTTAACGGGACCGGCTAACCGCCGAAATCCGGCAGCGGCACAAACTCGGTCTCGTCCGGGATCTGGCCCATGCGCTGCGCCGCCCAGGCCGCTTTCGCTTTCTCGATCCGCTCCTTGGAGCTGGCGACGAAGTTCCACCAGATGTGGCGTTTGCCTTCCAACGCCGCCCCGCCGATCAGGATCAGCCGCGACTGCTCCGCCACCTCGATCGGCGTCTGGTCGCCATCGATCAGCACCCCCATCTGGCCCGACCGCAACGGGGTGTCGCCGATCCGCACCGCCCCGCGCGCCACATAGACCGCCCGTTCGCCCAGGTCCGGCGGCAGCACCAGCGATGTGTCCGGCAGGCAGACGGCGTCGAGGTAGAACATCGGCGAATAGACCGGCACCGGCGAAGACCGCCCGAAGGCACTGCCGGCGACCAGCCGCAGTGTTGCCCCGCCTTCTTGGAACACCGGCAGGTCCGCCGCGTCGGAATGGTGAAAGCTCGGCGCATCGTCTTCGTGTTCCAGCGGCAGCGCGACCCAGGTCTGTATCCCGTCGAACACCATCTTGCCATCCCGGCCCTCCGGCGGTGTCCGTTCGGAATGCACGATCCCGCGGCCCGCTGTCATCCAATTGACGTCGGCGGTATGGACGAGTTGCCGCGTGCCCAGGCTGTCGCGGTGGAACAGACTGCCTTCGAACAGGTAGGTCAGCGTCGACAGGCCGATATGCGGATGCGGCGGCACATCCAGCCCGCCGCCATGGGGCATGCGCGTCGGCCCCATGTGGTCGAAAAAGATGAACGGCCCGATCATCCGCCGCCGCGAGACCGGCAGAATGCGGCGTACGGCAAACCTGCCCACGTCCCGCGCCCGCGGCTGAATCACCATTGTCATGAATCGGCGTCCCCCTCGTTGGGAGGAGAGTAGGTGCGCCGTCCTGCAAGGCAACCGTTAAACCTTTGGCAAGGATTGTGGCGGCAGCATGCAACGGTCTATGGCCCGTTTGAAGCTTGTTTCCCGTTGGTTTTCGAACCGTTTCGATGTCGTTGACGCCGTCGGCCGCCGGGTCGGCACGATCGACAGCAAACGCATGTGCAACGATGTGAAGCTGACCATCAAGGGCGCCTCCTACATCATCGAAAATCGCGAGACCAACGTGGCACTGGCCCATCACGGCCACGACACCGCCCGCGCATCCTTCGCCGAAACCACGCCCGACGGTCCGCGCGACGAACCGCAGAAATCGATCTCCATCGAACATGGCAACCGCGTCTTCGCCCTGGAAACCCGCGCCGCCGGCTTGTTCGGCGCCGCCAAATACATCGCCCGCGAACGCGGCCGTATTGTCGGCACGGTGAAAAGCCACGTCGTCGACCTGCCGGAAACGGTGCCCTTGCACATCCGCGTCTTCATGGCCTGGCTCGTTGCCACCGCCGACCGCCCCGAGGCGACGGCGTAGTCAACCGCGGTTGGGGCGCGGGCTGCGATGCGGCCGGCGCGATCCTCATACTTCGACAAGCTCAGCATGAGGGGGCGTGAACGCAAGACACGGTAAAAAGACCGAATTTAAACCTCCAACCCGTGTCAATAATTGGGTTTGTTTGGCAGTGCCTTTAATTTCAATGCGATAGGTAACCCATCATCGTTTGATAGCGCGCAATATGTAGCATAAAAACCGCAGAAAGTAAATAAAAGAAACCGCATATCGGCTGTTCACTCCAAACGGATACTCCCGAAATACGAGTGTGACGGCACCGTCATGGCTCTAAGGTCCCGGGCCATGCGACGCCATGCCATCGCCGCCGTTGCGGCCCTGACCCTCGCGGCCTGCGCTGAGCAGCAACCTTCACTGAGTGCCAGCGGCTGCGCGGTCGACCCGGATCCGGCGCTGTTCAGCCATGTGGGTGAGCTGGTCGACCGGTCGCCCCGCATCGTGCTGGCCACCACCGCCAGCCACCGGCCGAAGCGGGAGCCGGTCGACGGTGTGGTGGTCAGGATTTCGTCCGCGACGCCCAGTAAGGGCGAGACGCGCCGGGCCCTGCGGCGCGGCCTGATCGAGGCCGTGACCCTGCGCCATGGCGAGGCCGATTACACTCTGACGGTCGTCGAGGACCTGAAGGGGACAGGGCCGGAGCAGATCGAACTCACCGGCGCCCGGCCGCCGGACATGGCGGCGTTCCGCGCCGCGGCGGCCTGGTCGGGCCGCACCCCGGACTTTCGTTACGACGAGCATTTTGGCGGGCACACCGCGCCACGGTTCTGGGAGGATCGTGAGATTGGCCGCAGCTATGTGCCGCCCCAGGGAACCCGTTGCCCCGACGCCAGCGCCAGTCCGGTGTTCCTGGCCGGTGCCACCTATCTGGTGTTCCTCGGCCCGCCCCATGTGAAGGGCTATGAGGTTATTCACGCGGCCGACGACCGCTGGCTGGACTTCGTGCGCCGGCGGATTGCCGACCCTGCCGCCCAGCCCGACCGTTCGCCGCCGGCCACCAACGGCGCGGCGCCGCCGCACGGGCTGGACCTGTTGGATCCCAGCATCATGCCGCCGATCACCGGCCCGAAAAGGGCGGAGCCGCGCGGCCTCTGCCTGGTCGAACCGCCGGCATCGATGTTCGCCGCGCCGGGTGAACTGGTTGACCGTGCGGAGCGCATTGTCCTTGCCGAGTTCTTCGCTGGCCATGCCTCGTCCATCGGCGTCGACGCGACCCCCCTGGACCCGGCGGTGGCCGAGCAGGCAGGGTTGCGGCGGATAACCCTCCGCGTCGCGGAGAATTTGAAGGGCGCCGGCGAGAAAGAAATCGTCGTACCGGCGCTGGCCAAGCCGAGTTTCATGACGGATTTGGACTTTCAGGGTCATCGCGACCCGCGCTTCTGGCAAGGCGACGACATCGGCCGCGGCTATCCGGTCCCGGAGCTGCGCGGCACCTGCCCACCCGCCGTCGCCCAGCCCAGTTTCAACGACCGCAGCCGCTACCTCATCTTCTTCGGCCCCCAGCATGTGAAGGGCTACGAGGTCATTCGCTCCGACGACGACTTGTGGCTCGACTACGTCCGCAACCGCATCGCCGACCCGGCGTATCAGTTGGACCGTTCAAAGCTACGCAATACCTCACCCTGAGCCTGTTGAAGGATGAGCGCCGCCCGCGCCGGCGGACGCCGCTAATCCGCCGCCATCTGCCGCGTCACCTCAGCCACCCGCCGCCGGCTGATATCCACGTCGCGCTGCCATTGCGCATTGCTCGGGTCCAGCCGAGCCAGACGCTCCGCAATCGCGAGGTACGCCTGAAAACTCTTGAGGGCGTTGTCGAGCTGCCCCTGCGCCACCTGCACGTTGCCGATCTTTTCGTGTGAGACCGACAGGTCGCGCTTTCTGAATGCGTTGTTCGGGTCGCTGTCAGAAAGTCTTTGTGCGATGGTCGCCCACTCGGTCTGTCATCCCGGCCAGAGAGCCGGGATCCAGGTGACGTTTGCGTTTTGCGGTCGCGCTGGACCCCGGATCAAGTCCGGGGTGACAGTTGGGAGTGGCGGGGCGGCATAGCCGCAAAGGCAGCGCACGACTTGGCGTTGCAGACTGGTCCGGCTAACGTCGCCATATGAACACGGATGCGCGCCACACCCACACCGGTAGCTGTCACTGCGGCAACCTGCGCGTCAGTTTCACCACCGGCAAATCGTTCGATGAATTGTCGGTGCGCCGCTGCACCTGTTCCTTCTGTGTGAAGCAGGGTGCCTTCCACACTGCCGATCCGGCCGGTCAGGTGCGGATCGAGGCGGCGGATCCGGGGTTGGTGCACAAATACCGCTTTGGGCTCGGCACCGCGGACTTTCTGATCTGCCGCACCTGCGCCACCTATGTCGGCGCGCTGTTCGAGGAAGACGGCGACACCTTTGCGGTGGTGAACGTCAATATCCTCGACAACGCCGCCGACTGGCCGGCGCCCCAACCGAAGACCTTCGACGGCGAGGATGTCGCCAACCGCCACACCCGCCGCCGCGCCAGTTGGACACCGGCGGTGGCGGGGGTCTAACGCCTTTCGTGGATCGCCACGGCGGCCGCAGGGCCGCCTCGCGATGACCCGTATAGTTCCTCTCCTGTCATCCCGGCCGGAGAGCCGGGATCCAGGCGACGCTCGTGTCTGCGGTTACGCTGGACCCCGGATCAAGTCCGGGGTGACAGTTGGAGTGGGTGTAGTGGTATAGGCCGCGCCGTCATCGCGAGGCGCAGCGCGCCGCGGCGATCCAGCAAGTGACCAAGCCGGTGGCTGGATTGCCACGGCGGCATATGCCGCCTCGCAATGACGGATGAGGCGTCTCGATGCTGAGCCCTTCGCCCCGGACCACCGAGTGACCGTTGTCTGGCGAGAAACCGGCCGGCAAGTTACATTCGGTTTCCCACACCGGCCGCACCCGCCCCGGCCGCCACTGCCCACACAAGTCGCGTTGCCATCGACGACCTTCACGAGAAGCCCCGAAGTATGCGTCTAGACAACTGCCATAACTTCCACGACTTCCGCCGGCTGGCCAAAGTCCGCCTGCCATCGCCGATCTTCAACTACATCGATGGGGCGGCCGACGATGAGGTGACGCATCGGCGGAACACCGACAGCTACGAAGCCTGCGACCTGGTACCGAACGTGCTGCGCGGCGTCACCGATGTCGATCTGTCGGTCACCGCGTTGGGGCAGAAGCTGGACATGCCGGTCTATTGCTCGCCCACGGCGGTGCAGCGGCTATTCCACCATGAGGGCGAGCGGGCGGTGGCCGCCGCGGCCGAGAAATTCGGCACCATGTTCGGCTGCTCCTCGTTGGGTACCGTCGCGCTGGAGGAGCTGAAGAGGAAGCACAAGAACCCGCAGATCTACCAGTTCTATTTCCACAAAGACCGCGAATTGAACCGCTCCATGCTGCAGCGCGCGAAGGAGGTCGGCATCGAGGTCATGATGCTGACGGTCGACACCATCACCGGCGGCAATCGCGAACGCGACCGGCGCAGCGGCTTCTCCATCCCCTTCAAGCTGACGCCGCGCGCGATGCTGCAGTTTGCGGTCAAGCCGATGTGGGCCATCAACTACTTTACCCACGAGCCCTTCCGGCTGCCGCAGCTCGAGGCCCACATCGACATGGCCAACGATCCCGCTTCCATCGGCCGGTATGCGTCGGAGATGTTCGACCAGTCGATGAACTGGGACGATGTTGCCGAGATGGTGGAACTCTGGGACGGCCAGTTCTGCTTGAAAGGTGTTATGTCGGTGGAGGATGCGAAGCGCGCCGTGTCGATCGGCTGCAAGGGCGTCGTATTGTCCAACCACGGCGGCCGGCAACTCGACGGCAGCCGCGCCCCCTTCGATCAACTGGCGGAGGTCGTCGACGCGGTCGGCGACAAACTCGACGTGATCGTCGACGGCGGCGTGCAGCGTGGCACCCACGTGCTGAAGGCGTTGTCGCTGGGCGCCAAGGCGGTGGGCGTCGGCCGCTATTACCTGTATCCGCTGGCCGCCGGCGGACAACCGGCGGTCGAGCGGGCGCTCGGCCTGCTGCGGGACGAACTCGAACGCGACATGCAGCTGATGGGCTGCACAGCCATCAACCAGTTGAGCCGGGCCAACCTTCGTTTCCGCAACTAAGCCGAAGAGTGTGTGCCGGCCCAGGTCCCTGACTCGCGTACCGCCGTTTGACATATGTCAACTATGCTGGACAGCTGATGTGTCAATAAGAATTGACAACAGTGGGGTGTCCAAGCCATGCGCATTGTGCTGGTCCATCCGAACTACCATTCCGGCGGGGCGGAGATTGCCGGCAACTGGCCGCCGGCTTGGGTCGCTTATCTGACCGGCGCGGTTAAAAAGGCAGGCTTCACGGATGTCCATTTCATCGACGCGATGACCAATCACGTCGATGACGATGACTTGCACGCGCGGCTGGCCGCCCTGCAGCCCGACATTGTCGGGACGACGTCGATCACCCCGTCGATCTACGTCGCCGAGCGCGTCCTGGAGATCGCCAAGGCGGCGTGCCCGGATGCGGTGAGGGTGCTTGGCGGGGTGCACGCCACCTTCATGTACAAACAAGTGCTCTCCGAGGCGCCGCATATCGACGCCATCGTCCGCGGCGAGGGCGAGGAGATCTTCGTCAATCTGGTGAGCGCGGTGGCCGCCGGCCGCTGGCCCGCCGACCGCCGGTCAATCCACGGCCTGGCCTACCGCGACGGCGCCGAGATCGTCGCCACGCAGGCGGCCCCGACCATCAAGAACGTGGATGGGATCAGCCCGGACTGGTCGATTCTGGAGTGGGAAAAATACGTCTACATCCCGCTCGGAAAGCGTCTGGCCATTCCGAACATGGCGCGGGGCTGCCCGTTCACCTGTTCGTTTTGCTCCCAGTGGAAGTTCTGGCGCGACTACCGGGTCCGCGATCCGAAGAGTGTGGTCGACGAGATCGAGGATTTGGTCGAGAACCACGGCGTCGGCTTCTTCATCCTCGCCGACGAGGAACCGACCATCAACCGCAAGAAGTTCGTCGAATTCTGTCACGAGCTGATCGACCGCAGGCTGCCGGAACGCGTGCAATGGGGCATCAACACCCGGGTGACCGACATCCAGCGGGACAAGGACATGCTGCCGCTGTGGCGGCGGGCCGGGCTCGTGCACATCTCGCTCGGCACCGAAGCCGCCGCCCAGATGAAGCTTGACCGTTTCAACAAGGAGACCAGGGTCGAGCAGAACAAGGAGGCGATCCGGCTGCTGCGCGAGGCGGACATCTTCACCGAAGCCCAGTTCATCGTCGGCCTCGATAACGAGACGGAGGAAACGCTGGAGGAGACTTATCGCTTCGCCCGTGATTGGAACCCGGACCTCGCCAACTGGACGATGTATACGCCCTGGCCGTTTACGCCGCTGTACCAGGAGATTCGCGACAAGGTCGAGGTGTTCGACTTCTCCAAATACAACTTCGTCACGCCGATCATGAAGCCCGACGCGATGGACCGCGCGACGCTGCTCGACCGCGTGATGCACAACTACCGCCGCTTCTACATGATCAAGGCGCTGTTCCATTATCCCTGGCGCGGCACCGGGTACCGGCGGAAGTATCTGCTCGGCTGTCTGAAGGCGTTCATGAAGGCCGGCTTCCAGCGGACCTTCTACGACCTCGGTAAGGTCGGCTATTGGGGGCCGCAGACCAAGAAGAAGGTCGACTTCCATTTCGACGACAACCGCAAGATCGCCGAGGCGCAGTTGGAGGACTGGGAAGCCGCCGCCGACCGCGCCAAGCAACTGGGGCGGATCAAGGAGCGCGTTGCCGCCGCCCGCGCCTGCGGCGGATCGACCCAGCAACTGCCGGAGGCGGACGCGCGTCCGGCATCCAGCGCGGCCGTACACTGAATTCGGGGATGGTCCAGGCCGCCTCGATCGCGGACGTCGAGGTTCGGGGATCGGTCGATGAGCCGGCGCGGGTCGGCCCGAACGCGGTCATCCAGCTCGGCGCCGTATTGCGGGACCGCGTCGGCGAGGAGCGCGCCGCTTCGGTCTTTGCAGCGGCCGGCCTCGGTTCATACTTGCCCAGGCCGCCGGCGGAGATGGTTCCCGAAGGCGCGGCCAAGGCGCTGTTCGACGCCCTCTTCGCCAATCTAGACCAGACCGCCGCGACGGCCATCGCCCGCGAAGCCGGTACGCGCACAGCCGATTATGTGATCACCCATCGCATCCCGGCCTTCGTTCGGCTGGCCCTGCGGCGGTTACCGGCGGCGCTGTCCGCACCGCTTTTGCTACGGGCGATATCACGGCATGCCTGGACGTTTGCCGGCTCGGGCGCGGTGACGGTCCGTTCCGGGTCGCCGCAGGTAATTGAGATCGCGCATAACCGGATCACCATGCCGGGTTGCGTCTGGCATGTGGCGGTGTTCGAGCGGTTGTTCCGGCGCCTGGCCGCCCGCGAATCCTCGGTCACCCATCCAATCTGCTGTCGCGACGGCGGTGACCGGTGTCGATTCGAGATCGCAGTGCGCGGCGCCAGCGGGACCTGACGGTATTCACATCGGGGCGAGTTCGGTACGCTGCGGCCGTTCGCAACTTGCGCAGGTCTGACCGCATGTCCGTCGTCGTCTTTGTTGTCTTGGTGTTCGCCGCGGCGCTGAGCGGCCGGGTGTTCCAGCCCGGCGCCTGGTACGACAGCCTGAAGAAACCGACCTGGACGCCGGCACCTTGGGTCTTTCCTGTCGTCTGGCTGCCGCTCTACGTGATGATCTGCGCCGCCGGTTGGCTGGTGTGGGACACGGCGGGCCTAGGTGTTGCGCTCGTTCTATGGGGGATCCAGCTCGTGCTGAACGCCGCTTGGTCGGCCGTTTTTTTCGGTCTGCGCCGGATGGACTGGGCCTTCATCAATGTCGGCGCGCTTTGGCTGTCGATTGCGGCGTTTATCGTGGTTGGCGCTCAAGTGGCTGTTTGGGCAGGGTTGTTGTTCGTGCCTTACCTGGTTTGGGTCACGATCGCCGCCACACTCAACTGGAAAGTTTGGCGCATGAACGCGGACGTCGGCGATTTGGGCCCGCGGCGCAGCGGCGCCGACGCCGCCTGATGAACGCGGCTCATCGTTGTTGAGACGGCAAGTCCCCCCACCCTAACCCTCCCCCACAAGGGGGGAGGGAACAGAGAATTCATCGCCCATATTCCCTCCCCCTCGATGGGGGAGGGCTAGGGTGGGGGTGCCCTCGGAGCCCCTCGCTCCGTAGCAGGCTTATCGAAAGTGGTATGGGCGATGCGTCGAGCCCGTTTTGGGTGGCTCCCGTTAGGCTATCGGCTGACCGAGAACCGGAGGGCCCGACATGCCAAAGCTGCCGACCCGCGCGCTGTGCCTGGTCCTCCTGGGCTATCTGCTCACTTTGGCCGGTCCGGCGCTGCCGGCCGCCGGCAACGGGCCGCCGGCGGTGGACGCCCGCGCCAGCATGGACACCCTGCGCGCCGTGGCCGACTCCCTGCCGAGCCAGTTCGACGGCTTCACCCAGGTCAGCCGCCGCGAGTTTCAGAGCGCCGAAGAGGGCGTCGCCCTCAAATACGAGGCCCCGAATTTCATCGCCGACGTCTTCCTGTTTCACCTGGCTGACCGCGCCCCGGTCGACATCGACGACGAGACCTTCAAGGAGGTGATGGCGGCCGAGGATGACTTCCTCACCACGGTAGAAATCACAGATGGCGGCCAGCACGTCAGCGGCCCGTGGGATCCGGTGTGGACCATGAGCCTGGGCGTCACCCCGGCCAAGCTCGCCTTGCGGCAGTATATTGAGGACCACGCCCGGGGCCGCAGCAGCTATTTGGCGATGACGACCTTCAGCGGCCGCTTCGCCAAAATCCGCATGACCATCCCCGACCATTCCGAAGACGACGGCTTCGGCGTCGCCTTCGGCTTCGCGATGGGGATCGCCGTGCGCCTGCCGGAGTAGGGAAAATGCATCTCACATACGCTTTGATCCCGAGCTTAGCTCGGCGGCCTGTTCAGGTCCTTCTCGTCTGCGCCGCGACCTTGCTCGCCGGATGCCAGACTGCGCAGCCTGATAACGCCGATCCCCTTGCCGCCCTGAAAGCCACCCTTGGACCCGACGATCATATCATGATCCAGTTGGACCAGGTCGCGAGCCTATTGCCGACCAAGACGCCCTACGCCCGGCAAGTTAATGAGAAGGACTTCGGCAAACCCGACCTCGGCGTCGCGCGCGTCTATGATGGGGCCAGCTTCTACGCAACCGTCTATCTGTTTCAGTTACCCGGCGTGGCACCGGCCGGCATTCGGGACGACGCCTTCCGGCACGTGCTGCAGGAAGAGCATTTGGGGCTGACCACTGTCGAGATCACCAGGCAGGGGCGCCACATTAGCGGGCCCTGGGCCCATGTCGGACGCTCGGTGTTGCCGCAGGGCGCTGGCATCGTGCTGCACGAGTATGTGGAGGACAAACCCGGTGCGACACCCGGCCATTTGGCTCTCACGACATATGACGGCGGCCGATTTGCCAAGGTCCGCACCACCGCGAAACCCGGTGCCCACGCGGCATATCATCGCGACGTTCAGGCATTCATCTCGCTGGTCCTGATGGCGCTGCCGAACTGGGGAGAAACGGCTTGGCTCGCGCCGGGCATCGATTTGGCCGGCTAGCTGGACTGGTTGTCGCAGCATGCGTCATCGCGTTGACCGCACCGGCGCACGCGGCGCCGGTTGAGTTTCCAGGCTACCGTCCGCTCGATTGGACGAAGCTCAACGACATTGCGGTCGCGCTGCCCGAAGACGTCAACCTGGTGCGGCGCGTGCCGTCGAGTGAATACGAGGCCGCGGAAAGGCTCTGGCTCGACGTGCCGGATGATGGGAGGAGGACCAGAGGATCATCGAGTTCATGATCGGCATTGCAATTCGATTACAGGCGGAATTCGGGCCGCTCTAGGGCCAGCGGCGGCGGGCTGTCATCGATAGATCCAGGCTATCCGGCCCGGGTTGACCGGCCCGAATGGCCTTATCACCCCACAAGTCGGTTGCATCTCGGATATCGGGGGCCCGTATACGTTTTGGCAGGGTTCTCAATCTAGTACTTTATATCCGAGAAGAGAGGGCACAAAGTATCAAGGCTGTGGTGGCGAATGGAACAGGAGCGGGGCCGGCCATGAGCGATAGCCCGGTCAGGGTCATGGTGGTCGACGATCAGCGCACCATGCGCTCCATCGTCCGCACTTTGCTCCGCGAAATCGGCATCACCAATATCAGCGAGGCCGCCAGTGGCCGCGAAGCGCTGACCGAACTCCGCGCCCAGCCGGGCCGGGAGCCCGATGTCGTCATCTGCGACCTGCATATGGAGGACATGGACGGGCTGCAGTTCTCCAATCTATTACGGCGAGAGAAAGACGAGCGGCGGCGGCAGATTCCGGTCATCATTCTGACCGGCGATCGGGACGAACTGCTGCACGAGGTCGCCGCCCAGGTCGGCGTGGCCGAGGTCTTCACCAAACCCGTGACCGCCCAGCAGCTCAAGGCTGGGATCGAGAGCACGGTCGGCTTTTCGACCGACGGCTAGACGTGGGAGGCCGCTAGGCTGCCCCGCGATGCAACCGGGGCGGGAAGCTCCCATATACGCTGCATGACCTGGCGACCTGGTATGGCTTCGCGCTGATGTCCGCGGGCTCTGTTGCGGAGGGGATTCGCGCCTACGAAGATGCGAAACTCCGGCAGGCGTGGGGGATCCTCGGGCCGCTGGCTGCCGATGGCGACCCGCTCGCCCAATTCTACCTTGGCAGCCTCCACGACTTCACAATGTTCGACGGCTGCGATCCCGCGCTAGCGGTCGAATGGTTTCAGCGCGCCGCCGCCCAGGGCGACAACCAGGCGCGGGTAGCGGCCGCCCGGATCAGCCTGCGCGAAGGACTGAAACAGCCCCCGGCCATCGCCGCCGGACTGTCCAAACTGGTGGCGGATGGCGACCGCGCCGCTGCCGCCATCACCGCGTCGGCCTTGCTGCCAACCGTCGACACGGCCGCGCTCCAGTCCCTGGACGACCCAGCCAACCCCTTGGTCGGGGCGATCGCGTTGTTGGACGACAGCGCCGACTCCCTCGCCTTGCTGGGGGATTTCCATCAACGGGTCCAGGCCCGGCTGGAGCGGGCGTTTCGGCAGTCGCCGCAGCACCTCACGGCCGGTCCGGCCGTCGCCCCGACCCGCGCCAAGGCGGTGACCGCCTTCCATGGCGCGGCGGAGCAGGGACACCCCGGCGCCCAGCGGGCCTTGGCTACGCTGCTCGACCCGGGGCCGACCGGCGCGAGCACCGACTCCGGTTTTTGGCGTTCGCTGACCGAGCCGATTCCGCCCGCATCGACCGACTGCTATTCCATCGCTCCCAATGCTTGGCCGAACGACTATGACATGCTGCGCATCGACGCCTGGTACGCGGAGAAGTTTCGCGACCCGGCGTCCCGGCTGACCCGCGCAGTGCAGTGGTGCATGGGCGAGCCGGAGTGGCTGTTCTGGCCGTGCCGGGCCTGCAGCTTCGACCACGACTGCGCCTGCCGGTTCGAGCACAAGCCCGAACACACCCCGGACTTTCGGCTGACCCGGGCCTACGACATCTGCCGCGCTTCATTCTGGGATTTGGGGTAGGGACCGGGCGCTGTCACTCATCCGGCAGCATCTCGCTCAGTATCTCCTCCGCAATCGGAAGACCTGTCTCTAGGTCCGTACCCGGCGAGAGGCGTTCATCGTACAGGATGCCCAACATGATCTCGTCGAGCCGCGTCATGACCTCATAGTTCGAGTGGGGATCGAAGAACGTATAGCCCTGACCGGACTGAAAGTTGGGGAAGCCCAGGCTTCGCAAGCCGAAGCTGAGGAAACACTCCCGCTTCTCCCAGAAATCCGCTGTCTCAGCAACAATGATTAGAACCGGCCCGATGGCGCCATCCTCGCCAAAGGTCGTTCTCACACCGCACGCCGGCTCCTTGTTTTGCGCGCGCGCTTCCTCTGTCGATACATCGATCATGTCTGGCAGGCGCTCGGCGAGATCATCGCTCGAATCCACGAAAACCACTTGAAAGTTGGAACTCTCGGGCGCGCTCGCTCCTTTCTCGGTCAAGCGCGTGATGTGAATCGCCGGGAGGTCTGCGACGTCGTCCCACTGCTGCACCATGTTAACGATGGAATCATGGATCAGTTCGTCCTCTGTCGGATGGAGAGTGATGTGGAGATCGTCCACCCAACGGTGCAACTGATTACCCCCATCTCCCCAAACGACGGCCGACATGTTTTCCAAGACAGTTTGCCGGGACAGCTCGGTTGGCGGGCGCCGGTCCGCGAGATAGTTTTCAAGCGCATCGGCAATCCGCTCAACCCGGGTCTTAGATGGATTGCTTGGACTGTCTTCACCAAAACAGCCGGAAAGCGCCAGCATCAGCACTGTTGCGCAGAAGAAACCATGACATCGGAAATCCCGTGCAGCCATTTCAGCCCGCGCTCCCCAGTCATTCAGCACGCATCGCTAGCATGACTTCGTTCGTGGACACTTAATATCATACCGGACTCACCTCACCGCCGTACTGAGCGCGCTATAGTCACCATATGACCCAACTCGTCAAAATCCGCGGCACCCTGCCGGCGCTGCCCGGCGCGTTCGAGAAGTGGTTTGCCACGCGCGGCTGGGTGCCGCATCCGCATCAGCTGCAGATGGTCGCGGCGGCGGACGCGGGAGAGTCGGCGTTGCTGATTGCGCCGACCGGTGGCGGCAAGACCCTGGCCGGATTTCTGCCGAGCCTCATCGATCTCGCGGCGCGGCCCACGCATCCCGGTATGCACACCCTCTATGTGTCGCCGTTGAAGGCGCTGGCGGTCGATATCCACCGCAACCTGAAACAGCCGATCGCCGAGATGGGCCTGCCGGTGCGCGCCGAATCGCGGACCGGCGACACGCCGCAACGCAAACGCCGCCGGCAACAGGAAAACCCGCCGCAGTTTTTGATGACGACGCCGGAAAGCCTGTCGCTATTGCTATCAATTCCGGCGGCGCCGGAGATGTTTCGTGAGTTGCGCTGCGTCATCATCGACGAACTGCACGCGCTGGAGGACAACAAGCGCGGCGACCTGTTGTCCCTAGCCCTCGCGCGGTTGCACACTCTCGCCCCCGCCTGCCGCCGCGTCGCATTGAGCGCCACCGTCGCCGAACCTGACCGCTTGTTGCGCTGGCTGTCGCCGAATGGCGACGGCAGTGCCGTGCGCCGCGTCGTCGGCCGCACCGGCGCCGAACCCGACGTCTCGATTCTGGTGCCGCCGAGTGAGATGCCCTGGTCCGGCCACATGGGCACCTATGCGCTACCTCAAGTATATGACTTGGTCCGCGAAGCCGGCACGACCATTGTTTTTGTCAACACGCGGGCCCAGGCCGAGATCGTCTTTCAGGAACTGTGGCGGCTGAACGACGACAACCTGCCGATCGCCCTGCACCATGGCAGCCTGTCGGCGGAGCAGCGCCGTAAGGTCGAGGCGGCGATGACCCGTGGTCTACTACGCGCCGTTGTCGCCACCTCATCGCTTGATCTTGGTGTCGACTGGGCGGCGGTCGATCTGGTGGTGCAGGTCGGCGCGCCAAAGGGCGCGACCCGGTTGTTGCAACGCATCGGCCGCGCCAATCACCAACTCGACCGGCCGAGCCGCGCCGTGCTGGTGCCGGCCAACCGCTTCGAGATGCTGGAATGCCAGGCAGCGGTCGAGGCGGTGGCCGAGCACACCCTGGACGGTTTGCCGGAACGCCCCGGCGGCCTCGACGTGCTGGCCCAGCATATCCTCGGCTTATCTTGCGCCGCGCCCTTCGCCGCGGATGCGTTGTTCGCCGAGGTGCGCCACGCCGGACCCTATGCGCGCCTCAGCCGCAAGGATTTCGACGACACGTTGGATTTCGTGGCGACCGGCGGTTATGCGCTCGGCGGGTATGACCGCTACAAACGTTTGCTGGTGAACGACGCCGGGCACTACCACGTCGCCGACGACCGCATCGCCCGGCGCTACCGCATGAACATGGGCACCATTGTCGAGGCGCCGACCCTGAAGGTGCGGCTGCGCGGCGGCCGCGTGCTGGGCGAGGTCGAGGAATACTTCGTCAATGGCATGACCGAAGGCGATACCTTCATGTTCGCCGGCCGCCTGCTGCGTTTCATGCGCATTGTCGAAACGACGGTGGAGGCCGTCCCGGCGGTGGGCGACGCGCCGGCGGTCCCCGCCTATGTCGGCGGCCGGCTGCCCCTGTCGACCCACCTGGCGGACCGGGTGCGCGGCCTGCTGGAGGACCCGCGGCGTTGGGAGGTGTTTCCGCCCGCGGTGCGCGAGTGGCTCGACATCCAGCGCTGGCGCTCCCAACTGCCGGACCGCAGCGGTCTCCTGGTCGAAACCTTCCCGCGCGGCAACAAGCACTACCTGGTGGCCTACTGCTTCGAAGGCCGCAACGCCCATCAGACCCTCGGCATGTTGCTGACCCGCCGCATGGAACGCGCCGGCTACGGCCCCCTCGGGTTCGTCGGCACCGACTATGTGCTCGGCGTGTGGAGCATGCGCGAGCCCACCGACATCGACGCGTTGTTCGACGAGGACATGCTGGGCGACGACATGGAAGCCTGGATGGCGGAATCCAGCATGTTGCGGCGGACCTTCCGCAACGTCGCGGTGATCGCCGGGCTGATCGACCGGCGCATCCCGGGCAAGGAGAAGACCGGGCGGCAGGTCACCTTCAACGCCGATTTGATCTACAACGTGCTTCGGTCTCACGAGCCGAATCACATACTGTTGCGGGCGACGCGCGCCGATGCGGCGGCGGGCTTGACCGACATTCGCCGGGTCGCCGATATGTTGGCGCGGGTGCGCGGCGGCATCCACCACCGCCGCCTCGACCGCGTCTCGCCGCTCGCCGTGCCGGTGTTATTGGAGGTCGGAAAGGAAAGTGTCTTTGGTGCCGCCGTCGACGACCTGCTGGAAGAACAAGCCGAGGACCTTATTCTCGAGGCGACCAAGGATGCGGGGACGCCGGGGTTGGGATTGTAGTGGGCGGAGGCACTCACCCTTCGACAGGCTCAGGGTGAGGTCGGGGGTAGTGCCCCTCATGCTGAGCTTGTCGAAGTATGAGGATCGCACCTCCCTTGTCATCCCGGGCTTGACCCGGGATCCATATCGACGCTGGCGCGAGCTTTGCCTGGATCCCGGCGCTCCGGCCGGGATGACAGCGGGTAGCGCGGTCGGCGCGACCTTGGCTGGCGCATGGGAAGCCACATGACCGCCACTCCCTTCACCTTCGCCGGCGTCCGTCTGCTGGCCGACCCGACCGGGCTGCTGGTCTGTCCGGAATATGACCTGGCAATCGTCGCCGACCTGCACTTCGAAAAAGGGTCCGCCTTTGCGGCCAAGGGGGCGGCCTTGTTGCCGCCTTACGACACCAGGGCGACGCTGAACCTGCTGGGGCAGCGGCTGCGGCACTACCGGCCGCGCAGTTTGGTCTGCCTGGGCGACAGCTTTCACGACCATGGCGCCACCGGGCGGCTGTCCAGCGGCGACATGGCCCGCCTGCGCCGGCTGGTCAGCACCCATGACTGGACCTGGGTGGCCGGCAACCACGACCCGGAGATCCCCGAGGAGGCCGGCGGCCGTGTCGTCCCGGCCGTGGCGGTCGGCCCACTGGTCCTCCGCCATGAGGCGCTGACCGGCCCGGACAATCCGCTACCGGCGGGAGAGGTCTCCGGGCACTACCATCCGAAGGCCCGGGTACAGCTCCGCGGCCGGCGCATGTCCGGGCGTTGTTTCGTCAGCGATGGCGCCCGGCTGATCCTGCCGTCCTTCGGCGCCTACACCGGTGGCCTCGACGTGCTGGAGCCGGTGATGGCGCAAGTGCTGCGGGCTGACTTTCGGGTCTTGCTGCTGGGCCGCACCCGGGTCTTCCCCTTCCGCCGCCACCAACTGCTCGCCCCGCCACCCCGCGCCGTCGCGTAAAGGTGAAGCGGTGCGGCGCCGGGTCGCCTCGCCACTCGGTATCGGCGCAGTTATGAGACCCGCATGGTTCTATCCGTCATCGCGAGGCGCAACGCGCCGTGGCGATCCAGCGCTGCCGCGACGCCGGTACTGGATTGCCACGCTTCGCTCGCAATGACGGAAATAGAATGATGTTGGAAATGGTATGACCCGCCGCCTCTTCTTCGCCGCGCTGGTCTGGCTTGCCGCCTCTGCCATTGTCTTCGCGGTGCAGCTACGTGGCGCGCCGCCCTTCGCCGGGACCTACCTGTACTACCTCGTCCAGGACACGTTTGGCCCGGTCAGCCCGGACCCGGCGGTCGGCGCGGCGCTGGCCGGCGACACCCGCCGCTTCACCTCGGTGGACCACCCCGACGGCACCCGCCTGGCGCTACCCGCCGGCACGGTGGAGGCGACGCGCACGACTTTGAACGACCGCTTCTGGGCCGAACGCTGGCAGCGACGCCGGGCCGCCCTGACAGTCCCAGCGCTCATCACGGTCGTACCCGCGGCCCTACTGCTGGGTCTGGCGCTGTTGCGCCGGCCCCGCCGCGAAGTGGAGCGCCGCGCCTAGTCCCCCCGGACCAGTGCGACCGGCTTGGTTGTCATCCCGGCCAAAGCGAAGCGGCGGGCCGGGATCGAGTTCCAACGGCGCGGGCCGCCCTGGATCCCGGATCAAGCCCAGGATGACAGGTTAGCGTTGGCGTTAGCGTCTTCATACTGATTCTCACCTACAATCACGGGGCGGATCGCCTTGAGGGTGGAAGAATGACGCTACACCGTCGCCACATGACCGGCCGGCGCCTGACCCAGATTTCGGGCCTCGGGGTCGCGTTGATTGTTGCGGCTTGCACCGTCCCGGGCATCGACGCAATGCGCGCGGAAATCAGCCATCACTTCAGGGGGTGCATTCCCGAGGTGCTGCAGACAGAGCTGGAGGAGAAAGGGGGCGCATCCTTCCTTTTGCGGCTCGATCGCAGCGGAACCGTCAAAGAAGCGCATTGGCTGGACGAGCAGCCGGCCGAGGCGGACCCAGAGCTTTGGGCGTTGGCCGAGCAAGCAAGGGAAGTCTTTCTCAGCGGTCCCTGCAATCAACTTGAGCTGCCGGTGCGGGGTTACGAGACCTGGAAGGCGATTGTGGTAGACATCAATGCTGTGAACGGACTGCTCTAGTCCGCACGACGCGGTTGAGATTGCATTCCTCGGCAGCGCTGGGCCGCCGCGTGGCGGCCCCAGCCCTCATGACCTAGAGGTGGTAGAACACCTCGTTGACGATCTTGCCATTTTTCCAGGTCTGCACCGTCGCCTGTTTCATCGTTACGCGCTGGTCGCTGCCCGGCGGCCGCATATCGAAGGTCCATTCGACCGCGGCCACATCGCCGTCGACGATCACGTTGCCGACTTCGGCGCCGAAGACCTCGGCGTTGTCGACGAAATACTGCTCGTATTCGCGGTTCGTCGCCTTGCCGACCCGCGGCTCCACCCCGTTCTCGCTCATCACGACATCGTCGTCGTAATACTTCTCGAAAGTCTCCATGATCTTGCCTTGCAGGATGCCGTCGATGACCGCCTGCACATTCTCCCTGGTACTCATCCCTTGCTCCTTATCGTGGTAAAAGGTCGCGCGCAGGAAGTTGTCGTGACGGTGTCACCGTCAACGCGTTAGCATTCACTTCCGCGCGAGGCCTTGGGAGGGCTGTCAGCAACAGGCGGTAGACCGCCTGTGTCACAAGTTTGGAACGAGCCCTAGGAACGAGGACGAGCATGAACGTTGTACCCATCAAGACCTGGTCGGTATCCGAGGAAGAAGAAGACGGTATGGACCGCGAGCATCCGATACTCTGGCGGCGCATGATCGAACTCATGACAGAGCACGATCTGAGCGAAAAGGCGGTGCTCGACTTCGGCTGCAATCAGGGCGGCTTCCTCCGTATGCTCTACAACGCGCGCCCCTATCGCGCCGCGCTTGGCGTCGACATTGCCGAGGACTCGGTCGCCAAGGCGCAGGCGCGCCGTGGCGAACTGCCTGTCGAATACCGGGTGACGACCGATATCTCCGATTTGCGCGACCACTTCGACATCGCCTTCAGTCACGAGGTGATCTATCTGCTGCCGGATCTGGCCGCCCACGCCCGCGACATGTTCAACGTGCTGCGGCCGGGCGGCGTCTACTACGCCACCTCCGGCTGCCATCGAGAGAACCCGCGATGGCAGACCTGGCGGCCGATGATCCAAGAAGTCTCGAGCATCCCGGTACCGGACTACAGTGTGAACGACTACGCCGATGCGTTTCGCGAAGCCGGGTTTACCGTCACCGCGCGGCCGTTCCGGATCGAAGAGTTCGTGCCGATCGACCCGGCCGACGAGTATCATCCGACGGTTGCCGACAAACTCGACTACTACAGCCGCGTGAAAACCCTGTTCCGTCTGGTGGTTCCGACCAGGTGAGAGTCCTGGCGCTCGATCTTGACGGCGTTGTCGTCACCGGCCACCCGCAGGGTGGCCGGTGGGCGCAGCATCTGGAGGCGGACTTCGGTGTGACACCGGCCCGTCTGCGCGAGTGTTTCTTCATTCCCTACTTCGACGACATCATCCTAGGCCGCGCCGATCTGTTTGACGGTCTGGAGAAGGCCTGGCCGGAACTCGGCGTGCGGGGTACACCGCGTGATCTCGTGAAATACTGGTTCGCTGCCGACAGCGGGATCGATGCGGAGCTGTTGGGGGTCGTCCGCGCATGGCGCGCGGCGGATGCCGGCCGCTGCGTGCTGGCGACCAACCAGGAGCATCATCGCGCCGCCTACATCTGGGACGAACTCGGCCTGTCACGCGACTTCGACGAGCTGTTCTACTCGGCGGCCCTTGGCGCGCGGAAACCTGACACCGCCTATTTCGAACGGGTGACCGAGAAGCTCGGCGTTGCGCCGGCGGATGTGCTGTTCTTCGACGACAGCGAGGCGAACGTCGACGCCGCCGCCGCGTTCGGCTGGCAGGCACACGTCTACCGCAACGCGCGGGACGTCAGCGACGGACTGCAGGCCGCGATCTAAGGGACCACAACATGAAGGCGGGGGACCGGCCGCGGCGTGGCGGCCGGTCCCATATCGGCAGCGTGAGAGAGGGGGCTCTACTGCTGCTTCGCGCGGAAACCCTCGTGGCAGGCGCCGCAGGCGTTTTTGCCGAGCGCCCCGACCTGGGCGCCGATCGCTGCCATGTCGCCGCTTGCCGCGACCTCGGCCAGCTTGTCGGCTTCGGTCTGCATCGCCACGACCACGGCCTCGAACTTGGCCGGCTCTTCCCAAACGGCGGGCAGTGTGCGCGTCTCGATCCCGGACTCCGGTCCGGTGCCTTCGGCCCAGACGTCGCCCATGATGCTGCCCAGCCCGGCCAGCGCATTGGCGTGCGCGGCGATATGGCTCGGGTCGCCGGCCTCACCCTTCAAGATCGCGCCAATCGCCCCGAGATGTGCCCCGGTCGCCTTCATCAGCCCTTTGCGGTATTCGATCGCCTTTTCAACGTCCTGCGCCATCGCGCCCCCGGCGATCAGCGTGGCGGCACCGATCGCCGCAGCCGCGATCGCGGCTTTCGTTTTCCTCAGCATGTTTGACCCTTCCCTGGAACCAAATGAACAGCAGCTTGCACCCACCACAAACAGCGTAGCGGCAGCATTATTCCAGCGCTTCATCAGAAGATTGTGACCGGTCAGGGGCTCAATTCGTTGTAGACCGCACGGGCCAGGGGCAGCAGAGTCTCACGTTCGGCTTCGGCCAGCACCGCATAGGCCAACGGCCCGTCAAGCCAGTAGAAGGCGCTGACCGCCCCGTCCTGCTCGAACCGGAACGCCGTCTCGCCGCCTTCGCGGTTGGTGCGGATATACAGTGTCAGGCGGTCGCCGGCTTCATTCTCGTACATCAGATGGGCCGCCGCCCCGGCGCTGGCCGGCAGCAACCGCCCGCCGACCAGCTCATAGCCACGGCCGGTCAAGTCCGGCGCCGCCAGCGGCGCGTCGAGCCGCTTCGACAGCCAGGCCACCAGATGCGCTTCCTCGTCGGCGGCGACTTCGACCGCATGGCGCACCTCCTTGGTGTAGACCCGGTGGGCGAGAGCCGCTTCGCCGGTGAAGTTGGCTGCGCCGTCGTTTGGCCCGCCGAGCCGGTCATTCGCCCACCAGCCGCCGGCCCCACCGACCAACAGCAGCACCACCGCCGCCGCAACTTGGCCAAGGTAGGTCGCGCCACGCCGCCGCGGCGTCCGCCAGCCGACCGGCACCGGTTCGTCGAGCACCGGGTCGAAGGCGGCATGCAGCGCGGCGGTCTGGGCCCGATAGGCGCGCACCCGGGCCGCCGCTTCCGGGTTGCTGGCCAGCAGCGCTTCGACCGCACACCGTTCGCCGTCATCCAGTTGGCCGTCCACAAAGGCCTGCAGCGTCGCTTCGTCCAGTTGCGCCGGGTTCATTTGACCCTCCGCAAACCGCCGGACGCGCCCGATTGTCCCGTGATCTGCCGCAGCGCTTCGCGGCCACGGGCCAGCCGCGACATCACGGTGCCGATCGGCACGCCGGTGATCGCCGCCGCCTCGGCATAGGTGAAGTCCTCCAGCGCCACCAGCAGCAGCACCCTTCGCTGTTCCGGCGCGAGTTGATCCAGCGCGGCGACCACCTCGCTGACCTGGGTGCGGTCATGCTGGACGGGCGCCTCGGCCGGCGTCGGCACGGTGTCGAGCGGCAGACTGGTGCCCCGCCGCGCCTGTTTGGCGATGGCGTTGACATGCAGGTTGTGGAGGATGGTGAACAGCCAGGCGCGCAGCGAACCGGTCGGCCGCCAGAGATGCCATCGCGACATGGCGCGTTCCAGGCAGTCCTGCACCAAATCATCCGCTTGCTCCACATCGCGAACCAGCGCACGCGCATAGCGCCGCAAATGCGGGATGTGGGGTTCCAGGCGGGCATAGCGGCTCATGCCGGGTGCCCCCATGGGCCGGCCATGTCACGCCCCAGAACCACATCCACGTCCATTCATGCATCGTACCGCATCGCGGCACTTTCGACATGAACAGGTCATCGGGCCGGATTATTCCTGCGACAAAATGGCCATGGGAGCCACCGCGGCCCCGACGGATGAAACCCGCCGCCCCGGCTGTTTATTGATCGTGACCGTCACCAGTCCGCCGATGATCCAAGACCGCCGTGCCCGCGTAAATCTAGGTAAACGAGGGCTAAGGAGAGAGACTTGAACGCACCCGTTGTTCCCTTGCCACGCGATAAGTTCGACTACTCACCGGCGCGCCCGACCCGGGCCGAGACCGAACACGCCATCCGCACCCTGCTGCGCTGGGCCGGCGACGACCCGGACCGGGAAGGCCTGCTCGACACCCCCGGCCGCGTCGCCCGCGCCTATGAGGAATTCTTCGCCGGCTACCGGACCGACCCCGCCGAGATCCTGGCCCGGACCTTTGCCGAGACCGATGGCTATGACGAGATGGTGATGCTGCGCGGCGTGCGCTTCGAAAGCCACTGCGAACATCACATGGTGCCGATCATTGGCACCGCCCACGTCGCCTACATGCCGAACCGCCGCGTGGTCGGCATCAGCAAGCTGGCGCGGGTGGTCGAAGCCTTCAGCCGCCGTTTGCAGATTCAGGAACGTTTGACCGCGCAGATCGCCGACACCATCCAGGAGGTGCTGCAGCCGCGCGGCGTCGCCGTGGTGCTGGAAGCGGAGCATCAGTGCATGAGCACCCGCGGTGTGCACAAACCTGGCGTCTCGATGGTCACCCGCCGCATGCTCGGCTGTTTTCGTGAGGACAAGGCGACCCGGCAGGAGTTCCTGTCGATGATCGGCTGAGGCGGCGAGATGTACGCAAGCCCAGGTCAGCGCCGTTTCATCCGCGACTCCATGGCGACGCCGTTGCTCGAAGTGGAGCAGGAAGCAGACCTCGCCCGCGCCTGGCGCGACCGGCGCGACGAACGGGCGATGCAACAGCTCGTGTCCGCCCACATCCGGCTCGTCGTCGCCGCCGCCTACAAATTCAAGCGCTACGGCCTAATGCTGGAGGATCTGATCCAGGAGGGCAACATCGCACTGCTGCTGGCGGCGGACCGTTACGATCCGGATCGCGGCGTGCGCTTCTCGACCTACGCCTCCTGGTGGATCCGCGCCAACATGCAGGACTTTGTGCTGCGCAACTGGTCGATCGTCAGGGGCGGCACGACCACCGCGCAGAAGCGGTTGTTCTTTGGCCTGCAACGGCTGCGCATGAAAATCGCCGAAAGCACCGATCAGATGCTGACCAGCGAAGCGGTCGACGACATCGCCGAAGAACTGGCACTGCCGGCAAAGCTGGTCGCCGACATGGACGCGCGCATGTCCGGCGGGGACAAATCGCTGGACGCGCCGGTGACGGAAGATGGCGCCACCGAGCTGCATGAACTCGTGCCGGACCCGTCGCCCGGACCGGAGGATGTGGCCATCATGTTTCGGGATTCGGCCACCCGGTCCCGATGGCTGAAGGAAGCGCTGCGCACCCTGCCGGACCGGGAGCGGCGCATCATCAGCGAACGGCGCCTGTCGGACCGCGCCGTCACCCTCGAAGACCTCGGCAAGGAATTCGGCATCACCAAGGAGCGGACCCGGCAGCTCGAAGTCCGCGCCCTGGCGCGGCTCCGCGCCGCCCTGGCCGACCGCACCGACCGGCCCAGCGACCTGCTGCTGGAGTCCTGACGGCGATCCTCATGTTCGACCGGCTCAGCATGAGGGGCCAAGGCTGGGCCTCACTCTGAGCTTGTCGAAGGGTGACAGGTATCGCGATCCTCACCCCGCCGCGGCTCTCACCGGCTGAGCTTGGCCACCCGGCTGTGTGGCGTTAACATTCGGCCCAACCAAGCACTCGGCTTTCGGGAGAGAAGCAATGACCACCACCAGTTTTCGGCGTCTGCTGATGGCTTCGGCGCTGACACCGTTATTCGCGTTTGCCGCCGCAGCGGAACCCGTGCACCTGACGATCCTCCACGTCAACGACCTCGACCGCATGGAAGAAAGCGGCGGGCAGGGCGGCATGGCGCGCCTGATGGGCGTCGTCAACGCGGAACGCGCGGCGCGCGACAACGTGCTGCTGACCAACGGCGGCGACGCCATTTCGCCGTCCCTCATGTCGGGCTTCGATCAGGGCGCTCACATGATCGACCTGTACAACGCCGCCGGCTTCGACGTGATGGTTACCGGCAACCACGAATACGACTTCGGCCCGGCCATCGCCACTCAGCGGATCGGCGAAGCCAACTTCCCGGTTCTTGCCTCGAACGCCATCGACGCCGACGGCGAGATCCTCGACGGCGCGGTCCGCACCTGGACGACCGAAGTCGGCGGTTTCACCATCGGCTTCTTCGGCCTGACGACCCTCAGCACGGCGGTCAAATCGAGCCCCGGTAGCATCACCTTCGCACCGGTCGAGGCGACCTCCGAGACCATCGCCCAAGAACTGCGCGATGCCGGCGCCGATCTGGTGATCGCCATCGCCCACACCGACCTGGGCGAGGACGAGCGACTGCGCCAACTGGCCGCAGCCGATCTCATTCTCAGCGGTGACGATCACATCCTGTCGACCTTCTACAACGGCAACGTCGCCTTCGTCGAAAGCGCCTCTCAGGCCGACTATGTCACCGCCATCGACCTCACCCTCGACCGGGTCGAACGCCGCGGGCGCGAACGTTTCGTCTGGTCGCCGGCCTTCCGCCTGATCAACACCGCAACCGTCGAACCCGATGCAGCGATGGCCGAAAAGGTAGACGGCTACCTCGAACAATTGTCGGCGGAACTGGACGTTGAGATCGGTTCGACCACGACCGAGATCGACAGCCGCCGCCAGTCGGTACGCACCGGCGAAACCGCCATCGGCAACCTGATCACCGACGCGATGCGCACGGCGGTCGGCGCCGATGTCGCCATCACCAACGGTGGCGGCATCCGTGCCGACAAAATCTACGAACCGGGCACGACGCTAACTCGCCGCGACATTCAAAGCGAGCTGCCGTTCGGCAACAAGACGGTGCTGCTCGAACTCGACGGTGCCGGCATCACCGCCGCCCTGGAGAACGGGTTCAGCGCGATCGAAGATGTCGGCGGCCGCTTCCCGCATGTCTCCGGCATGTCGGTCGTCTACGACCCAAACGCCGCGGCGGGCAGCCGTGTCGTCTCCGTCGACATCGGCGGCATGGCGCTGGATCCGGGCAAGACCTACACCGTCGCCACCAACGATTTCATGGCGAACGGCGGTGACGGCTACAGCGTCTTCAGCGGCGCCCCCAACATCATCGACCCGGCCGCCGCCAAGCTGATGGCCGCACAGGTGATCGAACATATCGAAGCGGCGGGCACGATCTCGCCGGAAGTCGAAGGCCGGCTGCAGGTCGCGACGCAGTAGCGCGAGGCTGATTGACGAAACGGGCCGGTGTTCACCGGCCCGTTTTTCGTTGGGCGACCGCAATCCTCATGCTTCGACAGGCTCAGCATGAGGGGCTAGGGCGGAGCCTCACCCTGAGCTTGTCGAAGGGTGACTGACGAAGGGGACCGGCTTTCGCCGTCATTGCGAGGCGCGCGAAAGCGCGCCGCGGCAATCCAGCCTGACCATGACGCCGGCGCTGGATTGCCACGACTAGCCGTAGGCCCGCCTCGCAATGACGAACTCTCTGTTGTCATCCCGACCGGAGAGCTGGGATCCATCTCACCGCCCGTACGAATGTCGCCATGGATCCCGGGTCAAGCCCGGGATGACAGCATGTGTGATGTCACTCGTCCGGCACAAACAGCTGCACTGTGTCCGCGATGACATCGCCGTCGCTGGTGAAGGCTCGGTGATCGTTGCTGCTCAACACCGCAGCGATCTCATGCGCCCCAGGCTCCAGCGGACCGATGTGGAACCACGGGCCATAGACGCGGCCAACTGGATCGCCATCGATGGACAGTTGCGCATAACCCTCGAACGGCATCGCGGCGCCGCCGGCATTCTCCGGCGTGAAGCGGAAGTTGGTTGTCGTGAGTTGCAGGTTCCAGCCTTCGTCCGCATCCCTGTGCAACGTGATGCGGATCGACGGCGCGTCGGGGCCGGGTGGGTAGTCGATGGGGCCGATTTCGGTGGCCTCGGCGGTGTTGAACTCTGGCGTACCTTCGACGATCGGCTGCGCCAGGATCCACAGGCTCAGCATGGTGTAGCCGACCATCAGCACCAGCATCGGATACTGGCTGCGCCGCGCCGCCCGCCCCTCGCCGAACGCCCGCAGCGCCATCACATGCGCCAGATACACCGCAGCGATGTGGCCGATGACAATCGCCGCAATGGAGAAGAACCAGACGAACCGCGCACTGACGATGGCGATGTCGACCTGATAGTCGGCGGTGCCGAACAGGTTCCAGCCGAATCCGAACGGGTCGGAGACGAGCGGGATGATCTGCTGCCCGAAAATCAGCAACAACGAGATGAAGTGCGACAGGTGGTAGGCGATGGCGATCGGCACCAGGGTCAGCACGAACAGGCGCGCCAGGCCGAATGCCGTCCACCGCGCCGGCGCGCCGTCGATCTCCGACAGGTGACTGCGCGGGATCACCAGCGCGATAATCGAACACACCAACAAGTACACAACAAAGAACACGATCGGCGTGGCGATCAGCCCGCCGGTGCGCAGCAGCGTGTTCGCATTGTCGAGGCCGACCGCGTTCGGCAACTCGCCGATCGCCGGGATCGTCACGATCCATTGGAACAGAGTTAGCCACGCCGGCGTCTCGGCGAAACCGTCGAAACTGACGGACGACAGCACCAACAGCACGAAGAAGAGGACCGACGCCGGCGGCACGAATTGCGTCAGCAGACCGACCCCGTAGGGCCGCAGATAGAGCCGCCGGTCGGCCCGGCGGGCCGCGCGGAACGACCCGGCATCGGCCAGGGCGCCGCGCGGGCCGCTGATGGGCGTCACCACCCGCATCTCCAGGGGTGCGAACCTGGCGAACAGCCGGAACAGCACGGCAAAGGTCTCGCCGCGCCGTAGCCAGTTCTCGATCCCCCAGGCATACATGCCGAGCCAGGTGATGGCGCTGTAGAGCAGG
>JANQOE010000118.1 GCA_028279245.1 Alphaproteobacteria bacterium
CATCTGCTGGAGATAGCATTCGCGGCCCTCGCCGAACTGACGCCGCGCGACGTCCAGTTGACGTGCTTTCACCTGGGCAACATGCACCTGCGGAAAGGCGATTTCGTCGCGGCTGAGCAGGTGCTGCGGGCCGGTGTCGCCCAGGTCCCGTCCTCGGAGCCCCTCGCCATCAATCTCGGTGGGGCGCTGATCGGCCAGGGGCGTGAAGCGGATGCCACCGCGGTGTTGCAGGCGGCCGCGGAACACAATCCCGGCAGCGCCACGCTGCAGGCCCGCCTCGGCTACGCCATGAGCTCGGACGGACAGATCGGCGCGGCGCATGACGCCTACTGCCGTAGCCTCGTGGCGGACCCCGCCCAACCGATGACACTGAACCAGGCCGGCAACAATCTGCTGAGCATGGGCGAAGCCGGGGATGCTGTCCTGCATTTCCGCCGATCCCTGGAACTGCGGCGCCACGCTAAGACCGCGTCGAACCGGCTCCTGGCCTTGCACTACACCGACGAGGCGACGCCTGCTGAACTTCGCGCCGAACACTTGGCGTGGGCCAGAACCTACACCAGTGACTTGCCGCGTTTCGATCATGTGAATGCCGGCACTGAACAGGACCGGCCGCTGCGCATCGGATATGTGTCGCCGGACCTGCGTCAGCATTCCGTCGCATCCTTCATCGAACCGGTGCTGCGGTCCCATGATAGGTCCCGGTTTCGGGTGCACTGCTACGCCGACGTGAAGCGCCCCGACGAAGTGACAGCGCGGCTCCGAGAGCTGTCGGACCACTGGGTCGACGCGTCCACATTGTCGGACGATGCGCTGGCGCAGCGCATTTTCGACGACCGGATCAATATCCTGGTCGATCTCGCCGGGCATACCGCACGGCACCGGCTCCTCGTGTTCGCCCGGCGACCCGCCCCGGTACAAGTGAGTTGGCTGGGCTATCCGGATTCGACCGGCCTCGCGGAGATCGACTACCGCCTCACAGACGAACTGGCGGACCCGGTCGGCAGCGAACAGCCCGGACAGACCTTGTGGCGCTTGCCGGCGCCATTCCTGTGCTACGGCATGCCACAGCAACCCCAAAGCGAAGCGGTCACACCAGAGCGGCCCTTCACCTTTGGCTCTTTCAACGACATCGCCAAACTGTCGCCGCGCTGTGTGGCGGTCTGGGCGGAGATTCTGCGCGCTGCGCCGGATGCGCGGTTGCTCCTGAAGTCCGCGGGTCTGCAGGACCCGTCAGTGGCCAAGCGGGTGCGCGAGCGGTTCGCCGAACACGGTATCGCGCCGGAGCGTATCGATCTACGGGGCCGGATCGATAGTGCAGCCGGCCATCTCGCGTTCTATCGGGAAGTCGATGTCGGGCTCGATACCTTTCCCTACGCCGGGACGACCACGACCTGCGAAGCACTGGCCCAAGGCGTCCCGGTGCTCACGCTCCTGGGCGACCGCCACGCCCATCGGGTCGGCAAGACGTTGCTGCATGCAGTTGGGCTGCAAGACCTCGTAGTTGAAGACACTGGCAGCTACATCGCGCTCGCCCTGGAGCTCTACCGCAGCCCCGCTAGCCTGGAGCAGGCCCGCGACCACCTAAGCCAGGGGATCGCCCACACCCCCCTGGCTGACTCCACAAGGTTCACCCAGGCGTTTGAGTCGGCGATGCAGACAATCTGGTCGGAAAGGCAGTCAGGAATCGCAGGTGCAGGCTAGCCAAACACGATGGCGAACTGTGCGCGCCTCAGCTCTGCCGCTTCGTCTCAATCAGCCGGCGCATGGTGTTCAGGTCGACTGCGCCAGGAATGACCTCGTCGCCGATGATGAAGGATGGCGTGCCGCGAATGCCGAGTTGCTGCGCAGTTTGAAAGTTGGCCCGTAGCGCTTGGTCAATCTCCGGCGCATCCATGTCATCGCGCAACTGGTCGACATCGATCCCGACCCGGTCGGCGAGCCGCATTACGATCCGCTCGTTCAGCCGGCCGCGGTTTTGCATCATGGCGAGATGGAAGTCGTGATAGAGGCCCTGTTTCCTCGACGCCAGGGCAGCCCGCGCGGCGAACATCGATTCCGGCCCGAACACCGGGAATTCCTTGAACACGATCCGTACGTCGTCGTCCTCCGCCAGCCGCGCCATGCCGCGCGAGATGCGCTTACAGAAGGGGCAGTGATAGTCGAAAAACTCGACCACCGTCACGCTGCCGTCCGGATCGCCGGCGATCGGATCGTTCTCCGGGTCGACAACGTCGCCGATGTCGGCCGTCGTCCGAGCTTGGGTGCGCTGTTGCTGGGCCTGCTGTTGTTGGCGCTGCTGGTATGCCTGCAGGGCCTGTAGGATGACCTGCGGATTATCCCTGATGTACTGCTGGATAATGCTATCCAGTTCCGCGCGCTGTGCGTCGGTGAAGCTCGGTTCCGTGGGCGCTTCGGCCTGGTTGTCGAACACGGAGAGGGCACCCTCCGGGATCGGCGTGACCTCTTGAGCGAACCCGGCCGAGGCCAGCATGAAGAGTGAGGCGCCGGCAATCGACAGCCATCGAGCCACAGTCATACAATCCGCTCCCCAGAACCGAACGCCTGTAAAATGCGCGCGGATGATGGGCTGTGGCGAAGCCGGCTCGCAAGTCAGCCGGCAGCCGACTCACGCAAAGGTGACGCCGGGTGAGGGGGCTACGCCCGTTACTTATCGCGCTCCTGCGAGCGCTCGGCTTCAACCCGGATATCCTGAGCCCGCAGATTGCCCGGTGAACCCAACGGGAGCCCATTTTCGGCCCGATCCGCGTGGAACAGCGCCTCGTCATAGTTACCGCGGATCATCGCCAACTCCGCCATCGCCAGCGATAGCTCAGCGTTCTCGCCCAGTCGGCCATGAACCACGGCCAGCTGGCGCCACGCCGAGCCGAGCCTGGGTTCGATTTGAACGGCTACATTCAGGTGCTCTTTCGCCCGCTGCATCAACTCGGTGTCTTCCAAGTGTATTTCCACTTGGGCCAGGTTGGTCAGCAACAGGGCTTCGCCCGGGGCCAACCGCACCGCTTCCTCATAGGGGGCCAAGGCCTCGGCGGCGCGCCCGTTCTCAAACAGCATTTGCCCCTTGAGTTCGTGGAAGAACGGATTGTCCGGCTCCAGCGCAATCAGGTCATCGATGTAGGCGAGCGCGGTGTCCAACTCGCCCCGGCGAAAGCGGGCAATCGAATGCGCGTATTTGCCCGAGATACTCGCCTCGGGGTCGGGGTAGGTTCGCTGCACATCGTCCAGATCGAACAAAAAGCCGAGCAGCTTCGCGCGGGTGCGCGCATGCCGCTCGGCCAGATCCGCCGGCCATGGATCTTCCGAGAAGCGGGAGAGCGACAGGTGGTTGGCGACCACCGCGATCCGGTCGTTGGTCAGGGGATGGGTGCGCAAATAGACATTCTGCTGCCCGACCGAGAGCGCCTCCTCGCGGGACAGGATCTGCAAGAACTCCAGCAGCCCGCGTGACGACAGGCCGACGCCGTCCATGAACCGAAGCGCCGCCGCATCGGCGGATGACTCCTGGCTTCGGGAGTATTCCAGCACGCCGACGGTCGCCGCGGTCTGACCTAACGCATTGATGGCAATCCCGGCACGCGGGTCGCCGGTGGCCAGCCCGGCAACCGCGCCCAACAGCATCGCGGCGATCGATTCCGCCCGCGCTGTACTCAACTCGTTCTGGATGCGGGTGAGGTGACCCCCGGTGATATGGCCGGTTTCGTGCGCCAGCACCCCGATGACCTGGCCGGGGTTCTCGGCGCGCAGCAACAACCCGGTATGGATAAAGATCCGCTGCCCGCCGGCCACAAACGCATTCAGCGAGTTGTCCCGGACCAAGTGGATGTTGACCGCGTCGGGATCCAGACCGGCAACGTCAAAGATTGGCGCGACATAGGCCCGAATGGTACCTTCAATCTCTGCGTCCCTGATCAGTGCGATGCCGCCCGACTGGGCTTCGGCCGGGCCGGTGGACGTCTGAAACAACATGGCAACGGCCACGGCCAAGAAGGATAATCTGCAGGAATTGCAATGAGTTGGAAGCCGCAGAAGACTAAACATCTCAAAATCCGCCTTGGAGCGGTTGCGATTGCACTAATGACGGCGGGCTGCGCCGGCCAGAATGTACAGAATATAGGGCAGTTCAACGGCGGAATCATCGCCGACGAGCCACGTGCCGCCCTGGTCGGGCGCGATGTACTGGCGGCGGGAGGCTCCGCTGCCGACGCGGTCGTCGCCACTTACTTCACCATGGCGGTCACCTATCCTAGTGGGGCGGGCCTCGGCGGTGGCGGCCAGTGTGTCGTCCACAGTTTCGACCAAAAGAGGACCGAGGCCCTGGTGTTTCACGCCGCAGCCCCCATCAGCGGCGCAGGAACCGTTGCGGTACCGGCCAACGCCCGCGGCATGTTCGCGCTACACGCCCGATACGGCATCTCTGATTGGAGCGACCTGCTGCGCCCCGCCGAGGCCATGGCCCGCGACGGCCACCCGGCCTCCCGAGCTTTTGCCCGGCAATTGGCGGCGCATGGTGTGACCCTGTCGGAGAACCCGGAGGCCCGTGAGCTGTTTTTCGACGCGTCGGGCCTGCCGCTGGGCGAGGGGCAGGTCATCCGACAGGTGGAGCTGGCCAGCCTGCTCTCCGCAATCCGCGTACGGGGCCCCGGCGACTTTTATTCCGGCGGCTCCGGCCAGCGTTTTGCCGAGGCAAGTCAGCAGTTGGGCTTGCCCATCACCAGTGCCGACCTGCGTCGCACTCGGCCCGCCTTTCAGCCCACCATCCAGATCCCGATTGGTGAGGACCTGCTGCACTTCGCGCCGACCGCGGGCAGTGCAGTCGCGGGTCATCTCTGGGCTCTATTGGATCACCGGGACAGCTATGCCGATGCTTCTCGCGTTGAGCAGGCCCACCTCATCACGGAACTGGGTCGCTCCGCCCGCCAGGCAGCCTCGGCCAGCATCGCCGATTACACGACGCTGACGGAAAGCAGCCGGCTGGACCGGGTGCTCGCCAGCTACGATCCCGCATCCGCCGCTGTCAGCGCAGCCGCCACGGCGCCCGCCG
>JANQOE010000001.1 GCA_028279245.1 Alphaproteobacteria bacterium
CAAGCGTCTCGGCGAGGTCCGGCGCATCGTCCGTCACCACAATAGCCGACCAGCCGCCCTCCTCGACATCCAACCAGGGCTGCATCGGGTAGAGCGACGCCTGGATCACGCGCTCATCCGCCTCCATCGCCCGGGCCCGATCGAACCAGGCCTTCATCGGCCCCCGCGAGGTCAGGAACTGCTCCTGATGCGACACCAACGGGATCTTGCGCCAGGTCATGAACGGCTTGGCCTCGCGCGCGACGATCCGAAACAGCACTTCAGCGCCGATCCGCCCGGTGTCGTGGGGCTCGTGCGGCTGGGTGCGGTGCCCGACGATCGCGTCGCTGTTCGCGACCATCTGATTGGTGATGTTGGCATGGTGATCGAGCGCCATGACAATCGGGACGTCCGGCCCGACGATGGATCGGCAGAGCGCAGCCTGCGCCCCTTCGACGTCATCGAGATGCACCGCTGCGCAGGCACCGTGCAACTGCAACATCACCCCATCGACCTGCCCCGCCGCCTTCAGCCCGGCACTGATCTTCTCGGCAAAGAAGTCGAAAGCCTCACGCGTGATCCGCCCGCCAGCCACAGCAAAGCCACGCAGGATCGGCACGGTCTCGATATCCCGCCCCGACGCGCCGACCGCATCGAGATAGCCGCCAACCGCACTCCCCTCCCCCATGTCTTCCAGAACCGTCGCGCCCTCAACCAGCCCGAACGCCCGGTAGTCGTCGAGCGTCGTCGGCACCGGATTGAAGTCGTTCGTCTCCTGCGCAACGTGGATCAGCGCGATCCGCATCAATGCCCCCAAAAGACCTCAAGTTCGCTTACAGACTAGCGGGGCTAGGGCTCAAGGTTAACCGACCCGACAAGCACGAACCCAGGCAATCGCTCGCCCAACACTGGCCTGAGAGCCATCCGAAACGCCGATTTCCGGCCCATCAGCGCCGGCCCTTTCCATGGACCGCTTTACGGGATCCGTTATATCATATATATAACTATCTTATAAGCGGATGAATAGACATCTATTAATAGGCTCTAATCTCTCGTGGAGGTAACATGAAGAGACTGGTCTGCGCGGCCGTCCTCGCCGGAGGACTGGCCATTCCTGGGGCTGTATCGGCGCAAGAGCAGCAAATCGACCTGACAATGATCATCTACGCATCGGCGGGCGTGCCCTTCTTCCAACCGCTCGAGAACGGGGCGAAGGCAGCGGCAGATGCGTTGAACGTGAATCTCAACATTCAGTACGCTGAGAACGACACCGTTCGCCAAAACAACATCATGGAGACCGCCCTGGCCGACGGCGTCGACGGGCTCGCGGTCGAGGTTTGGGACGACAACGCGTTTGACGACGCGGTCTGCAATGCCATCGCCGGTGGGACACCCGTTATCGGCTTCAATATCGATGACAGTGAGGGTGCCGCTGGCAATTGCCGATTGGCATTTGTCGGGCAGAACTTCGTCGAGACCGGATACGCCATCGGCAAGCGGATGATCGAGGAACACGGCATTGGTGAAGGCGATGTCGTCTTCACCCCGGTCGAGTTTCCGGAGGCAGCCTACGCCGTCTTGCGCCACCGCGGCGTCCAACAGGCACTCGACGAAGTCGGCGCCCGCGCCGATCTGGTCGGGGTGACCGACCGTCTGCCGGATGTGTTGTCCGCGATGGTCCAATACCTGATCGGTAATTCAGAGATCGCCGCGATCATCGGCCTCGGCCAACAGCCGATGATGATGGCCCAGCAGGCATTGGACGAGGTCGGGCTCGACGTGCCTATCGGCGGTTTCGACGTCGCGCCGGAGATCCTCGAAGGCATCGAAAACGGCCGCATTACGGCAACGGTCGATCAGCAACCCTATACCCAGGGTTACTATGCCGTCGCCCAACTGGCCCATCTGGTCCGATACGGACTGTACCCGTCTGACATGAACACGGGCGGGCGCGGTCTTATCGACGCCGATAACTACAAGACGGCCGTCGACTTCGCCGGGGTCACCCGATAGCTGAAACAATCGTGCCAGGTGGCTTCGGACTCCCGGTTCGAAGCCACCTGGCCCGCAGCTCAGGGTCTCAAAGATGAGTGACTATCCGAGCAACCCGGCTGCCGCCGGGAAGCTGAGAATCAACAGGCGCGCTGGCATCGCGGGTTTGCTAGACCAGATCCGCGCGACACCCGCCGGCAACATTCTGCTCGCCTTCATCGCCATACAGGTGCTGCTGGTCGCAGCGGGCCTGATGTTCCCCGACGACTTCCGCTACCTCTCCGCATCGAACATCTCGATCATGCTGAAGGCGATCCCGACACTGGGGATCATCGCCCTCGGCGTCGGCATGCTGATGATCGCCGGAGAGTTCGACCTTTCGGTTGGCACGATCTACGCGTTCACCGCCGTCATCGGCTCCGTGATCATTGCCAGCGGTCTCAACGCGTGGATTGCACTGCCGCTGATTGTCGGCGGCGGCGCACTGATCAGCGTCACCAACGGGCTGATCGCCCTGCGGTTCGCCCTGCCGTCGTTCATCGTCTCCCTCGGCGCGATGCTCTTCTGGAAGGGGATGATCTTCTTCATCCACGGCGCCCAGGCAATCCGGTTTGAGGCCAGCGACACGTTTCGAAATGTTTTCGCCGGCAGTATCGGACCGATCGAAATGCCGTTTGTTTGGTTCTTCCTTGTGGCCTTCGTGTTCCATGCATTATTGCGCCACCACCAGTTCGGCAACCACGTCCTCGCCGCAGGCGGCAACCGGGACGCGGCAACGGCGAACGGTGTCAACGCGGCCCGCATCAAGCTAATCTGCTTCGCTCTGGCCGGCGGAACCGCCGCCTTATCCGGACTCATCAGTGCCGCGCGGGTCGGCAGCGCCACGCCGGCACAGGGCGGCGGCTTGGAACTGCAGGCCATTGCGGCCGGTGTCATCGGCGGCTTGGCGCTCACCGGCGGCCGCGGCAGCGTCATTGGTGTCTTCCTTGGTGCGGCGCTGATCTACACGATCCAGGACGTTTTGTTACTGTTGCGTGCACCGGGCTTCTTCCTCGACATCTTTGTCGGCGCGCTGATCGTGTTGGCGGCAATCGGCAACCAGCTTGTTGGAGGGCCGCGCCGGTGACGACAAACCACGCCATCGAAATCCGCGGTGTCACCAAGCGCTATGGAAATCTCGACGCGCTGCGCGGCGTCGACATGCACCTGGGCAGGAACGAGATTGTTGGGCTACTCGGCGACAACGGCGCCGGCAAGTCCACGCTGGTCAAACTCCTCTCCGGGATCAACCCGCCCACAAGCGGGGAGATCCGTGTCAACGGTCAGGCCGCCAGCCTGAACACCCGTCACGATGCAGAGGCGCTCGGGATCGAGACGATCTACCAGGACATGGCGGTCGTCGAGGACATGGAGATCTGGCGCAACATGTTCCTCGGCCGCGAACTGCGCGACCGCTTCGGCTTCCTCCGCGAGCGCGAGATGCGGGACATCACCATGCGCGAACTGTCGTCCGGCGTCGACATCTCCGGCATCGACAGTCCGGATCAGATGCTGTCGGCCCTGTCCGGCGGACAGAAACAGGCCGTGGCCATCGCCCGCGCCGTACACTTCCGCCGTTCGATCCTACTGCTCGACGAGCCGACCAGCGCCCTGTCGGTGCGAGAAACCAACAAGCTGCTGGACTATATCGGCAGCTTGCGGGAGCGTGGGACGTCTGCCATTTTCGTCACCCACAACATCTATCACGCCTACAACATCTGCGATCGGTTCGTGGTGATGAGCCACGGACGGAAGGTGCATGACGTGCTGAAGGCAGACACCAGCGTGCAGTCGCTGACAGAGAAGGTAATCAACTCCTGATGAGCGAGCAGGATACTGCGGCCAACTACCCGACGCTCAACGGACGTGGCGTTCTTGTATCAGGCGGGGCGACCGGTATCGGCGCCGCGATCGTCGCCGAGTTCGTTCGTCAAAATGCTCGCGTCGCCTTCATCGATGTAGATACCGCCGGGGCAACCCAGCTTGTCGAGTCTTTGGCAGACGCCAAACATCCACCGGCCTTCTTCGCGTACGATGTGACGAAGGTTGAGGCATTGCCAACCGTGGTTACAGAGTTGGCGAACGCGGTCGACGGCATTCAGGTACTCGTCAACAACGCCGCAAATGATGATCGACATGCGGTACCTGACGTTACGCCGGAATACTGGCGCAGCCGCATGGCGGTTAATCTCGATCATCAATTTTTTATGTCACAGGCTGTTGCGCCGTTTATGAAATCCGCTGGCGGCGGGTCAATAGTCAACATGGGGTCCTGCAGCTGGCGGTTGGGTCTAGATAATTTATCTGCGTATGTCACTGCGAAGGCCGGCATCGAGGGGCTGACAAACGGCCTAGCCCGCGAACTTGGCGAAGCGGGCATCCGCGTGAACTGCGTCGTCCCGGGATTCATCAAGACACAGCGCCAGATTGACAAATGGCTCACCCCCGAACTCGAGCAGACAGTGTTGGCGGGTCAATGTCTCAAACAACTGATCGACCCGTTGTACGTAGCACGTCTCGTGGCTTTTCTGGCCGCCGACGATTCCGCAATGTGCTCGTCGGGAACCTACACTGTCGACGCGGGCTGGATATAGCGAGGGCCAAACAGGTGGCTGACACGGACTTAGCAGCGCGGCTTGAGAAGTGTTACTCCGGCGCAGTGTTCGATGTCCTGCGTGAACGCGGCATCACAGATACGGTGGTTGCCAAGGAGATCAGGCCGCTCGACGACTCGTTGATCATGGCTGGTCCGGTGTTCACGGTCTCCGGCAGTATCAAGCCGGAACTCGACGATGATGCGACACTGACCGCATGGACCGAATTCCTCTCACTGGCACCCGCCGGTGCGGTCGTAACCTGCGCGGGCAACAGCGAAGACCTCGCGCTGATGGGTGAGCTGAGTGCGGAAACCCTGCAGTTTCGCAAGGTGCGCGGCTACCTGACCGACGCCGGTTGCCGTGACTGCGCATTCATTAAACGGATTGGGTTCCCGGTCTTCAGCCGGTTCTTTACACCGCGAGACATTGTCGGTGCGTGGACTCCCGATGCGTTCGGCGAGCCCATCCAACTGGGTGGCGTGACGATCAGCCCCGGCGATTTCGTCATCGGCGATATCGACGGTGTCGTTGTGATCCCCGGCAACATTGCCGAAGAGGTTGTGGCCGCCACCGAGACCGTCATGCAGACCGAAAACATGGTACGCAAGGCCATTCTCGATGGCGTCGATCCGAAGGAGGCGTACCAGCGTCATGGCCGGTTCTAGGCCCAGCAAACCGGGGGGCACCTCCAACGTCGTGCCCCAATTGATCGATGCATTGGGCCGTCGGATCATCCGTGGCGATGTGCCGGTCGGCGAACCTCTACCGATTGAAGAGCGGATCGGCGAGGAGTTCGATGCCAGCCGCAGCGCGGTACGGGAAGCGGTAAAGACACTCGCCGGAAAGAACCTTGTCCGAACCTCGCGGCGTGTCGGCACGATTGTCGAAGAGACGGACGATTGGAACCTGCTCGACCCGCAAATCATCGCTTGGATGCTGTCGGAACGGCCGACCCGCGACCGGCTCATCGATGCCCTGGCCGAGCTGCGCATGATCATCGAGCCGGAGGCGGCGGCTCTGGCGGCGACCCGTGCGTCGATCCCACAGGTCCTGAAACTATTCGCCACCTACGAAAACATGGTGACGTTCGCCGAGGACACGGTCCGCGCAGCGGAACATGATGTCGAGTTTCACCGCGCGGTACTGGCGGCGAGCGGCAACATGCTGCTGAATTCATTCGCCCGCGGCTTCGGCCTGCTGCTCTCAGCGAACTTCGAGCTCTCCATCCAGGTCAACAGCGCCTTCATCCGCAATCTCAAGGATCATCTCGCCATTGCCGAAGCCATCCGCGATCGCAACCCCAACGAGGCACGCGCCGCCACTCTGCGGTTGCTGACGAAGAACGCAAAGGACCTCGACGAAATCAGGGAACACCTTGCCGGCCGGACGACACCGATTGCGGACGCAACCGACAAGCCGCTACCCACTTCCGAAGGCGACGGCAAAGACACCTGAGCCGCAACCCCTCATAGAGCAGCTCTCGGAACGCTCCCACGACGGCCTAGTGCTGGCTCTTATGGTCGGGGCGACTGGATTTGAACCAACGACCCCCTGCTCCCAAAGCAGGTGCTCTACCAGGCTGAGCTACGCCCCGACGGTCGGATAACTAGGGGTTTCTTGCGGCCTTCGCAACCACCGTCGACGCCGGTACACCGCCTAGGAACCGGTCCGCTCCGCCCGCCGCGCCAGCTTGGCGGCAAGGTTCAAGCCGACCCCCGGCCGCGACCACGGGCAGGCGGCGATGCAGATCGCGCAGCCGTAGGTCTGGTTGAAAAACGGCAGGCACTTGTCGAAATCCACGTACCATTTCTCTTGGCCGCGGACGGTCTGCTTGTCGGCCGCGATCGCCTCGGGCGGACAAGCATTTTCGCAGACCCGGCAGCTTTGGCAGAAATCGTCGATGCCGAAAGTCCGGGCCGGGGTCGGCTCGAAGGGCGCGTCGGTTAACACGGCCGACAGCCGGAAAGATGACCCGAACTCCGGGTTGATGACCGACCCGTGTTTGCCCAGTTCACCAAACCCGCAGGCGATCGCCGGTGGGATCATTGTCACGGCACCTGTCATCGGCCCGGTCACCGGTTCGGCCGGCCAGCCATCCAGCCGCAGCCACGCCGCAATCTTCTTCGCCACCAGGCTCGCCCGCCCATATTGCCGCACAACCTCAGTGCCCGCCGTCCATTCCGGTGCCGTCGCTATCGCCTCATAGTCATGCTGCACCCCGGCGATGACGATCCGCGACTGCCGTACCTCATGGCCCTCATAGACCCAATCCGGGGTCATCTCGGCTACCCCGATCCGCTCGCACAGCCCCTGTTCGACAAACCGCTGCAGTTCCTCCGTCCAGGCCGCCGGCGTACGTTCAGCTGGGTCTCCGGTAACCTCAGGTATCTCCATCGCCGTCAGCTTACGGCGCTCGATCCGCGCGGTCGCCATCGCCGGGTCTGGCGGCTCGACCGTGTAGAACCAGCGCTGCAATTCGCCGTGCGGAATGTCGTCGGGATCCGGCGCCCAATAGACCATCCGTGGCTGCCGGCGATCCATTTCGCCAAGCCCGTTAATGCTATTGCCAGACACCGCAGGCGCCACGGCCATCTGAGCCGGGTCGGGGTGAAACGGGCGATGGGGATTGCGCGCCATGAGCCGAGACTACCGCGCCGACCGGCCGGAGCAAACAACGCGACTAGCCGAGCCGGCGCAGTTCGTTTTGGACGCCGACAGTCATCCCAATCAGGCGTGGTCTAGTAAAGGTACCGCACCGCGATCGGATACCCCCGATCCTGCGCCTTCTTGTAGTAGCTCGCGTGCAGCACGGTCCGGTTGTCGAGAACCGCGATCTCCCCTTGTCCTTCGGGCGCCGACCACGGCAACTCGAACAACAAGTCGCCGATCAACCCGTCCGGTACCCTCGGCTGAAAGAGGTCGTACCGCTGCCGGAACGCGTGCGGTTCCGCACCCTCGCTCAAGGCTTGCAGGTAAGCCGCCGCGTTCGACAACACCAGGGTCGTCGATGTCCGCGGCATCCGGGTCTTCGGATCGAACGGGTCGCGCCAGAACAGCGAATAGTGGTCGCTTTGCGTCGACCCACGATCCAGATGGAAGTTGAGGCTCTTGAAGACATTGTGCTGGCACTGGCCCCGTGCCGCGTCGTCCATATAAGCGTTGCGAAAAAGGACCGGTCCATAGCGCGTCACCAGTGACGCCAGCCCTTCGTCCAACCGCCGCGCACTGTCATGCAAAGCCAATTCGGTCGGTTCTTCCAGTTCGAACACCAGCCCGAAGTGCCGAAACCGCCCGTTCATGTCTAAACCGGCGACCCTTTGTCCGTAGTGGCGCTCGACCCCTGCGTCGTAATCACGAATGCCCAGGCTGGCCCGGTACCGGCGTCCGCCGATGACCCCAGAGACATCGCCCCGCTCCAGACCATCCAGGGCCGCCGGATCGAGACCAAGGCACATTCAGGTCACCGATTGCGACAGGCTGCGTGCCTCAATATGCACGGTATGCTGCAACTGTTCGGCCAGGGTATCGACGTCCTTCTGCAGCGCCACCAATCCGACGTCGCGATTGTCGATATCCGGCTCGAGCGAAAAAGCCGTGTCCGGGTTATCCGGGGTCGTGTGGGTCAACGTGACACGCCACGGCGCGATAAGTCTCCGTTGCGTATGCAGATGCCGCACGGCGTCGGACAACACACGGACATGCACGACCGAATTGCAGTAGAACCAGACGCGCGGCACCTTCCACAGACGTCCCTGTGGATCGTTGTGACCTTCGCAAGACCAGCAAGGATGAAACACACCCAACCGCTTCAGTTCGAATGTAAGCGGCGCGATCCGCGGCTCGATCGGATGACGATCTGGGTCGGTGGACAACACCTCTGGGATTTTCGGGCACCGGCGTGAACACTGACCCGGCTGGGCATCCGGACAATCTGCAGCACAGACGGGGATGCGATTGATATCTGCCTGAAGGACAGCGGCCGCATCGCCGCGCGTCTCGGCGGCGGGGCGGCGGTCGGTGTCACGTTGCTCAATTCTCATGGCAGCTCACGCTACCAAGCCGGCGTTGACTCCCGGTTAACCGCCAGCCCTGGTTGCCGATCACCCAGTGGGTGGCAACGCGCTCTGGTGGCGGAACTTCAACCCGGAAGCCGAAAAGCGTTCGGTAGTTGCGACATCAGCGCCCCGACTACCGCACCGACTAGTCCGAGAATACTATCGCCTAGGGGCCTGAGATCCACACCTATTAGTGGTATGACTTCAACACCCTGGCTGCAGCATCCAGATCACGCGAGCATCTCCCGAGAACGTAACGGGAGAGTTGCATGTTCAACTTGCGTGGCGCGGCGATTGCGGCGCTGTTAATCATCCTACCGGTCGCCGGGGCGAATGCCCAAAGTTGGACCGACTGGGCCGAAATGGCGCGGACCGACAGTCATCTTTCGGTGTCGTCACCACCAGGGATCGTCTCGACGGATCAGATCGAGTTCCTTGCATCTCACATGCCAGGTCGCGGCCACAAACGTGAGTTGTGGACCTGGGAAACGGGCATGATGCACATGTACATCTTGAACAACGCCCAGATGCAGAAGAGCCGCCGGAACGATCTGATGGATACCGTCTCCCAATGGTCCGATCTGGAAGCATTGGAGTTTGACCCGTCAACCAAGATCGAACGCGCCGCCAACAAACTCGGGCTCTTCTACTATGCAGCAATGCCGGCACTGAACGCTGACATGCACTGCTTCGTCTTCCTACAGAATTTGAGGATCAACGTCCCCATCGGCTACCAAGCCGACCCGGAGGCCGCCGGCGGTATTATCACTGGCTTCGATTGCCAAAACGATGAGTCGGTGCCACTTGAACAACACGCCGACGTAATGAAGTCTTACATCAAGGGTTTGCGCCGGCAGTAATCCGCCGACAAACTGGAATGTGTACAAAGGGCCGGCGCACCAGCACCGGCCCTTTCCCTATTCCGCTGCCGTCGCAAGATAATCGATGATCACCGCGCGTTCGTCCGCCCGCCGCAGCCGGTATCCCATCTTTTGACCCGGAATAACGGCCTCCGGGTCGGCCAGCCACGCGTCCAATATCTCAACCGTCCAGACGACATCCGACTGCGTCAGTGCGCTGGAGTAGTTGTAGTCCGCCAACGCCCCAGCCCGCCGGCCGACCACGCCCCTGTGGGAAGGTCCGACGCGATGCGCATCGAGGGTATGACACGCACCGCACCGGCGTTCGTACAGGCTTGCACCATCCAGGCCAGCCGCTTCCGCCGCCGGCTCGAGCAACAACAGGACGCTCGACAACGGGAGCAACCGCCCAATCATCTAGCTGCCGAACGTCAGCGCGTCTTTTGGCAGATCGTTGCCGGACGCAAGCGTCAGGGCTGTCCAATGCATGGTCTCATCAGCCGCCAGTCGCGCCGCGAGCAGGCTGAACTCACGGTCCTCGAACGTCGGCAACAGGCCCAGATAGCCTTCCGCCGCGCCCCGCTCCAACCGCAAAGCAAGGGCAATGACGTCGTTCTGATCGCGCAGCGCTGCCGCGTTGAGCACCGTCGCATACTCATCCAGCGACTTCGGTTCGACCGGCGTACCGCCCAGTGTCCGCACCGCGTCAGCCAACGCCTCGGCATGCCTCTCATGGTGACTCTGGAACAGCCGCGCGGTGTCCTCATAGGGCGGCTCCAGCAGCGTGCTGCCGACGGCGAGTTCGTATGCGCCAATACCTTCATATTCAAGGCTCAACGCCGTGTTGAGCAACTGAGTGTCGCCCCCGGCGTCCATGGTTTGGGCCAGACTGCCGCGCGGCGCGCCGACCTGGGATAACACAGCAACACCGGCGGCTGAGAGTGTGGCGGCACCGGCTTTTCGCAGGAAACCGCGCCGCGGGGTCGTGACTTTGGTAACAGTGGTCATTTGATGAATCTCCAGCTTGATGCGTTTGGTAGGCGATCAACTGGAGTGTTCCGGCCCGGCTACAACAGGCCGCACCCAACTATCGGACGCCCCGCTAGACAGTTCGGACGTTGCGCTAGCTTGCCTGGCTAGTGGGGCCGATACCGCGTGCGGAAATCGGTCGGTGGCAGCCCGAAGGCCTCACCGAACGCCCGGGTAAACGCTTCCGGCGACTTGTAGCCGACCCGAGCCGCGATGCTGCCGATGCCATCCCCTGTGTCCACCAACATCGCCCGCGCCTTCTGTAACCGCCATTCGGTCAGATAGGCCGCCGGCGCCAGACCCACCAGATCGCGAAACCGCTCGGCAAAGCGCGAGCGCGACAGCGCAGCCTCCTGGGCCAACCCGTCCAACGTCCAGGACCGCGCCGGATCCAGATGCATCGCCGCCAGCGCCCGGCTGATCCGCGGGTCGGCGACCGCCGTCATCAGCCGCTGCAGGTCTGGCGAAGTCTCCGCCGCCGCCCGCACCGTTTCGATAAACAGAATCTCGGCCAACTTGTTGACCGTCGCGGCGGAGCCGGCGGCGCCGTAATGCACCTCCCGCGACAACGCCCGGATCGTATCGTCGAGCCAAGGCTGAACTTCGCGGATCTCCGAGGTGATCAGAATATGGTCCGGCAGCGCCCGCAGCAGCGGATGGTCCGCCCCCTCGGCAAAGGACAGATGGCCGCACGCGAGTTGCGTCACCGCATCGGCCTCATTCCCGCCGACGGCCAACGCCCCCTTCCCGGAAAACCCGCTTTCGGCGACCACCCGATCCAGGGTCTTCACCGCCCGGCCGTCCACATCGGTCAGCCGATGCGCCGCCCCGCCGGGGATCAGCAGCATATCGCCTTCCCGCAATTCGACGGAACGATCGTCGCCGAGGCCGACCCAGCAATACCCCTTCACCGCAATATGAAAACGCGCCGCCCGTCCCAGCGCGGGCACCTCGATACCCCAGGGCGGCGTGAAGGCGGTGCGGAAGTACAGCGTGCCTTGGATCCGCACCGTGCTCAGAATATCGCTCAGCAAATCCACCGGCGGCTCCGGGCTAGTTCAAGACAACCCGCGGGATGTACCGGCTGTCTTTGAACTCACCGAAATAATCGCCGAGTTCCGGATGTCGAATCGCCTCGCCGCTGTCGTCGGCCACAAGGTTCCGCTCGGCCACATAGGTTGTGTGGTCGCCATCATGGACCAACACGTGATACCAGGGCCGGTCCTTCGGCGGCCGGCTGCGGGCCATGGTCTCGTACCACTCCTCGCTCAGGCTGAATTCCGCATCCACATCATAGACCACCCCACGGTAGTCGAACAGCTTGTGGCGCACCAATTGCCCAACTTGAAATCGCGCTTCTTGATCGCTCATCCCCGGCCCCCTTTCGTCTCCCGCCAACCGATGTTTGCCGCCAAAGCGTCGCCACCTCAAGACTTGAATTTCGTTCCCGCGGGCACCACCATTCGCCCATGGCCAGCCAAGCCCCGATGCCGCCCTTCGCCGCCCTCCGCGCCTTTCATGCCGCGGCGGTCCACGGCCGCCATCGCGACGCCGCGGACAGTCTCGGCATCACGGAATCCGCAGTCAGCCACCAGATCCGCAAGTTGGAGGAGTTCCTTCACATCAAGCTGTTTGAGAAGACCGGCACCCGGTCCGAGCTCACCACCGCCGGACGGCGCTATTTCGAACAGATCGACCCTGCCTTCCGGCAGATCCAAGCCGCCACTGACGCGATCCGGCCCAGCCATGGCCGCGCGGTTCTGCGCCTAACCCTGCCCACCTCCCTCGCCGCCACATGGCTCATTCCGAAACTCAGCACGTTTGAGCGTACGCATACGGACATCGACCTCCAGCTCATCCCAACCACGCGTGTCATGCACCTCAAGCGCGACCAGGTCGACATCGCCTTGCGCCACGGAAAGGGCCATTGGCCGGGCGTTGAGTCCAAGTTTCTTCTGGAGGAGTGGGCATTGCCGGTTTGTGCGCCCGGGTATCTAAACGAACATACCGATAAACCAACGGCCGCGACTTTCGGTGAGGCCCGCCTGATCGTCAACGGCGGCATTCCCGACGAATGGGACGAGTGGGCCCACGCCCACGGCATCGGCGACCTGCCACGCGACAACATGATCACCCTCGACAACATGGAACAGGCCCTGCAGGTCGCCGAAAGCGGCCACGGCCTGGCCCTGGGCCGGCGGCCTGTTGTCGACCACCGGCTGGAGCGCGGGGCACTGGTTGCACCGTTCGGCGGATCCAGCCGTACCAGCACCGGCTACTACCTGTGCCGCCCCGACGATGTGACTCCGACCGCGTCGGAGCGCCGCCTGATCAAGTGGCTAACCGACCTGGCCAGCGAGTGGCACGCGGCCATTCACGACCGGCCACCAGCAGAATAACATGAATGCAGGTCATGTATTGCTGAATCGAAGTCGTTAGATCCTGAATTTCCTGAGCCCCATCTTTGCTGCATCACGCGGTCCCAACGTCGCCCCAGGAACATAGAGATGACCCAAGCCCTTCACGCAGCCAGCAACACGGCCCTGTCCACGCCACCTCTCCCCGCGGTCAACGCCGAACTGAGCTTCATTCGCCCGCAAGACGTGAAGCCGAGCTTTCACAGCTCTGCGCTCACCGGCGGCGCACCGAAGCTGTTGTTCGAAACGGACACCCACCCCGTCACCATCGCCGACCTCCGGCCCATCGCCGACCAACTCTCCCTCGACCTTGAGGGCTTCGAACTACATCAGCACCAAACGACCGTCCGCGACTTCTACGACGATGCCGAGGTCGAACAGGTGTACTTCCCCGAGATCGAGGCGTTGCTACAACGGCATCTCGGCGCCAGTCGCGTCGTCATCTTCGACAGCACACGGCGCGCGGACAGCCCCGCCGGCGCCCCGAACCGTGACGGTGCCCGCGGCCCGGCTAGCCGCATTCATGTCGACTACACCAAACTCAGCGGCCCGCAACGGCTGCGCGACATCCTCGGCAACGAAGAGGCGGACCGCCTCACCAAGTCCGGCGCGCGCATCGTGCAGGTCAATGTGTGGCGTCCGATCCGCGGCCCGGTCCTGCGCGCCCCCCTCGCTTTGGCGGATGCCTCAAGCGTGCGTGCGGACGACCTCATCGCCACCGACCAAGTCTTCCCCGACCGTGTCGGCGAGATCTATCACCTCGCCTACGACCCCGATCAGCGTTGGTACTACGCGCCACGCATGACCCGCGACGAAGTGTTGCTGATCAAAGGCTGGGACAGTCTGAACGACGGTCGCGCCCGCTTCACACCCCACTCCGCCGTCAACCTGCCCGACACGCCGGCGGACGCACCGCCGCGCGAAAGCATCGAAATCCGCACCCTCGTCATCATTGAATAGCCGGCGCCGCACACCCACGGCCCAAAGCGGTTGCAGTTTGCAGCGTTTCGGTCACAACTAACCCGCATCCTCATCCGCAGTAACGTTGCGACCGCGATTCGGGGGCGGACATGATCAGCGTCGGCACGTTCAATCTGAACAACCTGTTCTCTCGTTTCAATTTCAGTGCGGCGGTTGATGCTCCGCCGTCCAACGACGAAGGCGGCGTCACCCTAACCTTCGGCACCAACGACATTGATGTACGCACGTTCATGGGCCGGCTGGTGAGAGCGAAAGATCAGGCCGACACCGACGCCATCGCCCGGCGCATCACCGACGCCATGAATGCCGATGTTCTAGCGGTGCAGGAAGTCGAGCACATCGGCATTCTGAAGCACTTCAACCAGGCTAACCTGGGCGGCCTCTACCCCCACGTCGCGCTGATCGAAGGCAACGACCAGCGCCTGATCGACGTCGGCATCCTGTCGAAGCTACCGCTCGGCGCAATCACCTCCCACCAAACCGCCATCCACCCCGACGATCCCGACCGCCGCGTCTTCGGCCGCGACCTGCTGGAGGTCGAGATCCTCGACAACAACGGCGACAAACTCTTCAAGCTCTACAACACCCACCTCAAGAGCCACTTCGTCCCGTTCCACGAAGATCAGGTCGAAGGCAAGGCCAGGGCGAACGCCCGCCGCAAGCGCCAGGCCGAAACCATCGCCCGCCTCATCGGCGGCCGCGAACGCTCTGACGCCCGCTACGTCCTGCTCGGCGACATGAACGACCCGCCGGACTCCGAATTCCTGGAGCCGATGCTGACCATCGACAACCGGCCCCTAACCAACGCGTTGGAGAACGCCACCGAAACCCGCCCACCGAAACCGGAGACAGATGGCCAAGGCCCCGGCCCGTCATCCCCGGTCTGGACCCACCGCTTTAACCCCTCAGGCCCGGCGTTCCCGGAGTATCATCTCTACGACCACATCTGGCTCAGCAACGCCCTCACCCCCCGCCTCGCCGGCGCCCACATCGACCGCCGCACCCAACACGGCGGCGACGGCAGCGATCACGACCCGGCGTGGGTGGAATTGGATCTGTAGGGACTAGTTGGGAACCGCTGTTTCTAGGACACAAGGTCCACTAGAGAGATTGAGAGGCGTAGTACTGCCGGCTTATCAAGTTCCACAGTTTCTGCCCACCTGGATCGGTGGACAAGCAACCGAGCCATATGAGCAGAATACACAGCAGTCACCCGGTTTCGGTTTGAGAACCGCGCTGCAGCCGTTGCAATCATAAAACCATTGGCAGGCGTCCGTGGGCATTGTCTCTTTCTCCACGTGCCCGCACTCCGGGCACGTAATTTTGGATTGTAGAACTACTGCGCCCGTTTGCGTCGCCATATCGCATACCCCGTGAGTGCCAGAAGAATCGCTAACGCCGGAAACAAGACGACATCCAGGTATCCAATGGCAGCCGATAGCCCAAGTGCCGCGAGCAACCCAACCAGGAGCGGGGTAAAGCAGCAAATCGCAACGATGGCCGATCCGACGATACCCAATCTCAAGAGTTTCTCGTTATCGAGTTTCAACCCAAACATCCCATAGGGTCAGCATCACGTCGCGCTCCCCGACCGGAGCAGTCGCAGCGATGCCGAGCGAGACCGTAGCGATTACTGTCAAGACGACTGCTGCGCGTCCACGTTCTTGACGCCCGGGCCAAAGCAGCCTCCACCACGCCCATCCGAGCACACCTGTCACGCCGACCAGGATGACCAGCCGATAGGCTGTAAGTGGTCCGAGCAACGCCAACCAGGACCCGCCTAGGCCAAGGATTGAGAGGCCAATAGGTACACAGCAGGACGCCGAAACTAGCGCCGCCCCTGCCGCCGAAACCACCAGAAGCTTTGACGGTGTCCTACTTTGCCTGCGCCTAGTCGCAAGAAATGTTGAACCCATTTGCACCCTGTAGCCACTACAGGGTCAAGGGATATTCTAAGGATGTACGAAATCGGACAGGCTGCGAGGCTCAGCGGCGTGAACGCGGAGACGATACGCTATTACGAGCGGAAGGGCGTAGTGCCACGCGCTGAGCGGTCATCGTCGGGACGTCGGGTGTATGAAAAGGCTGACATTGCTCGTCTCCGGTTCGTGCGGCGATGTCGCGACTTAGGATTTCCGATCCCCGATGTGAAGACGTTGCTCGCACTCTCGTCTGACGACAGGGCTCGGTGTTCTGATGCCCAAAAGGTTGGGGAAAACCACCTTAAGGCAGTGCGAGCGAAAATCTCCGATCTCGTGCAGCTCGAAGGCGCTCTCATGGAACTAATCGCGCACTGCGAAACCGGCAGATTGGAATGCCCGATGTTGCGTCGATTATTCACCGATTAAGTAGATGAGCTGGGATCTACACGGTAACTGGACCTTCTAAGGCAACTGCACGGTGTTGCGAGCGGCCGTTCCAAGTCGGAGCCCCGGCAACCCTTCGCGAGTTCACCTAATCCAACGTCTGCCGATACCGCCGCAGCGCAATCGTCCCCACAATCGCCAGAAACACGAAGATCGGCCACAGCGAAGGCGCCACCTCAGCGAACCCGTTCCCCTTCAACAAGATCCCCCGCGCGATCCGCATGAAGTGGGTCAGCGGCAAGGCCTCGCCGATCCACTGTGCCCACACCGGCATCCCGCGAAACGGAAACATGAAACCGGACAGCAAGATCGACGGCAGGAAGAAGAAGAACGTCAGCTGCATCGCCTGCATCTGCGTTCGCGCCAGCGTCGAGAAGGTGTAGCCCAGGCACACATTCGCCGCGATGAACGCCAACAGCATGCCGTACAGCAACGGCACCGACCCGAGGATCGGCACCTCGAACAGCCACCGCGCCGCCGCCAGGATAATCGCCACCTGCACGCAGCCGATGCCGATGTACGGCACGATCTTGCCCAGCATCACCTCGATCGGCCGCAGCGGCATCGCCAGCAGGTTCTCCATCGTGCCCCGCTCGGTCTCCCGCGTCAGCGCCAGCGACGTCATGAGAATCGTGCTCATCGTCAGGATCACGCCGATCAGGCCGGGCACGACGTTGTAGGCGGTGATGCCTTCCGGGTTGTAGAGCCGGTGCACGACGAGTTCGAACGCCGGCTCATCCGGGTTGAGCCCCGACAACACGCCTCTCAATTCATGACGCAGCGCCGTGTATTGCAACTGCTGCAGTGCGGCCAGCGCATTGGCGCTCGCGGTCGGGTCGGTCGCGTCGGCCTGCACCAACAACTGCGGTTGGTCGCCGCGCGCGAGGTCGCGCTCGAACCCCGCCGGGATGGTGACGACGAAGTTGACCGCGCCGGTCGTCAACAACCGTTGCGCTTCCGCCTCGGTCGCCGCGACGGAATCGACCCGGAAGTATTCGGTGTTCTGCATCGCCGCGACCAGCGCCCGCGAATAGCGCCCATGGTCCTGGATCAACACACTGGTCGGCAGGTTCTTCGGGTCATTATTGATGGCAAAGCCGAACAGCACGAGTTGCAGGATCGGAATGCCGATCATCATGCCGAACGTCATGCGGTCCCGGCGCATCTGGATGAATTCCTTCACCAGCACCGCCATGATCCGCCCGAACATCACGCCGCCGCCTGTTGCCCGCCGGTGCGCCGGCCCATCAACTGGATGAACACATCCTCGAGGCTGGTCGCATCGAGTTCCCAGCGCAGCCCATGCCGCTTGCGGAACGGCGCGATAGCCGCTTCCAGCCGTTCGGCGTCACCGCCCACCACATGCAGCGTGTTGCCGAACGGCGCCACCTGCTCGACCCCATCGCAATCGGACAACGCTGCCGCCAGTCTGGCGAGCCCCGGCCCGCGCACCGTCCAGGTCGTCAGGCCGGCGTCGGCGATCACCTGGTCGACGGTCCCACGCGCGATCACCACGCCCTCGTTGATGTAGAAGATGCGGTGACAGCGCTCCGCCTCGTCCATGTAATGGGTGCTGACCAGCACCGTCAGCCCCTCGTCGGCGAGCACATGGATCTGGTCCCAGAACACCCGCCGCGCCTCCGGGTCCACCCCGGCGGTCGGCTCATCCAGCAACAGCAGTTTAGGGCCGTGCATCACACAAGCCGCCAACGCCAACCGCTGCTTCCACCCGCCCGACAGTGTGCCGGCAAGCTGTTGCTGGCGGTCGCCCAAGCCCAACCGCTCCAGCGTCCGGTCGACCTGCGCCTTGCGCGACCGCAGCCGGTAGAGCCGCGCCACAAAGTCCAGATTCTCGCGGATCGTCAAATCCTCGTAGAAGCTGAAGCGCTGGGTCATGTAGCCGATCTGCGCCTTGATACGCTTGCTGTCCCGGCGCACATCCAGGCCCAGGCACGTCCCCTCGCCCTCGTCGGGCGTCAACAAGCCGCACAGCATGCGGATCGTCGTCGTCTTGCCGCTGCCGTTCGGTCCGAGGAACCCGGCGATCTCACCCTTGGCGACATCGATCGAGACCCCGTTCACCGCCACATGGCGACCGAACCGTTTCGTCAGACCGCGAACGTCGATAACGCCGTTCACGGCTGATCCAGTCGGATGTCGACCGGCTGACCCGGTGTCAGGTGTGCGGCCCCGTTCAGCGGCACCGCCTCGACCATGTAGACCAGCTTGTCGCGGCTTTCGACGCTGAAGATGACCGGCGGCGTGTACTCTGCCTCGTTGGCGATGAACGCGATCTCCGCGGTTAGTCCCGGCGCGCAACCGTCGCAGACCACCGCGACGAGAGCGCCAAGCTGCAGCCACGACCGCTCGGTCTCCGGAATGAAGAACCGCACCTTCCGGTTCTCCGGCGGCAACAGGGAGATCACCGGCATCGTCGGCGAAGCGGTCTCGCCCGCGTGCCGGACCACGTCTTCGATCACGCCGGACTGCGGCGCGACGGGCACGCGCTGTCCCAGCCGCCAGTCCGCGTGCGCCAAGGCGGCGCGTGCGGCCTCCACATGCTGCTCCGCCGCGCCGATCTGATCGTCCCGACCGGGCAGGCGGGCCACCGCCAGCTCGTTCCGCAGCGACACCAGCCGCGCCCGCGCCCGGTCCCGCGACGCCAAGGCGGTATCCAGCGCCGCGCGCGAGGCGAAATCCTTCTTCGCCAACTCCTGCTGCCGCGTGAATTCCACCTCGGCCTCACGGACCGTGGCCTCCGCCTCCATCACATCGGCCTCGATCACGGCGATTTCCTCGGGCCGCATGCGGCTCATCAACAAATCTCCTAGTTCCGCCTCCGCCTGCGCCAACCGCGCTGCCGCCTCGGCCCGCTCGGCCGCCATGTCGGTCCGCTCCATGGCGAACAACAAGGCACCGGAGGCGACGACCTGCCCCCGCTCGACATAAACCTCGGCGATACGCCCACCTTCCTCCGGCGCGATCAGCACATATTCGCCCTCGATGTAGCCTTGGTAGACCTGGGTTTCCGGCGCCTGATCGCAGGCCGCCAACACCGCAGCGCAGACCGCAAGGATGAGACCGCCGCGGTTCATTCGACCGCCCCTAGGATCGCCTCCAGATTGCGGTCGACCTGCGCCTGAATCAGCGCCAGTTCCCGCGCCCCGACGGCCTCCCAATCCAACGCCCGCAGCACCGCGGCCCGCGCGACCCGAAACACCAGCAACTGCCCGACCACGGTCATCGCCTGGATCCGGACCGCTTCACTGTCAGGATCGCAACCCTGCACCGCCGCCAACAGTTGGGTGACGCCCCGCAGCATCGTTCCGAACATGCCGCGGAACAGCACCTCGAACGCCGGGCTCGGATCCATCTGCTCGCGCACAATGAACCGCGCCCAATACTCGGCTTCGGAGGTGCCAATGATCAGCGCCCCGAGCCGCCGCAGCAACTGATGCAGCATCTCACGCGCCTGGTGCGGCGAGAGCCCCGGCCCGGCCGCCCGCAGCGCGGCCAGCACCGGGCCAGCCTCACTACCAACCCGCTCAACGATATGCTCGGCCACCGCGATGTAGAGGCCCTGCTTGCCACCGAAGTGATAGGGGATCGCGACCTGATTGACCTCGGCCCGCTCTGCCAGCCGCCGGGTGGTCACCGCGTCGTAGCCATAGGTCCCAAACAGCTCGACCGCGGCTTCGATCAGCCGCGCCCGCGTGGCCTCGCTCCGTCCGTTGGTGCGTTGAGACGTTCCCGTATCCATGAGCTTAGACGTAGTTCATTCATCAACATAATTCAACTGAATGAATTATCCCTGCCTCACGCCAGTCAACCACTCTCCCAACGCACTCTTAGAAGAAAGTCCGGATACCCCCGGTCACCCGGTACACGTCGTCGACCAGATATAGCAATTGCCACTTGTCGAATGTCGTACAGGGGTGGGACACGCCGCAACCCACCAAGTCGCCGATTCGCAACGGCGAATCCGCCGGCAGCTTCAGATAGGCGTGCTGGTCGTTCAGACCGGTGATCTCATACCCGGCTGGAATCTCCGCCACTGATCCGCCCGGCCGCGCCCAAAACCGTGGCACCGGCAAATGTATATCATGGGAGACATCCCGCTTGCCCATGGTCAGCAATGCTAGGCCCGGTTCCGGCATTGACTGTACAGCACTCCACACCTCCAGCGCCGGCTTTAGGCCCGGCCCGGCCTGCTGGGCTAGGGCCGACCGTTCCCGCAATCGCTGGTCGAGCACCGCATATTGCTTGGAGTCGTGAGTGAGGTAGCAACCACCACGCAATACGACTCGCACCTCACGCCCCTGTCCGGCACCGGCGAACTTGCCGGCCACCAGGTCGTAATAGGCCGAACCACCCGCCGTCAGCAGGATCTCCCCGGGGGCAAACCAATCCCGGCTCACCCCCTCATCCAGCAGACCGACCAGAAAGCCAAGGAAAGTTCCAATCTTTTCATGGGTTTCCGCCTCGGTCTTCCCATGTATGACGCCTTCATAGCCTTCGACACCGCGCAAGCTGATAAATGCTGCCGCTGCTTGAATTGCGGCAATAACCTCACGTGCCGCTTCAACATCGCGACACCCCGTACGGCCGCCCGGATAACCACCCTCAAGTAAGACTTGAACAGGCCGGCCGATATCCTTGTCCCGCGCCACTTCGGCCAGGGCCTCAACACCAGCCACTGAGTCGACCAAACAGTAGAAATCGAAGGACGGGTCCCGTGCCAATTCGTCGAGCACGTAGGTGATAGCCTGCCGCCCGATCAATTGGTTCGCCATCAAGATGCGGCCAATCCCGTGCGCACGGTAGATTTTGAGGTGATCTACCGTCGCGACGGTCATGCCCCAGGCGCCGTCGTCGAGCTGCCGCTGAAACAGTTGCGGGCTCATCGTGGTCTTGCCGTGTGGCGAAAAGGACGCCCCCGCCAGGTCGACAAAACGCTGCATCCACAAAGAGTTATGCTCGATCGCTGAGGTCCTGAGCAGGCACACCGGGAACGGCACATCCTCGGCCAGCACGTTCCAGCCCGTGGCGCCCAAATCCGCTAGATCACACGGACCAGCCCCGCTCGGAAACCCTTTGAAACAGGCATCGACCTGTGTCGGCAAACCCATCACACCTCCTATTTTCAGGCCGCCAATAGGGCCCTAGACGGCGGCGTTAAGCAATTCCTAACCAACCCGGCGTACTGCGGCTACAAGCCGAAAGGACCGGATTCATGAGGGTATTTCTGGCCGCCTGCTGTGCGCTCCTCGCCGCTTGCAGCGCCAATCTGAACGACGACATCGCCGCCGCGCCGGGTGGACACATTCTGGCCGACGGGAACGATGCCCCGCCCCCGCTGTCGCCCGAGCAAACCCGCTTGCTCGACCTCGGCTATTTCCCCGTTCAGCCGGATGCCGAAGCGCCATCCGACCTGCCGGACACACCCGACGGCAGCATATCCCATGCCCCGGTGGAACCGAAGACGCTGTCGTCCGAATTGGAAACCCCGGCGGACATCGCTGCGGCCATCGAAAACAACGAGATTGCCTACCTCCAGGTGCTTTTGGACCAGATGGGCTACGCGCCAGGGCCGATCGACGGCATCATGGGCCCCCTCACCCGCACCGCCATCGAGTCCTTCCAGCGACGGCTGCATCTCGATGCGACCACCGACCTGCCGGTCGTCACCGCGCAGCTTGAGGCCGCACGCCTGGTGCCGGAGGCCCAACAGCTCCTAACCGAACTCGGCTACGTCCCCGGCCCCATCGACGGCATCCCCGGCCCGCTGACCATCGCCGCCCTGACCGCCTTCCAGCAACGCGCCGGCCTGGCGCCCTCAGGCGAGGTCAACGAAGTAAGCCTGACCGCCCTCCGCGGTGTCGCCACGGTACGCGAAATCCAGATCCGTCTGACCGGCCTGGGCTACGATTCGGGACCGGCCGACGGCATCCTCGGCCCGCGGACCAAGCAGGCCATCCTGTTCTTCGAGCGTGACCGCAACCTGCCGCCGGTCGGCTGGTCCCCGCCCGTCGTTCGGGAGCGGCTGCGCGAAGCACCTTACATCGAGGAGACCCAGCGCCTGCTGGCGGTCCTGGGCTATGAGCCAGGCCCAGTCTCCGGCCGCGACAGCGCCCAGACCCAGGCCGCCATTCGCGCCTATCAGCTCGACTCGAACCTGATAGTCACCGGCCGGACCTCTGCCGACCTGCTCTTGAAAATCCAGCTCCGCGCCCAGGCGGTCCTTGCACCGGCAGCCGGACCTGACCAGATCGCCCAGAACGGATCGCAAGCCCTCGCCGGCAGCCCCGTTTTAGCTCGCCTCCTCCCGCTCGCTGAACGCGGCGCGCCGAGCGCCCAGCACCTGGTTGCTGGTCTCTACATGCGCGGTCACGGTGTTTCCGCGAATTTGCCCGCCGCCGTGGAATGGTACGAACAGGCGGCGAGCCAAGGATATGCCCCGTCCCAGTTCCGCCTCGGTTTGATGTATGCCTTCGGCATCGGCACCGATGCCGATCCGGCGACAGCTAAAGTGTGGTTCAGCCAAGCGGCTGCCAATGGTCATGACCGGGCCGCCGACGCACTTGTTATGCTGGGCGACGGCCTCAACCCGGAAGACTACCCCAGCATACGCTAGCCGTACGTTTCCCAAGCGCCGTACGTATCGTTCTCATAAGACACGTACGCTCGTTTGGAGCAGCGATTCGCCGAATTTCCTAAAATCCCACCCTTGTTTCACGTGAGCCAGAGTACACGTCACCAACTCGAAAGTGTTGGAGATCTGCCGTGTCACGACGAAGCTATGGCCTGGACGGCCGCCTCTACGCCTACTTCACCGAAGCATCCCTGCGCGAGCCGCCAATCCTGGCGCGGCTCCGCGAGGAAACGGCGTCCATGCCTGGCGCCGGCATGCAACTATCGCCGGAGCAAGGCCAATTCATGGCACTCCTCGTCGAACTCACCGGCGCCAAGCGCTACGTCGAAGCCGGCACCTTCACTGGCTACAGCTCCCTCGCCGTCGCACTGGCCATGCCGACAGATGGCCAGGTCGTCGCCTGCGACGTAAGCAAGGACTACACCGATGTCGCTCGCCGCTATTGGGCCGAAGCCGGCGTTGCCGATCGCGTCGATTTGCGGATCGGCCCAGCCGCCGAGACCCTCCAGCAGATGGCAGACTCCGATCCCGGCAGCTTCGATATGGCCTTCATCGACGCCAACAAGGACCAGTACGACGACTATTACGAACACTGCCTGACCCTGGTGCGAACCGGCGGTCTGGTGCTGATCGACAACGTCCTGTGGGGTGGCGCGGTCGCCGACCCCGCTCAGCAGGATCCGGACACCAACGCCATCCGTGCCCTCAACGCCAAGATCCAGGCCGACGATCGCGTAACGGTCAGCATGCTTCCGATCGGCGATGGCCTGACGATGGCGCTGAAGCGCTAGCCGATTAACTCCCCGTTAACCAAAAAAGGCTCCGGATTTTAGTAATTGTTAACGGCCTCCGATCACTATGGCTAATGAGGTGGCGGATGTCCCGTCGCCCCAAGCGAACGGAGGCCATCATGGGCCGCAGCTTCTTCACCGGCGCGATCGCAACCATCATCCTGGCAGGCACCTCGGCCATGGCCTTAGCGCAAGACGCCACGCAGCAGCCCCAGACTCGGGCCTGCACGGATCGGACGGCGGCGCTCGATCACCTGTCGAAGAAGTACGCTGAAGAGCCGGTCGCGATGGGCCTCGCCAGCAACGGCGGGATGCTCGAAGTCCTGTCCACCGACAACGGCCAGACCTGGACCATTCTCCTCACCATGCCGAGCGGTATGTCTTGCATGCTGGCGACAGGAGAAGACTGGGAGCGCCTGAACCCAACCGTCACCGGTTCGCGCATCTAACACCCGCCCCTATCGACTAACGAGACGACCAGCCAATCACTGGCAGCGGCCGCCCACTGCAGAGTACGGACGGCGTATCTGACTATCCGTTCAGCATTGGATGGACCAAGCGGTCGCCGGGCCGAATACCGAGGCGCGCCACTGTCCCGGCATTCAATTCCAGCACCGCCTTGGCCGGCACCCGGGACGAGATTGTCTTTTCTGACAAGGGGATTGTCCGTTCCACCACATGAGTCACCCGGCCGTCCGGCCCGGCAAACACCATGTCGAGCGGGATGAGCGTGTTCCGCATCCACATGGTCAACAGCCTCGGGCGCGGATGGACGAACAGCATTCCGGCGTCCGCGGCCATCTCCTGACGAAACATCAGGCCTTGCGCCTGCTGACCGGAGGTCAGCGCCAACTCGACGGTGAAGTCATGGCGGCCGTTCGACGTTTCGATCGTCAGCGGTGAGAGCTCGAACGCATGCTGCGACCACGCCGCGGGGCCGATCAGCACGCCGATCAAAACCAGCAGCGCCCGCGCCGACTCGTTCATCGATCCGCCATCGCCACCGCAGCAATCTCCCTGATCTCCCCTCGGATCGGTTGCGCCTCAACCGGATCCGCGAGCGTATTGAACCAATGTGCTGGCGGATTACGGCCGGCCGAACGCCGCCAGGATAATCCTTCTAACACGGCCCGCGCCGCCCCCGGCAGCTCGCTCGGCATATCGTGATCGTTCAGCAGGCCCCAGACCCCAGCCCAACAGCGCCCAACGGTCCAGGGGTTGTAACCCCCACCGCCAAGGACGAGTAGCCGATCCGCCTCCCGGCGCATCAGCCGCACCGCGCGCCACAGCCCGTTATTGCTCAGTGCCAATCGGCTCAGCGGATCTGCGGCCAAACCGTCCGACCCGCACTGCACGACCACCATCTCAGGTGCGGACGCCGTGAGGCAGGGCAACACCACCTCGTCCAGCAACAGCGCCAACTCATCGTCGTGAAAACCAGGCGGCACCGGTAGATTGCAAATCGACCGACCCTGCGCGTCCAATGCCCCCGACCGCGGCCAGCGGCCCGTCTCATGAATGGACAATGTGAAGACCCGGTCGTCGTCAACAAACGCGTCCTCGACGCCGTCGCCGTGATGCGCGTCGAAATCGGCATAGAAGACCCGCGTCACGCCACCGTCCAGCAGCCGGAGAATACCCAGGACCGGATCGTTGAAGTAGCAGAAGCCAGACGCCCGGTCCGGCCGCCCGTGATGCGTCCCGCCGGCCGGACTATGCACGATCCGCGGCCCGCCGGGGTCCAACAACAGCTCTGCCGCCTTGATCGACGCACCCGCCGCCGTTGCCGGCCGCCGGAACATCTCCCGAAAGAACGGATTGCCCAGTTCCCCCAGCCCGAACCGCTTGCGGACATCATCTGGCAGCGCCTGTTCCCGCTCTCCCGCTTGCACAGCCGCGATGTAGTCCGGCGCGTGGAACCGCGCGAGTTGCGCGGGCGTTGCCACTGGGCTCTCCAGGTAACGGTCGTCCGGCAGCCAGCCAAGGGCCCGGCTAAGATCCATGACGGTCGAAACCCGCGGGATCGCCAGCGGATGTTTCGCCCCATAGGAGGACACGCGATAGATCTCGCCGCCAATGAATAAGGTCCGCCCGACTGCGGCACCTAGAGAGTTTGGCGCGGTCGACCTATCGGCGCGGAGGGCATCCATGCTAGCCGAGATTGATGCATCCGGCGGCGATGACAAGGTCCCATGCGGCCACGCTCTCCTGCGCCGGTCTCGCCACCCTGGCCGGGGCCATCGGTGTCGGGCGTTTTGTCTACACGCCGATCCTGCCGGCGATGGTCGAGGATCTGGGCCTCACCGCCGGCGCCGCCGGTTTCATCGCCTCCGCCAACTATGCCGGATACCTCGCCGGCGCCCTCGGCGCCGCACGTCCGCAACTGCCGGGCCACCGCCATGCTTGGCTAGCCGCCGCACTCCTGGTCAGCGCCATCACCACAGGTGCCAGCGGTCTGCTGTCGGATGTGCCGTCCCTCGCCGTCATCCGCTTCCTCGGCGGCGCCGCCAGCGCCTTTGCATTGATCTTCGCGTCGGCAATGGTGCTGGACCGCCTTGCGGCGGGCGGCCGCCCGGCCTTCAGCGCCCTGCATTTCGCCGGTGTCGGTGTCGGCATCGCCGCTTCGGCGATCCTGGTCAGCGTACTTGCCGCAAATCAGATCGGCTGGCGGGGCCAATGGTTTGCCAGCGGCGCCCTGGCGGTCGTCGCGCTGATCGTCGCGGCGCCCTTGCTCAGACCAAACGCGACCACGGTGCCGACCAGATCGTCGAGCGGCGACAGTCACCGCCTCGTCGACATTGTCCTGGCCTACGGACTGTTCGGTTTCGGCTATGTCATCACCGCGACATTCCTCGTCGCCATTGTCCGCAACGAAGCCGCCGCGGTCGAACCGGTGATCTGGGCCATTGTCGGACTCACCGCCGCACCGTCTGTCGCCATCTGGGCCTGGCTCGGCCGCCACATCGGCAACGTGCAAGCCTTCGCCCTCGCCTGCGTCTGCGAAGCCATCGGCGTCGCATTCAGCGTCCTCTGGCTATCGGCCTCGGGTATCGCCCTTGCCGCCGCGCTATTGGGCGGCACCTTCATGGGCATCACCGCCCTCGGTCTGATCGTCGCCCGAGAACGGGCCGCCGGTGATCCCCGCCGGGTGCTCGCGGCCATGACCGCGGCCTTTGGCGTCGGTCAGATCATCGGCCCCCTGTTCGCCGGCGTCTTACGAGACGCCCTCGGCAGCTTCACCGCGCCCTCACTCGTCGCCGCGGCCGCTCTCGTGCTCGCCGCGGCTCTAGCGGTTCGACCCAGCCACGACAGCTAGGCCCGAGCAGTTGCGTACCGCGCCGCGGCCCGGGCCTTGGCTTTCGCCGCCTCCACCTCCCGGTTGCGCGGCGGAGCGGTTGTTTCCAACGCGTCGATAAGCCGCCGCGCCGCCGTCGCGACCTCCACCACCGCCGCATCGAAGGCCGCCTCGTTCGCCTTGGACGGTTTGGTGAAACCACTGAGTTTCCGCACAAATTGTAGCGCAGATGCCTGAATCTCATCGTCCGTCGCTGGCGGTTCGAAATTGAACAAGGTTCTGATGTTTCGGCACATGGCAGTCTTCCTCGGTTCCTCCACGACTATAGCACCGCCGCCCCAACCTGTGCCGCACGGCAGCGGCAGCATATAATCGTCAGGTGCACCCAGATTTCCGGGAACTGCTCATGACGCTCGACCACCTCGCCTCCATCGACGACCTGCGCCGCCAGGCCCGCCGCCGGCTGCCGCGGTTCGTGTTCGACTTTGTGGACGGCGGCGCAGACAGCGAAACGAACCTGCGACGAAACCGCGAGGCCTTCGACGCCATCGAGCTATTGCCCCGCTACCTAACCGACATCAGCGACACCTCGACCGAAGTCTCCCTGTTCGGCAAGCAATACGCGGCGCCTTTCGGCATCTCCGCCATGGGTCTGCTCAACATCCTCTGCCCCGATGCGGATCTCATCTGTGCCCGGCTGGCCGCGGCCCGGCGCATACCGCATATGCTCAGCACCGCCGCCTCGACCTCCATTGAGGACGTGGCGGAAGCGGCCGCGGGCTACGCCTGGTTCCAACTGTATGTGACCAATCAGCCTTCGCTGCGCGAGCAACTCATCGCCCGCACCGAAGCCGCCGGGATCGACGTCTTGGTCGTCACCGTCGACGTCCCGACCCCCAGCAAGCGCGATCGCGATGTCCGTAACCAACTGCAGTTTCCGCCACGCATCACCCCGGGCTTCATCGCCGAGTTGGTCCGACACCCGAGCTGGACCCTGGGGCTTGCCCGCACCGGTCCGCCAAACCTGGTCAACCTCGCCGACCCCGACGGCAACCGGCCGCAGCCTTTGTCGATGCGCCAGGGTCGAATGGCCAACCGGGCCTACACTTGGGACGATCTGAAGCGCCTACGCGACCGTTGGAAGGGCCGCATGCTGCTCAAGGGCATCTTGCATCCCGAGGACGCGTCGCTCGCTTTGAATGCCGGTTGCGACGGCCTGATTGTCTCCAGCCACGGCGGCCGCCAGGCTGATGCCGCCCCCGCCGCCATTGACGCACTGCCGCCTATTGCCCGCACCGTCGCCGGCCGCATCCCGCTCTTGCTCGACAGTGGCGTGCGTCGCGGCGCCGACATTGTACGCGCCAAGGCCCTCGGCGCGGAGATGGTAATGTGTGGCCGCGCCTTTGCCTTCGGTCTCGGCGCCGCCGGCAAGGCCGGCTGCAACCGCGCCTTCGAGGTCTTGTCGCTGGAGGTCGACAAGGTGCTGGAACAATTCGGCCGGCCCAACTTCGCAGACATCGATGAAACCATCTTGGCGACGCCGCCGGCGCCGCAGCGCGCCGGCAATATCAGCGTCGTAAGCTCCAAAACGGCATGATAAGAACGGCGAGATGAAACCAACAGCCGCCAACATCGTCGACGCCATCGCCCCACTGGAACCATTTCGCAACCGGCGACCCGACACTCCCGAAACCGATCTGGACGGTACCTTCGCGACCCTGGCAGCGACCGAAAAGGTCGGGCTCTTCGCTGGCAGCTTTGACGGCGAAAGCGCTTGGGAGCGTCACCGCAATGGCGATGAGCTAGTGCATGTGCTGAAAGGCGAGACCCGCCTCACCATCATCACCGACGAAGGCCCGACGGAGCTGAATATGACCGCCGGCGTGGTCGCTATGGTGCCCCAGGGCTGTTGGCACAAATTCTACGCGCCGACTGGCGTGACCGTCATGACCATGACACCGGGACCGACCGATCATGATGCTGGCGACATCCCATCGGACTAGCCGGCGAAGAACAGCCGCAGACACGTCAGGCTCGAGATGCCAAGCATACTTAGGGTTAGCACCATGCCGCCGGTCCGCCCGATCGCATTGCCGTCGGTGAAAGACAGCGCCCACCCATGCATTACGCGCCCGGCAACCAACAACGCGCCGAGGCCATGCAGAAACGGCGCAGACAGGCCATTGAACTCTAGCACCATCAAGGCGATCAGGCCCAGCGGACCATATTCCGCAAGATTGCCCTGAGCCCTGATCCGTCGCTCCAACATGGCGCTGTCACCCGCCCCAAGGCTCTGGCCCTCGCTACGCCGCGCCCGGATCACCCGCATCGACAAGACCATCATCAGCAAACCGATGAGGCCCACGTAAAGCAGGGTCACGGGCATAAGCACCTCAAGACATTGAACTAATCAGTAGGGGTACGGCAGGGCCGGCCTGCCGGATCAACCGACGCTGGTCTAGATGGCCCGCCCGCCCGGGCGCGGCGGCGCCACGCTCGTCGTCATCCAGGCGCCCTCGGTCGGTCCTTCCAGCACCAAACCGACCGCCCATAAGTATTCGAACACTGTGCCGTCGGTCGTTTCGACAGTCACCTTGAAGGCCACCTCTTGCGGGGTCGCCGCCAACTCCTCGATCTCATGGGTGACATGGTCAATCAGCGGCCGATAGGCTTGGCCTTTGATCATCTGGGCGAAGCGCGGCAGCGGCCCGGTCAAGCGCTTGTTGTTCGGATGGGCCAGTTCCCAGGTCTGCCGAATGCCGGCGTCCGGGGTCGGCACGTGGTTGTCCCGTAAGGCTTCCAGTTGGATGCGAACCACATCCTCGGGCGCCCGAGCCGGATCCGGCCCCAACAGATCGGCCGCCGCCACCGGCGCCGACAGGCCGAGGGTCACAACCAACACCCCAGCGGAGCGGGCAAGCAACCTTCGACAAACCTTGCTGACGAGCATCCCCGAGTAGTACCACACCGAGCATAATCCTGGCGACCCTTGCCCCGCCGGGGCGCAGATCGCCGATCCCACCAACTCGAACCGCCGCGGGTGGCCATGCACGTTAACCTCAAGGAACTGACCGAGCACGACATGACAGACGACTGTCCGATCTGTCAGGCCCAGCAATTCGTCACGGTTGCCCTGCTGCCGGCCGCTGCCGCGTGGGAGCAGAACAGCGATTTGCCGCGATTTTCGATCGCCCTGCACGGCGCCGCCGAATTGCTGGGCGCGATGCTGGAGAACGGGGTCGACCGCGACGCCCTCGAATCCGTCCTGGGTGGCCTGCTCGACGAGATCGAACAGCGCATCGCCGAGGATCGGGCCCTTGGCGGCCCACCCCAGGGCACGGCCTGACCGAGCCGGGCAGAAGCGTCCACGAATAGGGATCACCCCACCGACACTGCCAGGTTGCCGCCGCCCGATTCCGTCGGCTAGCGGAGCGCCACAGCAACAACACGGCACACTCCATGATGGCTGCATCCGCCGGATCACCGGACGGACAATCCGCAAGCGTGACCTCGACCCTCTCAGAGGTGTTCGGCTTCGACGCGCTGCGCCCGGGCCAGTCCACGGCCATCGAAGCGATCCTCGCCGGCCGCAACGTCCTGGCGGTCATGCCGACCGGCGCCGGCAAGTCCCTCTGCTACCAACTCCCGGCGCTCATTCTCGGCGGCCTGACGATCGTCGTGTCCCCCCTGGTCGCCCTGATGCGCGATCAGGTGGCGGCGCTGCGTCTCAATGGCATTCCCGCCGCCACCATCAACTCCGACCTGCCCCGTCACGAGAATATCGCGACTTGGCGGGCCGCCCAGTCCGGCGAAGTCGCCCTGCTCTACCTGTCGCCGGAACGGTTGATGACCGAACCCATGCTCCGCGCCCTGGGGAAGCTCGATGTGCGACTCCTCGCCATCGACGAGGCCCACTGCATATCCCAGTGGGGTCCAGCGTTTCGGCCCGAATACGCCGCCTTGTCCGCCTTGCGCGACCGCTTTCCCGGCACACCCATCATCGGCCTCACCGCCACCGCCGACCCGTCGACCCGCGACGACATCCGCGCCAAGGTCTTCGCCGGCGACGCCGTCTCCGTCGTGACCGGTTTCGACAGGCCCAACCTGTCGTTGTCGGTTGAACTCAAGCAACGCTGGAAGCAACAAGTCTCCGCCTACGTCGCCGAACGCCGTGGGGCCAACGGCATCATCTATTGCTTGTCGCGCCGCAAGACGGAGGAGGTGGCCGCGATGCTCTGCACCCAGGGCCATGATGCGCTGGCGTTCCACGCCGGCATGGATGCATCCGAAAAGCAACGGGTGCAGAACCGGTTCATGACCGACAGCGGCGTCGTCATCGCCGCCACCGTCGCCTTCGGCATGGGCATCGACAAACCCGACATCCGCTACGTCCTACACACCGATCTGCCGGCAAGCCCGGAGGCTTACTATCAAGAGATCGGCCGCGCCGGCCGTGACGGCCAGCCGGCCGAAACCATGCTGCTCTACGGCATGGACGACATTCGCATGCGCCGCGTATTCATCGACCAGGAAGACAGCGAGCCGGACCGCAAACAGCGCGAAAACCGGCGGCTCGACGCCCTCATCGCCTACTGCGAGGCGCCCACCTGCCGCCGCCAGATGTTGCTGCGCTACTTTGGCGAAACGTCGGACCCCTGCGGCAACTGCGACACCTGCCGCGATCCGGTGCAAACCGTCGATGGCCGCATCGAGGCCGGCAAGATCCTGGCGGCGATTCACGGCACCGGCCAGCGATTTGGCGCCGCCCACATCGTCCAGGTGTTGCGCGGCGCGGGTAATGACAAAACCGCGCGGTATGGCCACGAAAACCTCGATGTCTTCGGCCAAGGGGCCGACCGCCCTCGCCAGGAATGGCAGGGCATCATCCGCCAAATGGTAGGATCCGGCCTGTTGGAGGTCGACATCACCGGTTACGGCGGCCTCCGCGTCACCGCCGCGGGCGATGCACTACGGCGCGGTGAAGGCCATTTCCGCTACCGGCCCGATCGGGTCCACCGCAAGTCCGGCAGCACAACCCGCGCTACCGCGAAGGCCGCGATGGAGGACCTGGACGAAGCCGGCACCAGCCTGCTCGAAGCCCTCAAGGCGCTCCGCCTGCAGCTCGCCCAGGAACGCGGCGTCCCCGCCTACGTCATCTTCTCCGACCGCACCCTGGTCGACATGGCCGCCAAGCGCCCGTCCACCGCGAACGAGTTCGGCCAGGTCTTCGGCGTCGGTGCCGCAAAACTGGCGAAGTTCGCCGGCCTGTTTCTCGACAAGATCACACAGCACGCGGGTAACTAAAGAAGAACCGCCAGGATCACCGACACCACCAACAACCCGGCAAAGCTCATATTGATAATGCGGTTCTGCCGCGGATCCCGGAATTGACGGGACAGCCCAGCCCCCACATTCAGCCAGATCAAGTTCACGCCAATAACAATGGCCAACATCACCGCGATCTTGAGCGCCGCGTCGACCACCAGGTTTCCAGCGACGAGCACAAAACCCGAGAACACGGCGGCCATCGCCGCGTAGCCTTTCGGGTTCACCAGCGACAACAACAAGCCGTGGCGAAACGTCAAACGGCCGCCACGTCCGATACCATCGCCGTCGCGCAATGGCGGCGCAGTGGCGATGCGATAGGCGAGATACAGCATGTAGGCACCGGCGAGGATCGTCAGAACTGGCGTCGCCCCAGGCACGGTCAGAACCAGTCCGATGACCCCACTGGCCAGTAGCACCATGACGACGACCAGGCCGGCCACGATACCCGCCAGATAGACCAAGCCGGCTCGCGGTCCGAACGCCGCCCCAGCCGCAGCAAGACTCAGCGTCGCCGGGCCCGGACTCCCGGCCAGCGCCAAACCGGCCAAGACAAAACCGGACCAACCATCCATTGCGGACCTCCCTGGACCAATCCGAGTTCCTCGCCGATAGTCCTCCCAATACTTCCGCCAACCGCCAGCCGCAGTCTTGAACGATCGTGCAGATGAAGAATTGGATCAGCTATGGAACCGGCGCCCCGGGGATCGAGCGCGTTCAGGCGCACCTCCATGGTCCGGCTTTCGATCCGCATCGGCATGATTGTTATGCCATCGGCATAACGACGCGCGGCATTCAAACCTTCGACTACCGCGGCGAGCCCCGCCGCAGCCTGCCCGGATGCCTGTTCGTACTCCACCCCGACGAAACCCACGACGGCCGCGCCGGCGATGAATTCGGCTTTGCCTATCGAACCTTGTACATCCAACCGTCCCTGGTTCTGGCGGCCCTAGATCGCATCGGAACCCTGCCTTTCGTTCCAAAGCCCGTATCCCAGGACCCGCGTCTTGCCCAAGCCCTGGCCATCGCCTTCACCGACTTTCAGACGCCGCTCCAGGACGTTCAGCGGGATCACCTAACCCTCATGGTCAGCGACGCATTGGCGGCAGCGGATCCATCAATCCGCCGGCACAAGACCACCGCGGTCCACGCCCACGGAGTTGACCAAGCCCGCGCCTTCCTCGACGCCCAGTGCACTGAACCTGTACACAGCGAAGAGCTTGAGCGCGTTTCGGATCTATCGCGCTACACACTGGCACGGCATTTCCGCGCCCGGTTGGGCATCAGTCCCTACCAATATCTGATCGGCCGCCGACTCAGTCATGTCCGCTGGAGCCTACGTGCCGGACGTTCACTGTCCGAATCAGCGTTCGCGGCAGGTTTCGCCGATCAGAGTCACATGACCCGTCACTTCACACGAAACTACGGTATGACACCCGGCCGCTGGGCCTCGATGGTCGTTTCCTAACCCCGCTGATGCCCGAACCCTCCCAACTCATTGCCTTTGTTGTTGCCGCAACCATCCTGGGTTTCACACCGGGGCCGGACATCATCTACGTCATCACCCGCGGCGCGACCCAGGGTCCGCGCGCCGTGATCGCCGCCGCGGCAGGTCTGACAACCGGCGTGATCGGCCACACGGCCCTGACCGTCATCGGTGTATCGGCGATCCTCGCCGCGTCGGCAACAGCCTTCACCATCGTCAAACTCGCCGGCGCCGCCTACCTGATCTATCTCGGCATCAATGCGTGGCGCAGCGGACCACTCGACTTCACGGCACCCAACGATGCGAAGGCGATCGGCGCTATCTATCGCCAAACCATTGTCATGAACCTGCTGAACCCCAAGGTGGCGCTGTTCTTCCTCGCCTTTCTACCGCAATTCGCGGACCCAACAGCAGGGCCACTAGCGCCACAGCTCACGCTGCTGGGCATCCTCTTCATGATTGTCGCGTTCATGGTGATGTCGTTGGCCGGCCTCGCCGGGGCCCACCTGCGCCGCCTTCTGGTCGGGAGTATCGTCGCGACCCGCTGGGCCAATCGAGCCGCGGGCACGGTCTTCATCATGCTGGGTGTTGGCGTCGCCTTGCAGAACCGGGCCTAGCTAGTCGATCCAGTGCAGACATCAGGACGCGGGATCCGCAATCAGTCGCTGGTCCGGATGATGTAGGTGGAGACGGGTGTGTACTCGTCTAGCAGCGCTTGGCGAATGTATAGGTTCTCGCCGCGGTGCGGGTGCGATTGGTGCGCGCGGGTAAGCGTGAGGTCATGCTCGTGCATGATCGCTTCGATACGTTGTCGATCCTTGTCCCAGTGGTATTCGAGGTAAACCGCGGCAACGCGATCGAGATACGCACCGAGGTCTCGCAGGATTGGCACCTCTCCACCCTCGGTATCGATCTTGAGTACTGGGAACGCCGCATCGGCACACCGCCTCAAAAACTCCACCGACGCCCGTCGCATGACGATGGGCTCGCTGTACGTCGCATTCACCATCGTATTTGGAAACAGACTGCTGGTTTCGCCGCCAGTCCCGCCAGGGTGGAGGTGAGCCGTGCCAGTAACAGCACCCAAACCGGCGTTCACCGTGACCACCCGTTCCAGTCCGGCCGTGTTCTGCTGCAGCAGCCCATAGGTACGTCGAGCCGGTTCGAATGCATGGATCTTCGCGCCCGGATAGGCACAGTGGAAAAACACCGAAGCCGCGCCGATGTTGGCGCCGATGTCCAACACACAGTCGATCTTATCGGCAAGAAAATCGATCCGGGGATACGTCTGGTTGCTCAGGATCGACCGAAGCAACAGCTCGACATTCTCGCTTTGCGGATAAATAAACGGAATAGAGCCGCTTTCGGTGGTCAACGTGGTCCGCACAAGGCGCGGCGCATCACCCGTTGAGACGCTTTCACGGTTCATAACAACCAGAACTAAAGGACTGAAATTAACGAACAGATAACGGTACCTGCTTTCGATTATCGGCCTCGGCTTGACCACCCAGTGCCACCGTCACATATTCGTCAAACCCACTGGGGGGAGCTGAAAGGCTGAGAGGTTCCGCGCGGAACGACCCCTAGAACCTGATCCGGCTCGTACCGGCGTAGGGACAAGTGAGGCCGATGCGCGACCGTTTTCCGACCCAGCCCACCCAGTTGCCCGCCGCCATTCGCGTGAGCGGTTTGCGCGCGGGTTTCGGCGCGACCGACATCTTCGCGGGCCTGGAGTTCACCGCGCCGCGGGCGACATGGACTTGCATTCTTGGCACCAGCGGCATTGGCAAGACCACCCTGCTCCGCCTGATTGCCGGTCTCCTTCCCATCACTGCGGGACAACTCGCCACGGATGGCCCGGTCGCCTACATGGCCCAGCAAGACTTGCTGCTGCCCTGGCTCACCGCCCGGGACAACGTCCTGCTCGGCGCCCGTCTTCGCGGTGAGCCACCGGACCGCGCCAAGGCACAGGAACTGCTGCGCCGGGTCGGTTTGGCCGATGCCGCCGACCGCCGGCCGGCGGCCCTCTCCGGCGGGCAACGTCAACGTGTGGCGCTTGCCCGCACCCTGATGGAGGATCGCCGGACCGTCCTTATGGATGAACCGTTTTCCGCCCTCGACGCCATCACCCGCCTCCGGCTGCAGGACCTCGCCGCCGAACTTCTTACGGACCGCACGGTCGTCCTCATCACCCACGACCCGCTCGAGGCCCTCCGGCTCGGCCAACGCATCCAAGTCATGCGCGGCCAGCCCGCAACCCTCACGGATGTCCTGCAGCCACCGGGTCCGACCCCGCGCGACCCGACTAGGCCGGCCATCGCCGGCCTGCATCGGCAACTGCTCGACAGGCTCACCGGCGAAACCGGATCGGCGATCGAAGGTGCCGCATGACGGTGCTGCGTCCACTGATCATCGGCCTCGGCCTGCTGGTCGTTTGGCAAGCCATCATCATGATCACCGCCGCACCGCCCTTTATCCTCCCGAGCCCCGCCGCCGTAGTGGCCGTCCTGATCGAACGCGCCGATACGATCAGCGCCCATGCGCTGGTGACCCTCTCAGAGATCCTGCTTGGCCTGCTTTTCGGTACCGCCCTCGGTGCGATCAGCGCCCTGGTCATGGCCCATGTGACGGCGGCCCGGCGCTGGCTGCTGCCGGTTCTAGTGGTCAGCCAGGCTGTCCCCGTGTTCGCGTTGGCACCGGTGCTCGTCCTCTGGTTTGGCTATGGCGCCGCACCGAAAGTCGCGATGGCAACCCTGATCATCTACTTCCCGGTGACCGCGGCTTTCTACGACGGCCTGCGCCGCACCGAACCCGGCTGGCTCGATCTCGCCCGCACCATGGACGCGTCATCCCTCGCGATTCTGCTACGCGTTCGTCTGCCCGCCGCCCTGCCCGCTTTCGCATCCGGACTCCGCGTCGCCACCGCCGTAGCACCCATCGGCGCGGTGGTCGGCGAATGGGTCGGCGCGTCCGCGGGCCTCGGTTATTACATGCTGCTGATGAACGGCCGGGCGCAGGCCGACGCCATGTTCGCCGCCCTGTTCGTCTTGGCGCTGATCGCCGTCACCGTCTATTTCACCGTCGACTTCGGACTGCGCCGGCTGCTGCCCTGGCAACCGGATGCCGACCCAGTCGACAACGACCCCGCATTACAACGGAGCACCTGAATGCGCACACCCGTCCTGGCGGCCGCACTCGTCGCGGCCACGCTGAGCAGCCCCGCCGCCGCACAGCAAAAACTCACCGTCATGCTCGACTGGTTCGTCAATCCGGACCATGGCCCATTGTATGTCGCCCAGGAACGCGGCTACTTCGCCGAAGCCGGCTTGGAGGTCGAGCTCATTCCGCCGGCCGACCCGAACGACCCGCCGAAGCTGGTCGCCGCCGGCAAGGCCGATCTCGCCGTCAGTTATCAGCCCCAACTGCACCTGCAAGTAGCCGAAGGCCTGCCGCTGGTTCGGGTTGGCACCCTTGTCGCCACCCCGTTGAACTCACTTGTCGTGCTGAAGGATGGGCCCATCGACAGCATCGCCGATCTCGCCGGCAAGAAGGTCGGATTTTCCGTCGGCGGCTTCGAGGATGCGCTGCTTGGCGCCATGTTGGAGAAACACGGCCTCGCCCTCGACGACGTGGAACTGATCAACGTCAACTTCTCGCTGTCACCGTCCCTGATGGCCGGCCAGGTTGACGCTGTCATCGGCGCCTTCCGCAACTTCGAACTCAACCAAATGGACATCGAAGGCCGCCCTGGTCGTGCCTTCTATCTGGAGGAAGAGGGTGTCCCAGCCTATGACGAACTCATCCTCGTGGCGAACCGCGACAACACCGACGATCTGCATCTGCAAGCGTTCCTGGGCGCGCTCGAGCGTGGCGTCCAATACATGATCAATCACCCGGACGAAGGCTGGAACCTGTTCATCAACGGCCGCGACGAACTTGACGACGAACTCAACCGCCGGGCCTGGCGCGACACGCTCCCGCGTTTCGCCTTAAGGCCCGCGGCTCTCGACCAAGGCCGCTACGAACGCTTCGCCGCGTTTCTGGAGAACCGCGGCCTGGTCAAGGACATGCCGCCAGTCGAGAGCTACGCACGAGAGCTGAAATAGTCAGGAGACCCGGCTCATCAGCCGGACGGACACCGGCTCAGCAAGCCATACATCGTAACTGGCAAACACAACCTTCGTGTGTGTTGGTGATGGTGACCCTCCAAAGCCTCGTCATCCTGCCATTCCTCGTAGAGGTAGAGGCTGTCACCATCACGCCCCTCATATAACTCAAACTGGATACATCCCTGCTCGCATCGTGTGGCAAGTGCAATTGCGTTCACCGCGTCACGAACCGTCCTCAACCCCTTTGGCTGGGGCACAATGCGGGCCATGACAATCAGTGTCGCTCTGTACCCACTTATGCCGCGACACCGTGTCGGGGCCGACGGACCATCGGATAGATTGGCGGCGATGACCGCGTTTGGATCTCGCCGACAATCTCAAAGCCGTACCGGCGGTACAATACAGCGCTCCTGGTCGTCGTCGCCTCCAGATAGGCCAACGCCCCGTCCCGGTCGCAACGGGCCAACGCGTTGACGAGCAACGCGCTTCCCAGTCCCTGACTCATATGGGCAGGGTCGGTCGCAATCATCGGCAAGTACCAACATGCCTTGTCCGTTGGATGATGCTCATCCATCTGAACAAACAGCCGTTCGAGATCTTCCCGGATCTCTGATCGTACTGACTCCTGAAGAACCTTATCAACAGCCTCGGCATCAGGTTTGACACCCGGCGCCAGCCAGAGTGCCGCCGCGTGGCAAACGCCTGCAATGTATGCAGTAGCTTGCTCGAACGCTTTTCCCGCGAACGCAACGACAAACCGCGGCATCGTCTCGCTGTATGTCTTGGCTTCCGGCCAGATCCATCTGGCGACGGGATCGGCGGCAAAGCCCAAGCTAATGGTGTGGATCACTTGGTCACGGCCGGCTTGTTGCGCCGGCCTCACATCCGGATAGTCCATAAGACACCTTCACTGTAGGGGGTCAACGCCAAGCGGGAGATCTGCAGTCGCGAGTGCGTTGTATTATTATACTGTTTCGCTTATAATAGCCAGCCCGTCAACAATTAATATGCGCATCAGTACAAAAATGCCTCCACTCAAGGCCCGCCGCGGCCGGCCGCGGTCATTCGATCCCGACAACGCTATGGCGGCAATCATGGAAGCGTTCCGGCAGAAGGGTTACGACGGCACTTCCCTGGACGACATTTCGGCTGCCACCGGTCTGACTCGTCCCAGTCTTTACGCGGCCTTTGGCGACAAGCTGGCGATGTATCTCGCCGCCCTGGCGGCATTCGCCGACCGGACCAGAAACGCCGCGCACCCTGCTCTACAGAAGGGTGCAACAGCCGAAGAGGCGTTGAGCCGCTTCTTCACTGAAATGCTAAGAGCCTACTTTGCCGGTCGGGAACGCGGTTGCCTGGTGTTTGGCACAGCCCCCGGCGCAGCTCATTTGTCGGAGGTTCAGGGTGAGTTGCAGCGGTATGTCCGACAGACCGATCGAGCCATGCAGGACCGTTTTGTCGAACTGCTTGGGAAACAGGACAAACAATCGGCCCGTGCCGCCGCCGAAGCCGCAACCAACACGCTGATTGGCCTATCTGTCCGTGCGCGCGCCGGGACCTCCCATCACGAACTGCGGCAGATGGCGCGTCGCGCCTCGCGCCTGATCGGCAAAGCCCTCGAAGCGCAACACTGACAAACCAAACCGGATTCCGAACCTCGGTCGCGAGCACTCGATCACGCGTATCAAGGATCCGACAACAGCCGAATCTTGTTCCCGTGATGAATGGCGTGGACACGAAGAAACCGGAGTTGCCCCTGCTCCATCGCCTTCGCCTGATAGAGCCACCGCTCGGCCTCGGTCATCAAAACAGCGACGAAGGCGCGCCCCATCGTCCCATCCGCCAGCCCCTCTGCGAGGTCTGACCAGCCGCGCAGAATGTTGGCACATATGGAATCTGTCTCATCCGCAAAAACGCGGACATCGAACTTCATCTGCTGGAGCGCGTCCTTATACTCCTTCATCGTCCAGAAGAACGGTCGAGACGGCAAGGTCTCCCGCCACTGAGACACAGCGTCTGTTTCACCTTCGCGATTTGCCAAGACCAAATCGGTGAACAGAAACTGCCCGCCAGGCTTCAGCCCGTGGCGAACCGCCTCGAGGATGCACTTCTTGTCTTCAAACATGTAGAAGCGCTCGCGCGCATAGATGGAGTTGTAGCGCTTCTTCGGCAGGGTCAGTTTTGCTGGATCGTATTCGGAGAGCGTGACTTTCTTCACCCCTTTTTGCTCGCAAAAGACTTCGGCGGCGGCAAACAAATCCGGATCCGGCTCCATGGCATCCACCCAGACGCCATACTCCTCAGCCACGGCTTTTGCCCCGCCACATAACCCCGGGGCAAGATCGAGAATACTCTGGTCAGGTGTCGGCGCCGCCGGCTTAATCAACTGGATTGTGTAATCGGAACCGCCCGGCTCAAGGAAACCTTCGCCCCACAGCTTCTGCAACAACTCCCGACGCAACGCTTGAATCTCGGTTGCCGGCATGTTGCCGGAATCAACCTCAATCGCCGCCGGCGAAACGGGTTTGTCCCTATTGGCGCTTGGCGCCTTGTTCAGCGCATCGGGCTCCAGCCCGTTCCACCAGGCCAGGAATCTGGTTCGAAACGGAACGTATCCGTCGGGCTCCGCCGGTAAGTCGTGAGCCATGTCTAGCGCCGGCCCCCACACGCCGCCGCTCGACTAGTTTCGCCGCGGTTCGGTGTAGGCTCGTCGGCTCTCTGGGCCGCCCAACTGTGTGTCGACATCTGGGCACCGGATTTTGAAGCGACCGATGCTCCCACGGTACGACTTATGAATGGTTAATTCTGCCTAACAACCGGTCCGTAAGTACCTATCTGGCGAATCAGATCGAATGACATCCAGACAACCCAAGGTTTGCATCGAGCCTCTCGAACACGTCCTGAATGCCCGGTGACATGACGACCGGTTCTTTAGACATTCGGCCCTCGCTCCATCTCTCAAGGCAGGCCGCCACCGCGGCATGCACGTCTCTGTCCCGCAACCGAACGCCACGCCGGTCCGAGGTCCAGACGTCGGGGATCTCTCGAGAAGAGTGCCCGGACGCGAAGGGCACCGGCCGCATAACCGAACTGTCCTGCCAGGCGGCATGGTTCGCCGTAGGCTGGCGGGCAAACACCCGAAATTGCGACGGTGCTCTCGCATACACCCGCACCTCTGGCTGGGGCGCTGGCCGGTCGCCTAGCTGCGCGAACGCATCCCAGTCACCGCCGGACAACGGCGCCCGCGCCAGCAGCAGGTCGCCGGACCGTGTGTCCGCCCCGGCGCCAACAGCTGCCACCTGTGCCGGTACGGTGTATGTCAAACCACCATGGCGTACCCAGTCCGCAGTGAAGCCAGCGCTACGGATCGCCTGCCGGATAGCCGACCGGTGACCGCTTTCGCGGTCGTATTCCGCGGTCATCAGCGAGCTGCAAAGGAGCCCGGCCGGCGCGATGACGGACTGCACCTGCTCGAGAAAAACCCGGAACCAGCCCGGATACCAGGGCGGATCCATGAACACTGCGTTGAATGGCCCGCCGACCGCCGTGTCAACGCGCCGGCGGCTCAGTTCCAAGACCCGCGCATCGATCGGCAGCTCGGACTGCCGGAGCAGTGCCACGGAGTGCTCGTCGGCATCGAAAGTCGTGACGGCAAACCCGTCTGCCGCCAAACCAAATGCCACCGAAGGCGCGCCAAGCACCAGTACGGCCGGTCCATGCGCCTCTTGCCGCAGCCGGTCGACCACCGTCCCCACTGTCTCGACGGTGAACCACCACTGCGCAAACAACGGATTGGGTGCGGGCAATGCGCGGACAAAGTCCGCAATGTTCTTGTCCGATCGAAACGCAGCCACGCGAGCCTCGAGTCCACCTATTAGAGTACTTTCGTATGCTTATACGACACATAAGGGCTAACCACACTCTTCTTGTTGGACCCGCGCCGATCGGCTACGCAGGCACATGTCAAGAATCGATATGCGCAACCTCACCTGGCACTGTCCGCCGACAGTTGTCAGTTCATCCGCCGAGACGGTCAGCATCGAGACGCTGCCCGAAACGGACTTCTGGCAACGCACGCACTATGGCTTCCGCCGCGATGACGGACATTTCCTCTACGGGTGCGCCGACACCGATTTTGACGCGGAGGTCACCGTGCGGATCGAACCAAACGCCATGTACGACCAGGCCGGACTGATGGTGCGAACCAGTGCCAGCGGTTGGCTAAAAACCTCGTGCGAGTATGCGGACGGCCAACCGGCGCATCTCGGTGCCGTCGTCACCAACGCGGGCTACTCCGACTGGTCCTATCAGCCGGTGGCCGACTTCCCACCAGAATCATCGTTCCGCATCGCCCGCCGCGGCAACGACTATTCGATCGCCCTGCACATCGGCAACCGGCCCTTCGACACCATTCGCATAGCCCACCTACTCGAAGACGATGGCCGGGCACCGGTCCAGGTTGGCCCATATGCGTGCAGCCCCCAAGGCCGGGGCTGCAAAGTGACATTTGCGGAATTCTCCCTGACCCGGATCCCTTGAACGGCCCGGGCCAGGATCGACGCGCCTAGCTCTTCGCTTCAGCCTTCAGCACGTCCTCGGTGACGGCACTGTCCTCGTCCAGCGCGCGCATCGGTTTGATGCCAGCCTTTGTCAGCGCGTCATGGTACGCGGCCACGGCTTCCTTCGGATCAAGCGCGTCCTCGACCACCTGGCGCATGAAGCCGACCAGCGTCACCGGGTCTTCCGCCATCTTGATCTTCCGGCCGAACAGCGACACCCGTGCGCCAGCACGATGGGCCTGCGACAACAGTTCGAACGTATCGCGCGTTGTTCCGGCGCCCCCACCCAGGATACCGACCACGATGCGCGAGGGATCGTAGCTCGCGATTTCGTCCATCGCCGTCATTCCGTTGAAGGCAATCTTCAGGAAGATCGGATGTTCGTCCGACAACACGCCGGCCAGACAGCGAACAATCGAGTCATTGATGTACGCGCCTAGTTCGGCACCGGCGAGATCAATCGAAAAATGCGGATTGAACACCTCCAGGAAGTGCCGCATCCCGGCGTCGCTGCAATCCTCGCGAAACGCCCGATAGGCGTTGAGCGTGCGGGTATCCCGATCCCGGTCATTGTAGAATGTGATGGAATACAGCCCTAAATCGCAGAACGCCCGCGCTGACTTGGGACGGACCGTCCGGAACGGCTCCGCCGCATGCTGCTTATAGCTGGAGCCACGCGCGCTCCAAATGTCGGTGGCTTCGTTCAACCGAATGGCCGGCGTCACCTTGGATCCCGCAAAAACCCCGTCCCGGCAGAGACGCTCCCCCATCGACGGCGCCATCAGCATGACGTCGACCAGGTCGGATTTCGTCATCTCGGCGATCGCCTCGCGGAAGGTCGGATAGGGTTTGAACCCGTCCGTTACCCCGGTCTTCGGATCGCGCGCCGGCCCGGCGGCCTCGATCCCGCCTCCCATTTCCGGGTCCTTCGCGTCGGCGATAATAAAGTCCGACGGCCGGTAGTTGCCCGCCCGAATGCTTTCCAGTTTCCGGTCCAACCGCAAATCGGCCATGCGTTTCTTCCTTAACAGAGTTGGGAGTGGCTGGGACATTACCGCCACTGCCCGCTCAGCAAAAGCGCCTGGACGGGAATCTTAGAAGGTTCCTG
>JANQOE010000003.1 GCA_028279245.1 Alphaproteobacteria bacterium
CATAGCGGTGAATGATCAGACTGCCTGACAACGGCCAGCGTTGACGGGCCTCGTCCTCGACCGCCTGCAGCATCTTCTCGGTCATGCCGGGATAATGCTCCAGCGCCATGGTCGTGATCGGCGCGTCCGCCCCGGTGATCTCCCGCACCAGGCCGACAAAACTCACCACCGCGCCGACATCAGCGGCGGTGCCCGTCAATTCCTCCAGACACGCGCCGACATCGAAGTCTTCGCGTTGCACGACAACCATCGTCTATCCACCCGTCACCGGCGGGAAGAACGCCACCTCGTCACCCGCCGAAATCGCCGCATCGGGCTGCGCAAAGTCCTGATTGACTGCGCAACGCACCGCCTTCATGTCGGCGAGGGCCGCCGCATGAGCATCGCTAAGGCCACGCAGATGGTCGACCAGCTCCGCCACCGTCGTGACCGACGGCGGCAGATCGACGTCTTCCTCGGCGTGGCCGATGCGCGTGCGTAACCAGGCGAAATACAGAACCTTCATCGTCGTCCTAGCGCAATGTGGCGAAGGGAATGAAGCCGACACTATCACCCGGGGCCACCGCAACGGTATCCTCCGGCAGCACCACCAGGCCTTCCGAGGCGACGAACGACATCAAATTGCCGGCACCTTCCTGCGGATACTTCACCGCATTGGACATGCCATTGGGACCCGTCGTGAGCCGCGCTCGCACGAACTCGCGACGGCCACCTTTCTTCCGATGCGCAAAGTCCGCCCGCACCGGATGCGCCACCGGCGCCTCGTCCGCCGCCCCGGCCAATCGGAGTATCAGCCGCCGGGCCACCATCATGAAGGTCACCATCACCGCCGCCGGGTTGCCGGGCAGGCCGACCACCGGGGTGTTACACACCTGCCCCATCATCATTGGCCGCCCCGGCTTGATCGCCAGCTTCCAGAAATGCACCGCCCCAAGTTCGCCGAGGGCCGCCGCGACATGGTCCTCCTCACCGACAGACGCCCCGCCGGACGTTAGCAGGAGGTCGAACCGATCGGCCTGCGCTAGACAGCCGCGCACCGCTTCGGCCCGATCCGGCAGGATCCCCAAGTCCTCGACCGCGCAACCCAGGTCCCGCAGCGCCCCCATCAGCGCATAGCGGTTCGCATCGAAGATCCCGTCGGCGGCACGGTCGGCACCCGGCTCATGCACCTCGTCCCCGGTCGAGCACAGCCCAACACGCAGCTGCCGGCGCACCGCCAGAGTGCGCTGCCCAACCGACGCCGCAACGCCAAGGTCCTCCGCCCGCAGCCGCCGGCCCGCCGCCAGCACTTTGTCACCGGCACGGATGTCTTCGCCCCGGCACCGGCGATTGGCGCCCAGGCGCAAACCAGTCGGTAGCGACACGGTATCACCGTCGGCCCGGCAATCCTCCTGCATGGCGACCGTATCCAGACCCGCCGGCATCGGCGCACCGGTGAAAATCCGGATAGCCTTGCCGCCGCGCGCCTCGCGACCCAACCCCGCGCCGGCAACAGCGCGGCCGCCAACCGGCAGCCGCGTGTCCCCATCCGGCTTCAGGTCAGCAAAGCGCACCGCATACCCATCGACCGCCGAATTGTCGTGCGGCGGCACATCGAGCGTCGCGACGATATCGGCCGCCAGAATGCGCCCGCCCGCCGCCGCCAGCGCCACGGTCTCCACTTCCGTGACCGCGTCCAACCGCGTCCGGATCAGCTCGAGCGCCTTGTCCAGCGGCAACAGCCCGCCACCATGCGCGAAACAGTCATCCGAAAGCTGCAAGCGGCCTCGCTCTCAACGTCGATCCGTAGCCGAAATATAGGCCCAATCGCCCGTGCCGGCAGCCTAGCTGCTTGAGCCGCCCCGCGGCGACGCCGCGTTGATGTGGCGGAACCCGACCATCAGATAGTCGAATCCGGTCACGAGGGTCAGCAGCCCAGCGATCCATAGCATCGCGTCGCCGATCTTCGCCGCGTGCAGTTCGGTCGCCACCGGGCCGATAATGACGAAAGCGATCGCCACCAGTTGCACCGCCGTCTTCCACTTCGCCAACCGGCTGACCGGTAACGGCACCCGGCACTCCGCCAGAAACTCCCGCAGGCCGGTGACGACGATTTCCCGGCACAGGATCAACAGCGCCGGCACCAGCGCCCAGCCCCGCAGATCGTCCGTGCCGGCCAAGGCCAGTAGCACCGCCGCCACCAGGATCTTATCAGCGATCGGGTCGAGCAGCCGGCCCAGATCGGTCTGGATCGACATCACCCGCGCCAGGTAGCCATCGAAATAGTCGGTGACCGACGCCAGGATGAACAAGCCAAGCGCGGTCCAACGCGCGGCATCCTGTGGCACGAAGATCAGCGCGACGATCACCGGCACCAGCAGGATGCGGAGAATGGTTAGGGCATTCGGCAGGTTCATAACCAGAACTCAGCTGTCCTCCCGGAAATGATCGTAAACCCGTTTCGCCAGGGCCTTGCTCACACCTTCGACACTCTCCAGGTCGTCCAGACCGGCCCGGGAAACGGCCTTGGCCGACCCGAAGTGATTGAGCAGCGCCCGCTTCCGGCGCGGCCCGACCCCAGGGACGGTATCGAGCGGATTCTCTCCCATCGCCTTCGCGCGCCGCGCCCGGTGTCCGCCAATCGCGAACCGATGCGCCTCGTCGCGCAGGCGCTGCAAGAAGTAAAGGCGAGGATCCCGTTCATCAAGCCGAAAGGGGGACTGATCGGGCGGGAAGAAACGCTCCCGCCCGGCATCTCGGTCCGGCCCCTTGGCGATCGACGCCATTGGCACATCTTCGATGCCCAGTTCGGCCATGATACCGAGGGCCGCGTTCAATTGACCCTTGCCGCCATCCAGCAGGACCAGATCCGGCCATTGGCCGCCGCTGCGGTCCGGGTCCTCCTTCTGCGCCCGAGAGAACCGGCGGGTCAGAACTTCACGCATCATCGCATAGTCATCGCCCGTCACATCGGTCCGGATGTTGAAACGACGGTAGGCATTGCGCATGAACCCATCCGGCCCGGCGACGATCATTGCACCGATCGGGTTGGTGCCGGAGATATGCGAGTTGTCGTAGACCTCGATCCGCTCCGGCATTGCGTCCAGCCGGAACACCTCCTGCACACCTTCCAACAGCCGCCGCTGCGAGGAACTCTCGGCCAACCGCCGCCCCAGCGCTTCCCGTGCGTTGCGCAGCGCATGATCGACGATGTTCCGCCGCGCCCCCCGCTGCGGCACGGTCAGCCGCACCCGCCGTTGCGCCCGCACTGACAGCGCTTCCGCCAGCAGTTCCTGCTGCCGCACCGGGTGACTCAACAGCACCTCGCGCGGCGGCGACTTGTTTTCATAGAACTGTCCGACGAACGCCGTCAGCACCTCGGCCGTCTCCAGCCCGCGCTCATGCCGAGGATAGTAGGCCCGGTTGCCGTTGTTTCGTCCGGCGCGGAAGAAGAACACCTGCACACCGATCTGCCCGGCTTCTTCGTGGGCCGCGATAATGTCGGCATCGACCAGATTTGTCCCCTCGACATTGATGTCTTGGTGCGCCTGGATCTGCGCCATCGCCCGGATCCGGTCGCGGAAACGCGCCGCCACCTCGAATTCCAACGCATCGCTCGCCGACTGCATAGCGTTCGCCATCCGGTCTTTGACCGTGTGACTGCGGCCGGTCAGGAAGGACTTCGCTTCGTCGACCAGCGCCGCGTAGTCCCCGTCGGAGATGCGGCCGACGCAAGGCGCACTGCAGCGCTTCAGTTGGTATTTGAGACAAGGCCGGGTGCGCGACTTGAACACCGCGTCGGAACAGGTGCGCAGCAGGAAGGCCCGCTCCAGCGCACTCAGCGTGCGGCGAACCGCGCCGGCCGACGCAAATGGCCCGAAGAACGCGCCCGGCTTGTTCCGCGCCCCGCGGTACATCACCGCCTGTGGCCAGTCCTGATGGGTTGTCAGTTGGATATAGGGAAAACTTTTGTCGTCACGGAACAGGACATTGTAGCGCGGCTTCAGTTTCTTGATGAGGTTCGACTCAAGCAGCAGCGCCTCGACCTCGGTTTCCGTGGTCACCACCTCCAGCGACTGCGTCTCCGCCACCATGCGCTGCAGGCGCGGCGGCAGCCGTCCCGGTTGGGTGTAGGTGACCACCCGGCGCTTCAAGTTGCGCGCCTTGCCGACATAGAGCGCCTCGCCGCCGCGATCGAGCATGCGGTAGACTCCCGGGCCGCCACTCAAAAGACGTAGCTGTGACTTGATCGCGGCAATTCCGCGCGAAAGGTCGACGGACCCGTCACTCATCGGCGCAAAACTCCACCCGGCCGATTATCCACGATTCCTGTGGACAAGTTTGTGCAGAAAGTCGCTTCGGGCACCTTAGGACAAGCGCCACCAACCCTTCCGACCCTCTTGCACAAAAAATAGGCAAAATCACTAACACATTGATTATATTATATAAACAACAAGTCAACAGCGAACCGATCAGCAAAAAGCGACATGATCGAGGTGTGTGGCGGATTTGTGACACGGGTCCAGACGCATGTGCAAAACTTGGACTCACGGAGCCCGGCAAACCCCACCTAACCCGTAGAAAGTAAAGTCGATTCCGGTATACCCAAACCGCGCCGCCGAACCGCCGAGGCTACCGGATATTGGAGAACAGCGGCTCGAACAACGTCGCCGAATAGGCCAGATACAACAGTCGCAGTCCCGACGTTTCGACCCGCGACAGCGGCCGGCTCCCCAGCAACACCAGCAGCACCACAACCGTGACGGCTACCAACACCCAGGTGTCGAACAGCAACAGTTGCGACGTCGCATCCGAACCCAACACGGCAACGACGCCAGCATTCAACAACAACGCCGTCACCACATAAGCTAACAAACCCGACGTCTCGTTGGACCACCGGTCGTCGTCAAGTTGCGGCAGGGCACGCAGCGCCGCGAAGCCGATGGCCGCCGGTAACAGCAACGCGCCCGCTGCACTGGCTTGCAGACCGACATTTGGCGCAAGCAGCGTTGAGCCCCGCACCATCAGGACCGACGCAACCAGCAACAGCACCACACCGCCAAGCGGCTGCCATGCGCCGAACAACAACACGCGCCAACGTAATGTCGGGTCCAGTCGGAATGTCATGCCCTCGGCCGCCGTGACGACAAGCAGCCAGAAATAGCCGCCCGCGGCGGCAAGCAACAGCACGCCTTCCCAGCGCACCAACGCACCGTCCCGCGCAAACAGCAACAGCAACAGCGTTGCCGCGATCAGTGCGCCCATGTCGCGCCAGGCGCCCGCCGTCACCCGCGGCGCCTGCTGACCGGACGCGTGCAGCCCCAAACCGAGCAGCAGCAAAAGCATCTGCACGCCGATGACGGCGCCGCCCGCCATACCCGGCGCGCCGATCAACGCCGCCACCGCCAACAAGATCGCCATCGGCGCAGCAAATGCGGTCACCAACACACATGATTGCAGCGGCGCCGGCACCGCGAGCGCCAGCGACACCCGCGCGCTACCGACCAGCAGCCACCGCGCCCCGTGCAGCAGCAACGCAAACGCCGCCCCAATCTGAATGAGGCCGGCAACCGCTGTCATGACTCGACGAAACGCTTATCGCCGGCGCCGCTTGCCGCGGGCGGGAGATGAAGGGCGTCCCAACAAGGCACGCGCCCGTTCGACCTTCTGGCTGCCACGCTCGGCGACCGGCAGTTCCAGTTCCTGCGCCTCCAACCGCTTGATTTCGTCGCGTAGCCGCGCGGCGTCCTCGAACTCCAAGTTGGCCGCCGCCTCGCGCATGCGTTTTTCCAGATCGGCAAGATGCGTCTGCAGATTGTGGCCGACGAGATGCGGCGTCTCCTCGTCACCGGTCTTCACCGTGACCCGGTCGTTCTCGAACACGGAATCGAGGATGTCGGAGATGTTCTTCCGCACACTCTCCGGCGTAATGCCGTGCGCCGCATTGTAGGCCTGTTGCTTCTCCCGCCGCCGGCTGGTTTCGTCCAGTGCCGCGGTAAGACTGTCCGTCATCCTGTCGGCATACAGGATAACCCGGCCCTCGACGTTCCGCGCCGCCCGGCCGATGGTTTGGATCAGCGATGTGCGCGACCGCAGATAGCCCTCCTTGTCGGCATCGAGGATGGCCACCAATGCGCACTCCGGAATGTCGAGACCTTCGCGCAACAGGTTGATGCCGACCAGGATGTCGAAGGCGCCAAGCCGCAGGTCCCGCAGGATCTCGATACGCTCCAACGTGTCGACGTCGGAGTGCATGTAGCGCACTTTCAAACCCTGCTCGTGCATGTACTCGGTAAGATCTTCCGACATGCGCTTGGTGAGCGTGGTCACCAGAATGCGGAAACCCTGGGCAATCACCTCCCGGCATTCGCTCAGCAGGTCGTCCACTTGGGTCTCGGTCGGCCGGACAATGCACACTGGGTCCGTCAGCCCGGTCGGCCGCACCACCTGTTCCGCAAACACCCCGCCCGTATGTTCCAATTCCCAGTCGCCGGGGGTCGCCGAGACGAAGACAGTCTGCGGCCGCATCACCTCCCATTCCTCGAACTTGAGCGGCCGGTTGTCGACACAAGACGGCAGCCGGAACCCATGGTCCGACAGGGTCGACTTGCGCGAATAGTCACCGCGATACATGCCGCCGAGTTGCGGCACGCCGATATGCGATTCATCGACGAATAACAGTGCATCTTCCGGCAAATACTCGAACAGCGTCGGCGGCGGTTCTCCGGGCTGCCGGCCCGTCAAGTGTCGGGAGTAGTTCTCGATACCGTTGCACGACCCGGTCGTCTGCATCATTTCCAGATCGAACGTCGTGCGCTGCTCCAGCCGCTGCGCCTCCAGCAGCTTGCCTTGCGCACGCAGTTCCTCCAACCGTGCCTTCAGCTCGACCTGAATCGTCTTAGCGGCCTGCTGCAGGCTCGGTTTCGGCGTGATGTAATGGCTGTTCGCATAGACCTTGATGCGCTCCAGCGGGTCCGCTTTCTGCCCGGTCAGCGGATCGAACTCGTAGATGCTTTCGATCTCGTCACCGAACAGGGTGATGCGCCAGGCCCGTTCGTCCAAATGCGCTGGCCAGATCTCCAGCGTATCGCCCCGCGCCCGCACCGTGCCGCGATAGAAGTTGGCATCGTTCCGCCGGTACTGCAGCTCCACCAGGTCGCGCAGGATCTTGCTGCGGTCCACCCGCTGACCCGCTTTGTAGGTCAGCGTCATTTGCTGATAGGACTCAACGTCGCCGATGCCGTAGATGCAGGACACCGACGCCACGATCACCACATCGCGCCGCTCGATCAGCGACCGCGTCGCCGAATGACGCATCCGGTCGATCTGTTCGTTAATGGTCGCTTCTTTTTCGATGTAGGTGTCGCTGCGCGGGACGTACGCCTCCGGCTGGTAGTAGTCGTAATAGGAGACGAAATACTCGACCGCGTTGTTCGGAAAGAACCCGCGCATCTCCCCATAGAGCTGCGCCGCCAACGTCTTGTTGGGCGCCAGGATGATCGCCGGCCGCCCCATCTCGGCGATGACATGGGCCATGGTGAAAGTCTTGCCGGAGCCTGTAACCCCCAACAGCACCTGGTCCCGCTCGCCCCGCCGCACACCGCCCAGCAGGTCGGCGATGGCCTCCGGCTGGTCCCCCGCCGGCCGATAATCCGAGACCAGTTGAAAGGGCACCCCTTCGGTCGCCGGCGGGATGGCGCCGCGAACCTCGGAAAGATCCACTACCTCTTGCATGGCGCGAATATAGGGTTCAACCACGGCGCCTGACGAGTCCCGCCCGCAGCTTGCCCGCTTGCCTCCTGACAGGCCCCAGGCTTAGGTTCTCGCGGACCCAGCAACAGGCAGCTAGACCATGGCCTTCATCGCCAATCGCATGAGCAACATTAAGCCCTCGCCGACGGTCGCCGTGTCGACCAAAGCCGCCGAGCTGAAGGCCGCCGGCCGCGACGTCATCGGCCTCGGCGCCGGCGAACCGGACTTCGACACGCCTGAGCATATCAAGGAGGCGGCCATCGCCGCGATGCGCGCCGGCCATACCAAATACGCGCCGCCTGCCGGCATCCAGCCTCTCCGCGAGGCAATCGTCGCCAAGCTGAAGCGCGACAACAAACTCGAATACGGCATGGACCAGATCAGCGTCGGCTGCGGCGGCAAGAGCACGATCTACAATGCCCTGGTCGCCACGCTGAACCCGGGCGACGAGGTGATCGTCCCGGCCCCCTATTGGGTCTCCTACACCGACATCACGCTGCTGGCCGAAGGCAAGCCGGTCGTCATCGAGTGTGGCTCCGACCGCGACTTCAAACTGTCGCCCGACCGGGTGGCGGCCGCCATCACCGACCGCACCAAATGGCTGATGCTGAACTCACCATCGAACCCATCGGGCCGCGCCTACACCAAGGCCGAGTTGGAAGAGTTGGCGGCCGTCTTGCGTAAGCATCCGCAGGTCTGGGTCATGACAGACGATATGTACGAGAAGATCGTCTACGACGGCTTCGAGTTCCACACCATCGCCGAGGTCGCGCCAGACCTGTTCGACCGCACACTGACCCTCAACGGTCTGTCGAAAGCCTATTGCATGACCGGCTGGCGCGTCGGCTATGCCGCAGGCCCGGTCGAATTGATCAAGCAGATGAACAAGCTGAATTCACAGTCTATCACCAGCACCTCAACCATCAGCCAATATGCCTCGGTCGCGGCACTGAACGGACCGCACGATTTCATAGCCGAACACAACGAAGCGTTCCGCGACCGCCGCGACCTGGTGGTCTCGATGCTGAACCAATCGAATGGCATCGAATGCTCGCGGCCGGAAGGTGCCTTCTATGTCTACCCGTCCTGCGCCGGGACCATGGGTAAGACGACGCCGAATGGTAAACGCCTTGAGACCGACGAAGACTTCGTGACCTACCTGCTTGAAGCCGAAGGCGTTGCCTGCGTGCACGGCGCGGCGTTTGGTTTGTCGCCGCACTTCCGCATCTCCTACGCCGCCTCAACCGAGGATTTGACCGAGGCCTGCACCCGCATCCAACGGGCCTGCGGTGCGCTGAGTTAACCATGGCCGATTAGCCTGGACTCGGCTCCGCGCTGGTGAAACCATGATGGTCTAAAGATGAACTAATCAAAAGGAGGGACCATCATGGCGGATGCAAACGGCGCCCGCTGCGCCGCTCTTGTCGGGCACTATCTCAGCGGCAAAACCACCTTGATGGAGGCTCTCCTTTATACGGCGAAGGCGGTGACCCGCAAGGGCACGACCAAAGAAGGCAACACTGTCGGCGACAGCAGTCCGGTCGCCCGCGCCCGTGGCATGAGTGTCGAGTTATCGGCCGCCCAGTGCCAGTTCATGGGCGACGGCTGGACCTTGATCGACTGTCCCGGCTCTATCGAGTTCGCGCAGGAAGCAACCAACGTCTTGCCGGTCGTCGACGTCGCCGTCGTTGTCTGCGAGGCCGATACCAGCAAGACCCTTGGCCTTGCCCCGCTGTTCAAGTTCCTCGACGACCACAAAATCCCGCACATCGTCTACATCAACAAACTGGACCACCCCCACGCGCGCATTGGCGATGTCCTGGAATCGCTGCAGTCCGTGTCCCAACGCCCCTTGGTGCTGCGGCAAGTGCCGATCCAGGATGGCGATGCGATCACCGGCTACGTCGACCTGATCAGCGAACGCGCCTACTCCTACAAGCCGGGCCAGAGCTCGGCGCTGATCGAAATCCCCGACAGCATGCAGGACGAAGAACAGATCGCCCGCCAGGAGCTGCTCGAAGCCTTGGCCGATTTCGACGACAACCTCTTGGAACAACTGCTCGAGGACGTCGTTCCCGAAAAATCCGAAGTCTACAAACACCTGTCGTCCTCGCTTGCCAAGGACAGCGTCGTGCCGGTCTTGCTCGGCAGCGGCGAAACGATGAGCGGTGTATTCCGTCTCTGGAAATCATTGCGCCACGACACGCCGTCGGTCAGCACCACCGCCGCCAGCCGCGGCTTCAATCCGGGCAATGATGTCGTCGCGCAAGTCTTCAAGACCCACTACGCCGCCCACACCGGCAAGCTCAGCCTGGCCCGGGTCTGGAGCGGCGCCATTGCCGAAGGCAGCCACCTCGCCGGCTCCCGCGTCACCGGTCTTTACAGCCTGTTCGGCGAGAAGCACGAAAAGATCAGCAAGGCCGGCCTCGGCGCGGTCGTCGCGCTGGGCCGCTTGGAGTCAGTCGACCGCGGTGATGTGCTGACCGCCGAAGGCAAGGGCGAAGCCGGTGATCCGCTTCCCGAGCCACTCGAACCGGTATACGGGCTCGCGGTAAACACGGCGAAACGGGAGGACGAGGTAAAGCTGAGCGGTGCGGTGCAGAAGCTGGTCGAGGAAGACCCGTCCTATCGCATCGAGCACAACCCCGACACCCATGAAATGGTCCTGTGGGGCCAGGGTGAGATCCACATCGCCGTGGCGCGCGAAAACTTGCAGCACAAATACAATATCGACGTCACCCTGCGGCCGCCGCAGGTGCCCTACAAAGAAACCATCCGCAAACCGATCGAACAGCATGCCCGCCACAAAAAACAGTCCGGCGGCCACGGCCAGTTCGGTGACGTGAAGGTGGAGATCAAGCCCCTTGCCCGTGGCGTCGGTTTCGAGTTCAGCAATCGCATTGTCGGCGGCGCGGTCCCCCGCCAGTTCATTCCGTCGGTCGAGGCCGGTGTCCGCGAGTATTTGAGCCGCGGTCCCCTCGGCTTCCCCGTCGTCGACTTGACCGTCTGTCTATTCGACGGCCAATTCCACGCCGTCGACAGCTCCGACCAGGCGTTTCGCACCGCCGCGGCCATAGCCATGCGCGAAGGCATGCCGAAGTGCAATCCGGTGCTGCTGGAACCGGTGTGCAAGGTGGAAATCGACGTGCCCAGCGATCAGACCAGCCGCGTCAACACGCTGATCACCGGCCGTCGGGGCCAGATCCTCGGCTTTGACGCCAAACCGGGCTGGTCCGGCTGGGACACCGTGCAGGCCTATATGCCACGGGCCGAGATGCATGACCTGATCATCGAACTGCGGTCGCTCACCCAGGGTGCGGGCACCTTCCGGTTTGAGTTTGACCACCTGGCCGAACTCGCCGGGCGTGAAGCCGATCAGATCGTCGCGGCCCGTCAGGAGGCCCTGGCCGCCTGACATTTTCCCTTGAATCCCGCTGCCCGACCGCCTAAATTAGAATAATTCTAATTTAGGCGGGGTAGAGATGAACCAGACCTCCCAACCGATCGACATCGGCATCGATACAGCGGATCGCGAAGCCATTGCCGCCGGGCTCTCCCGGCTCTTGGCCGACAGCTACACCTTGTATCTGAAGACTCACAACTTCCATTGGAACGTCACGGGGCCGATGTTCAACACGCTCCACCTTATGTTCGAGACCCAGTATACGGAGCTGGCGGCGGCGGTGGACGAGATCGCCGAACGCATTCGCGCCCTGGGCCACCCGGCCCCTGGCAGCTATGCGGCCTACGCGAAACTGACGTCGATTAACGAGGAAGAAGCCGTGCCGGCGGCTGAAACGATGATCGCCCAACTCGTCGCCGGACAAGAAACGGTTGCTCGCACCGCGCGGGAGGTCTTCCCGACCGCGGAAAAGGCGGGTGATGAACCGACCGCCGACCTACTAACCCAACGCATGCAGATCCACGAAAAGAATGCGTGGATGCTGCGCAGTATGCTGGCCTAGGCCTCGACCCAGAAGATCCGCAACAGGTTGGTGGCACCGGGCGTCCCGAACGGAACGCCCGCCGTCACCACCAGCCGGTCGCCCGGCTGCGCGAAATCGAGGGTCTGGGACAACTCCCCGGCCCGCTCGACCATGTCGTTGATGTTGGTCGCGTCCTCCGTCACCACCGTGTGCACCCCCCAGGCAACGGTGAGCTGCTGCGCGGTTTTGGTGTTCGGCGTCAAACACAGGATCGGCACGCTCGGCCGCTCGCGCGCCGCCCGCAGCGCGGTCGATCCAGAGGTTGTGTAGGTCACCACCGCCGCCGCGCGCATCGTCTCGGCCACCTGCCGGGCGGCCGCTGTGATCGCGTCCGCCGCGGTGGCTTCCGGATCGTGCTGCCCGCTATCCAAGAGGCTGCGGTAGAGCGGATCCTTCTCGACCTGCCGGATGATGCGGCTCATCATTGTCACGGACTCAGTCGGGTACTTCCCGGCAGCCGTCTCCCCGGACAGCATCACCGCATCGGCCCCGTCATAGACCGCCGTCGCCACGTCCGACGCCTCCGCCCGGGTCGGCTGTGCCGCGGAGATCATCGAGTCCAGCATTTGCGTCGCCACAACGACCGGTTTACCCGCTCGCCGGCTAGCCCGCACGATCTGCTTCTGCACGCCGGGCACCGTTTCCGGCGGCATCTCGACACCCAGGTCACCACGCGCCACCATCACCGCATCGGAAAGCTCGATGATCTGCTCAAGATGGTCGATCGCCGACGGTTTCTCGAGCTTCGACATCACCCGCGCCCGGTTGCCGACCAATTTGCGCGCCTCGGCCACATCCTCGGGCCGCTGCACGAAGCTGAGCGCAATCCAGTCGCACCCGAGATCGAGACCGAACTGCAGATCCCTTCGGTCTTTTTCGGTGAGAGCCGCCAACGGCAAGATGACATCCGGCACATTGAAGCCCTTGCGGTCGGAAATCTCGCCGCCGACCTCCACCTCGGTCACCGCATAATCCGGCCCCACCTCGTCGGCCCGCAGCCGGATGCGGCCGTCATCGATCAGGATCGTGGTGCCCGGCTCAAGCGCCTGGAACAGTTCAGGATGCGGGATGTTGGCCCGTTCGGCCGTGCCCGGCGCCGGTGACAAGTCGACACGGAAGGACTGCCCAGGTTCCAACGTCGCCTGGCCGCCTTCGAAGACGCCGACCCGCAGCTTCGGCCCCTGCAAATCGACCAGCACGCCGATGGGATGCTCGAACTCACGCTCCAGTGCCCGGACAGCTTGGTAGCGCTTGCGATGGTCCTCGTGGCTGCCATGGCTGAAATTGAACCGGAACACATCGGCGCCCGCTTCGAACAGGCTACGAATGACATCCGGCGTGTCGCTGGAGGGCCCCAGCGTGGCCAGGATCTTGGCGTTACGAAAGCGCCGCATTTTTGACTCGATTCCCAGGACAGCCCACGGTCTTCATACCGCACCGCAGCCATCGGTCAACCGACAAAGCGTTGGTTTTCGCGGAATCTGGTTCCGCCCGAAGAGTTATGACTATATTGCCCGAATGCCGGACACCGCCGAGACCAGATCCCATCAAGAGCCGATTCTCGGCCCCAGCGACCCGCCGCCGTTCGACCATTTCAACTGGGACGGCGGCGCGCCCATCCTCCTACTGTGCGACCACGCCAGCAACCGCATTCCCCAGCGCCTCAACAGCCTAGGCCTCGAACACGCCGAATTGCGCCGGCACATCGGTTGGGACATGGGCGCCGCCGAGTTAACCAAGCTGCTGGCCGGCCGCCTCGACTGCCCGGCCTTGCTCGCCAACTTTTCGCGGTTGGTGATCGACAACAACCGGACCCCCGACGATCCGACATCAACCCCGGAAATCAGTGACGGGGTCATCGTCCCCGGCAACCACGGCCTATCATCGGCGGAGCGGCTGGCCCGGCACGATGAGATTTTTCGCCCCTACCACCAGGAAATAGACCGCAAGATCAGCGCCCTGATGGCCGCCGGCACGGTCCCAATGGTCCTGTCGATCCACAGCTTCACGCCGATCATGCGGGGCGAGGAGCGTCCCTGGCATGTGAGCGTGCTGTGGCGCACCGATCCGCGCCTCCCCCATGCCATCCTACGGCATCTGCGGACCAAGCCGGCGGTCTGTGCCGGCGACAACGTCCCCTACTCGGCCCATGACGGTTACGGCTACACCGTGGAGTGCCACGCCGAGCCCCAAGGCCTTGCCCATGCTTTGCTGGAGGTGCGGCAGGACCTGATCGACACGCCTGCGGGGGTCGAACAATGGGGCAGCTTGCTGAGCGAGGTATTGGCCGAGATCGCTACCGATAGCAGCATGCATGAGGCACGGCCCCAATGAAGAAGCATCCGCTGACCGTCGGGATCGAGGAAGAATACATGCTGGTCGATCCCGACAGCCGCGATCTGGTGGACGACCCGCCGGACGGCCTGTTGCGCGATTGCAAAACAATCGTCAGCAAGCAGGTCGGTGCGGTGGTACCCGAGTTTCTCCGCGCCCAGGTCGAGGTCGGCACCGCGGTGTGCGAGTCCATCGACGTCGCCCGCGACAAGCTGAAACAACTACGGTTATGCGTCGCCGAGGCCGCCGAACGCCATGGCCTGCGGCCCATCGCCGCCTCCACCCATCCCTTCGCCAACTGGCAGACCCAACGCCACACCGAGGCCGAACGCTACGACATGCTAGCGGAGGATCTGCAGGCCGTCGCCCAACGCCTTCTGATCTGCGGCATGCATGTCCATGTCGGCCTCGACGACGACGAAACCCGTATCGACTTGATGAATCAAGTTGTCTACTTCCTGCCCCATCTCCTTGCATTATCGAGTTCTTCTCCCTTTTGGCAGGCGCGCAACACGGGTCTGATGAGTTACCGGATCAGCGTGTTCGATGAGCTGCCGCGCACCGGCCTGCCGGAGAAGTTCGACAGTTTCGGCGAATACCTTCGACACGTCGAAGTGCTGAAAAAAGCCGGCATCATCGACGACCCCAGCAAGCTGTGGTGGGACATCCGCGTCCATCCGAAGTTCCCGACGCTAGAGATGCGCATCACCGACGTCTGCACCCGGCTGGAGGACGGCATTAGCATTGCGGCACTGTATCTGAGCCTGCTGGCCGCGCTGCTGCGGCTGCGCCGCAACAACCAGCGCTGGCGTGTCTATTCCAACATGCTGATCAACGAGAACCGCTGGCGCGCCCAGCGATATGGCCTATCTGACGGGCTGATCGACTTCGGCATCGGCGAGGTCGTGCCTTACGCCGACTTACTGGAGGAGATGATCTCGATCGTGCGCGAGGACGCGGCCGAAAACGGATGTCTGGACTGTGTCGAGCATGCCCGCGACATCGTCAGCCGCGGCACCAGTGCCCAGCGCCAGGTCGCCATCTATCAGGCGGCGATCAAAGACGGCGCCAGCGAACGGGACGCCCTGAATGCCGTTGTCGATTGGCTGATCGACGAGACCGTCACCGACCTATAGCCCTGGAGCAAGTAGCCGCCATGGACCCAAAGACCCAAACCGAACTGGAAGCCGCCACCTTTCGGCGGCTGGTCGAGCATCTGCGGGAACACACCGATGTGCAGAACATCGACCTGATGAACCTGGCCAGCTTCTGCCGCAACTGCCTCAGCAAGTGGTATCGCAGCGCCGCCGAGGAAAAAGGTTTGGAGATGAGCTACGACGATGCCCGTGAATTGGTCTACGGCATGCCGTACGCCGAGTGGAAATCCAAGTACCAGACTGAGGCATCGGCCGAGCAGCTCGCGACCTTCGAAACGAAGAAGCCCACAGACTAGGCTTGCGTCGCCGAAGCCCCGGCGACTAAAAAGCGCGTTCGCGCAAATCCCGGGCGCCGAGGCCCGGACAGAGGGGAAGTCGAATGCCGGATGTAGGCGGAATCGCCGCTGACCGTCTGCGCTCGTTCGTTGAGCGCATCGAGAAACTGGAGGAGGAACGGGCCGCCATCGGCGCCGACATCCGTGAGGTCTTCTCCGAAGCAAAGGGGACGGGCTTTGACGTGAAGACGCTGCGCCAGGTCATCAAGCTGCGCAAAATGGAGCCGGCCGACCGTCAAGAACAAGAAGCGTTGCTAGAGCTTTACGTACGCGCGCTGAATCTCTGACGCAGCCTATTCGGCCGCCTGTGCCGTCGGCGTTGGACTACGAAAGGCTGCCAGCAATTCGGCCTCCCGCGCCTTGGTCGTTTGAACATTCGCCTCTTTGACATGGCCGTAGCCACGGATCCGCTCCGGCAAGCTCGCAATCTCCACCGCGAGACCATGGTTGTCGAAGCTCAGATCACGGATCAGCGCGCGAACCACTGTTTCGTATTCCTTGATCAAGGCACGCTCGGTGCGCCGCTCCACGGTCCGCCCGAACGGATCGAACGGTGTGCCCCGCAGGAACTTCAACCGCTTGAGCAGCCGCAGCGCCGGCCACATCCAGGGTCCAAACTCTTTCTTCGCGGGAATGCCGGTAACCGGGTCCTGCGTCGACAGGACCGGCGGCGCCATATGAAACTTCACTTTGAAGCCGCCCTCGAACTGCGCGTTCAGCCGGTCGAGAAAGCGCCGGTCCGTGTGTAGCCGGGCAACCTCGTACTCGTCCTTATAGGCCAGCAGTTTGTAGTAATACCGCGCCACCGCCGCCGCCAAACCGTCGCGGCCCCGCGCCTGACTTTGCTCGGCCACACGCACCTGCTCCACCAGCGTCACGTATCGCTCGGCATATGCCTCATTCTGGTAAAGCACCAACTCGCCCCGGCGACGCGCCAGCAATTCGTCCAGCGTCGGTTCAGCCGGCGGATCAGCCACCTCCGAATCATCGGCGATTAGCCGTTCGACTTGCGACAGGTCGGACGCCGCGCAGCGGCCCCACATCAACGCCTTCTTGTTAAGGTCGACGGCAACGCCGTTGAGTTCCACGGCTTTCAACAAAGCCGCATAAGAGACGGGTACGAAACCCTTTTGCCAAGCGTAGCCTAGCAAAAAGAGGTTGGCACCGATGCTATTGCCGAGCAGTTTCGTCGCCAGGTGCGTGGCATCGACAAAGACGCTGTCGCCATCGGCGGTCGCATCGGTGATCAGCCGCTGCATACGATCGCGCCCGAACACCAGATCCGGATCTTGGGTGAACTCGCCCGTGTAGGTGCGGTGTTGATTGATGATGCAGTGGGTCGCGCCTGCGCGCATCTTGGCGAGCGCATCGAAGCTGGCCGCCACCATAATGTCGCAGCCCAAAACCAGGTCCGCCGTACCGGCCGCCAACCGCACCGCCTGAATCTGCTCCGGTTGCGCGGCGATGCGGACATGGCTCGTCACCGCCCCACCTTTTTGCGCCAGCCCGGTCATGTCGAGCACCGAAACGCCCTTGCCCTCGATATGCGCCGCCATGCCGAGCAGTGCACCAATCGTCACCACGCCGGTGCCACCGACCCCGGTTATCAGGATGTTGTAGGGCTGGTCGGCCATGGCAGGCAGCACCGGCGCCGGCAGATCGGCGCCACGCGGGTCCAACGGCTCGCTCACATCCGCCTGCGGCCGCCGCAACCGCCCACCCTCGATCGTCACAAAGCTCGGGCAGAAACCCTTCAGGCAGGAGAAGTCCTTGTTGCAGCTCGATTGATCGATCGCCCGCTTGCGGCCGAACTCGGTTTCCATCGGGATGACCGACAGACAGTTCGATTGCACCGAGCAATCGCCGCAGCCTTCGCAGACTCGGTCGTTGATGAACACGCGCTTCGGCGGATCGGGATAGAGCCCGCGCTTCCGCCGCCGCCGCTTCTCCGCCGCGCAGGTCTGGTCGTAGATCAGGATGGTAACGCCCGGGACCTCTCGCAACTCGCGCTGCACTGTGTCCAGTTCGTCCCGGTGCCGCACCGTCACACCATCGGCAAAGCCTGGCCGAACCCCGTACTTCTCCGGCTCGTCGGTGACCACCACCATCTTGGCGACGCCCTCGGCCGCCAACTGGTTGGTCATCTGTGGCACGGTAAGCTGTCCGTCGACCGGCTGCCCGCCGGTCATCGCCACCGCGTCGTTGTAGAGCACCTTGTAGGTGATGTTGACGCCAGCCGCGATCGCCTGGCGGATCGCCAGATTGCCGGAGTGGAAGTAGGTGCCGTCACCCAGATTGACGAACACATGCTCTTCATCGGTGAACGGCGCCTGACCGACCCACGGCACGCCTTCGCCGCCCATCTGGCTGAAGGTCTCGGTGCGCCTGTCCATCCAGGTGACCATGTAGTGGCAGCCAATCCCAGCCAACGCCCGGCTGCCTTCTGGCACATTGGTCGAGGTGTTGTGCGGACAGCCGGAGCAGAAGTAGGGAATGCGCTTGGCGTACCCGCCAAGGCTGGCCAGCGCCTCTTCCTTCTCCTGCAGGAACGCTAGCCGGTCCCGCAGCCGCGCCGACGTGTGGAACCGCTCGATCCGTCCGGCCACCGCCCGGGCGATCGCCGCCGGCGTCAGCTCGCCGGTGGACGGCAGGATCCAAGTTCCGTCTTCGTCGAACTTGCCGATGACCCGCGGCCGCACGTCTGACCGCCAGTTGTAAAGCTGCTCCTTGAGCTGGTTCTCGATGACCGCCCGCTTCTCCTCGACCACCAAAACTTCTTCGAGGCCCTCGGCGAACCGCCGGATACCGTCCCGCTCCAACGGCCAGGACATGCCGACCTTGTAAACGACCAGGCCGATCTCGGCGGCCAGCTCCTCGTCGATCCCCAGATCGTCCAGCGCCTGCCGCACATCCAGATACGACTTGCCGGTGGTCACGATGCCGAACCGCCGGTGCGGGCAGTCGATCACCACCTGGTCCAGCCTGTTCGCCCGCGCGAAGGCCAGGGCCGCGTACAGCTTGTACTTGTGCAGCCGGTATTCCTGATCCATCGGCGGGTCCGGCCAACGGATGTTCAGCCCGCCCTCCGGCAGTTCGAAGTCATCCGGCGTGACGATTTGGATCCGGTGCGGATCGACATAGACCGAGGCCGAACTGTCGACTGTCTCGGCGATCGTCTTCAGGCCGATCCAGCAACCGGAATAGCGCGACAAAGCAATACCCAGCCGCCCATAGTCGAGGATCTCTTGCACCCCGGACGGATTGAGCACCGGCACCGAAGCATCGATGAAATTGTATTCGGACTGATGCGGCGCCGTGGACGACTTCGCCGCATGGTCGTCCCCCGCCAGCAGCAACACTCCACCGTGTTTGGCGGAGCCCGCCAGGTTCCCGTGTTTGAACACGTCGCCGCTGCGGTCGACACCCGGTCCCTTGCCGTACCACATGCCGACGACACCGTCGTAGCGCGCGCCGGGGCCGAGCACCGCCTGCTGCGACCCCCATACCGCTGTCGCGCCCAGATCCTCGTTAACGGCCGGGCGGATCTGAATGTGATGGCGTTCGAGGAACGGCTTCGCCCGCAGAAACTGCTGATCCAGTCCGCCTAGGGGCGAGCCCCGGTAGCCGGAGACAAAGAAGCCGGTGTTTAGGCCGGCGGCCTCGTCGATGCGGCGCTGATCCATCGGCAGGCGGACCAGCGCTTGGATGCCGGACAGATATGCGCGCCCGGATTCCAGCGCATATTTGTCGTCGAGGGAAACCGCCGCCAACATGCAGTAATCACTTAACCCCTTGTCTTGACCCGCGGATGTAGGGCCGTTCCAAGGGCAAGTCTATGCGCACCGCAGCAGACGCAACAACCGTGCGGCGGCCGCATCTTCGCGTCTTGGGTTATTCCAAACCGCGCAGCCGGCCCGCAACAAAGCAAACTTCGCTAGGTTTTGAGATTGACGTGGGAAACGATGCGTTTCACCCCGGCGGTATCACGAACGACCGACCGCACGCGGTCCAGCTCCGCCTGGTTTTGCGCCAGTCCCATCAGGTAGACGACGCCGCCGACCGACCGCCAGCGGTAGTTGACGGACTGCACGGCCGAATCCTGCACCAGCTTGGCTTTGATCTTCGTTTCGATCGTCACGTCGCTGGCGGTGACCTTGAACCCGCCTTCCTCGCCGATCTGCAGCTCGTTAATGACCTCGGAGACACCGTCGATCCCGTTGGCTAGTCGAGTGGCGCGGTCATACGCGTCACGGTCGTCGACCGACCCGGTCAACATCAGCCGGCCTTCGAACACCGATCCGCTAACATCGACAAACAGGTCGCCCGTCTCCTGGGTGATCAGCACGGTCGACAGCTTTGCCCGGATGACATTGTCACTGACGACTTCGCCTGCCGTCCGCTCGTCCGTCACCCCTTGCGCCAAATCGCACGCGCCCAGCAACACCAGCACACCGAGCCAGACAAACCGCATTGATACCCTCATTCTGCTACGCCGCGCGCCCTCGGCCATACAGCCCTTCAAGCTCGCCGCCATACCGTTCCTTGATTTTGTGACGCCGGATCTTCAGGGAAGGCGTCAGCATCTCGTTTTCCGTCGTAAACGGCTCCGGCGCGATCGAGAAACCACGCACCTGCTCATGCCGCGACAGCGCCTTGTTGGCCCGGTCGACGGCGGCACCCAGCGCCGCCCGCAACTCGGCTGAATCGACCCCGCCCTTCGCTTTGATCGTATCGGGGTCGGCGACGATCAGCGCCACCAGATGCGGCTTCTTATCGCCGTACACCATGACCTGCTCGACCTCCGGCTCCAACGTCAGCACACCCTCGACTCGTTGCGGTGAGACATTGTCGCCACCGGAGTTCACAATGATGTCCTTTTTGCGGTCGGTGATCTGGATGTAGCCGTCTTCGTCGATCCGCCCGATGTCGCCGGTATGCACCCACCCGTCGCGCAACGCCTCGGCGGTTTCTTCCGGCCGCCGCCAGTAACCCTGCATCGTCAATTCGCCGCGCACGAGGATCTCGCCGTCGCCGGCGATCTTCACCTCGACGGCGGGGAACGCCGGCCCGACCGTGTGCATCTTGATGCCGAGCGGCGGATTGCAACTCACCACCGGCGCTGTCTCGGTTTGTCCATAGCCCTGCAGCAACCGCACGCCGAGCGCATGGAAGAACGTGCCGATGTCATAGTTCAGCGGCGCCCCACCCGACACGAACGCTTTCAATCGTCCGCCGAACCGCGCCGCCACCTTCGCCCGCACCAGCTTGTCCAGCACCTTGTCCGTCAGCGCATCGAAGAACGAAAGCCCCGCGTTTTCATACTGCTTACGGCCGAGTTCGATAGTCTTGTTGAACAGCTTCGCGCTCAAACCGCCCTTGCGTTCCACCCCGGTGACGATGCGTTGATACATCGACTCATAGAGCCGCGGCACCGCGGTCATGATCGTCGGACTGACCTCGGCCATGTTGGCGGACAGCTTGTCGATACTCTCCGCGTAGTAGATCTGCGCACCGATCGACATGGGGAAGAACAGGCCTGCCGTATGCTCATAAGAATGACTCAACGGCAGGAAGGAGAGGAACGTCTCGTCGTGCAACTCCAACAGCCCGGAATCGGCGAACAGATGGTAAGCGCCGAAGCTGTTGCAGAGGATCGCGCCATGACTCAGCATCACGCCCTTCGGCACACCGCCGGTGCCGGAGGTGTAGATGATGCAGGACGTGTCGGTCCGCTTGATGGATTCCGCCATCGCCGCGGCACTGTCTCCGCCGCCGCCATCCCGGCGCAGCAGCTCGTCCCACCCCTCGACCCGCAGACCGAACCGGTCGATATCACCCCAATCGTCCATCGCGACGATCGCCGACAGTTCGCCATAGCGCCGCGCCGCCGGCAGCAGCCGCTTCGCCAGCGCTGGGGTCGAGACGATAGCCAGCTTCGCCCCGCTATCCTGCAGCAGGTAGAAGTTGTCATCTTCGGTGTTCGTCGTATAGGCAGGTACCGCCACGCCGCCGCCGGCCATGATCGCCAGATCGGCGATCGCCCATTCCGGCCTGTTCTCGGCGATCAGCAGCACCCGTTCCCCGGGGTCCATGCCGAGTGTCCGCAGGCTGCGGCACAACGCGTCGACTTGCGCACCGGCCTGCTGCCAGGTCATCGACTGCCACGTGCCGTTGGATTTGGCCCAGAACAGCGGCCTGTCGCGAAGCTCTTGCCCTTTGTCGAAAAACATGTGCGGCAAGCTTCGCCAGCGGTCATACCGTTGGCCGTAGTCGCCAGCGTCCATTGGTCTGTTCGCTCCTCTCCGCACACTGACTCGTGCGGTTGTTGGACATCGTAAAGGACCCTATCTCCCACCTAGATTCAAGGAGTTAAGAATGAGCGAGAATCAGGCAATCGGCGATCTGCCGGAGTGGGATCTGTCGGACCTATACCCGGCAATGGATTCACCGGCGGTCGAACGCGATATTGAAGCCGCCCGCACCGCAGCCCAAGCGTTCGAGAAACGTCACAAAGGCAATGTCGCGAACTACCCGGGCGCCGATCTAGCCGCCGCGATCGCCGAGTACGAGCGTCTGGAAGAGACACTGTCGAGGCTACTGAGCTACGCCGGCCTGCAGCATGCCGGCAACATGAGCGATCCGGAAGTCGCGCGCTTCTACCAGCACATCCAGGAAAACGTCACTGACATATCGAGTTACCTGGTCTTCTTCACCCTCGAGATCAATCGCATCGACGACGCGGATCTCAATGCGAAGCTTGAGGTGGTGGGTCTCGCCACCTACGCGCCCTGGCTTCGCGACATCCGTGCACTTCGGCCACACCAGCTCTCCGACGAACTCGAAAGACTGTTACACGAGAAAAGCGTCACCGGCCACGCTGCCTGGACCCGCCTGTTCGACGAGACCATGGCCAGGCTTCGCTTCCCGCTGGACGGCAAGGAACTAACCAGCGCCGAGGTGCTGGATCTGCTTTCTGACCCGAACGCCGACAAACGGAAAGCGGCCGCCGCCACCCTCGGCCAGGTCCTCGGTGATAACCTTCACGTCTTCAGTTTCATCACCAACACGCTGGCGAAGGACAAGGAGATCGAGGACCGGTGGCGCCGCTTCGCCCGTCCTGTATCGAGGCGCAACCTTGAAAACCATGTCGAGGACGAAGTTGTGCAGGCCTTGGTGTCGGCAGTAAAGGACGCCTACCCGCGCCTCTCCCACCGCTACTACGCGCTGAAGGCCCGCTGGTTCGGCAAGGACCAACTCGACCACTGGGACCGCAACGCCCCCATGCCCGACGCCGACGAGGATGTGTTCCCTTGGACCAGGGCCGTCGACACCGTGCTCGATGCCTACAGCCAATTCTCGCCGCAGCTCGCCGAAATCGGCCAGCGCTTCTTCGACAACCGTTGGATCGACGGCCCGGTCCGCCCGGGCAAGGCGCCCGGAGCCTTCGCCCACCCGACCGTGCCCAGCAGCCACCCCTACCTCTTGCTCAACTACCAGGGCAAAACCCGCGACGTGATGACCCTGGCCCACGAGCTAGGTCACGGCGTGCACCAGGTGCTGGCCGCGAAGCAGGGCCATTTGATGGCCGACACGCCACTGACCCTCGCCGAGACCGCCAGCGTGTTCGGCGAGATGCTGACCTTCCGCAAGCTGCTGGCCGACACCAAAGACCAACGGCAGCGCCGCAACCTGCTCGCCGGCAAGGTCGAGGACATGCTGAACACCGTCGTCCGCCAGACCGCCTTCTTCGAATTCGAGGAGCGGGTGCATGACCGCCGCCACAAGGGCGAGCTACTGGCGACCGAAATCTCCGACATCTGGATCGACATCCAGACCGAAAGCCTCGGCCCGGCGATCCGTTTCGACGAGGGCTACCGGAGCTACTGGTCCTACATCCCCCACTTCATCCACTCGCCGTTCTATGTCTATGCCTATGCGTTCGGCGATTGCTTGGTAAACTCCCTTTACGCCCGCTACGAGCAAGCCCATGAAGGCTTCGCTGGACGCTATCTGGAAATGCTGTCCGCTGCCGGTACCTTGCGCCACAAGGAACTGCTGGCGCCCTTCGGCCTCGACGCATCCCGGCCCGAATTCTGGCAGCAGGGCCTGGCGATGATCGGCGGCTTCATCGACGAGTTGGAGGAGTTGGCCTGAGTGGCTGATCAGGACCCCACAGTCCTCGGCCAGGTCGGCCGCTTCGTCCGCGTCGGCCGGGCCGTCGGCGGCACTGCGGCCCGCCTCGCCGGCAACCGCTATCTCGGCCTGGATCTCGACCGGGACAAGCATGCCGCCGACTTGAAGCTGGCCCTCGGCGGCTTGAAGGGGCCGTTGATGAAGGCGGCACAAATCCTTGCAACGATTCCCGACGCGCTGCCGGCTGAGTACGCGACGGAGCTGAGCCAGCTCCAGGCCAATGCCCCATCCATGGGCTGGCCCTTCGTCAAACGGCGCATGGCGACCGAGTTGGGACCCGACTGGCAGGCCAAGTTCAAGTCCTTCGAGCACACCGCCGCCCGCGCCGCGTCCCTTGGCCAGGTCCACCGCGCCACCGATCAGGACGACCGGCAACTCGCCTGCAAGCTGCAGTACCCGGACATGGCATCCGCGGTCTCAGCCGACCTCCAGCAGCTTAAGCTGATCTTCGCTATCTACGCGCGTCGCGACAGCTCCATTAACACATCGCAGATCCACGCCGAGCTGTCAGAACGGCTGCGCGAGGAACTCGATTACGAGCGTGAGGCCAACCACACCCGCATGTACCGCGAGATGCTCGGCGACGAAGCGAATGTGCACGTGCCGGAGGTCATTGAATCGCTATCCGCCGGACGGCTGCTCACAACGACTTGGTACGACGGCGAGCCGTTGGCCGCTTACGCCGGGCAGGAAGACGCCGACCGCAACACTGTCGCCTACAACATGTTCCGCGCTTGGTACGTGCCGTTCTACTTCTATGGGGTCATTCATGGTGACCCTCACCTCGGCAACTACACGGTCCGCCCCGAAGATGCTTCCGTGAATTTGTTCGACTTCGGTTGTATCCGCGTGTTCCAGCCGAAATTCGTCGGCGGCGTCATCGACCTTTACAACGCCCTGCGCACCGACGACGAAGCACTGGCCGTGCACGCCTACGAGACCTGGGGCTTCAAGGATCTGAGCCGCGAAACGGTCCGCGTCCTCAATATCTGGGCGAACTTCGTTTACGCGCCGATCATGGACGACCGTACCCAACGCATTCAGGAATCCGAGTCCGGCCTCTACGGCGCCAACATTGCCCACCAGGTGCACCAGGAACTGCGCAGCACCGGCTCAGTGACTCCGCCGCGTGAATTCGTGCTGATGGACCGGGCGGCGATCGGCCTTGGTTCGGTGTTCCTGCGGCTGAAAGCGGAGATCAACTGGCACCGCTTATTCCATGATTTAATTGATGGTTTCGACTTGGCCGGGTTGGAGCAACGGCAGGCCGAAATGCTGACCCGCCACCGCCTGCCCCTGCCATGAGGCCACGCGGCTGGATCCACGCCTTGGCGGCCGCAGCGCTGCTTCTGGGGCTCTCAGCGACCTACAGCCAGGCCCAAAACGTCGACCTCGACCACGACACCGCCGTCGAGTTGGCCGCTCTGCCGATCCTCCGCGGCCCCAGTCTCGACCCACAGGCGCTGCAAACCCGCCCAACCATCGTCGCCTTCTTCGCCAGTTGGTGCGCCCCTTGCCGCGCTGGCTTCGTTGAGTTCCGCAAACTCATTGAGCAGGCCGGGGCGGACAACCTGACGGTGATCGCCGTCAACTGGCTGGAGGATGCCGGCCACTATCCTGGCGAGAGCTTCCGGCTGCAGCGGTTGCTCGACCGGGTCGCGCCGCACATCACCGTTCTTGAGGGGAACGACGAGATCAGCGCCCGCTTTGGCGGGGTCGACATTCTGCCGACGCTGTTCGTCTTCGACCAAGCCGGCAACGAGTCGTTCCGCTTCGTCTACGACGGCGTTTCGCCGCCATCCCACCCCGACGCGGCGGAGCTATTTGAGGCCCTCGTCGCGCATCGGTAGCACCCCTTGTCCTAGCGCGCCTCCCAAGGCAAATTAGCGCCCGTCCAAAATAACTCCTTCTCCGCAATAGCGGATCACATACATGAAGATCGCCATCCCGAGAGAGCGCCGGCCGCATGAGCAGCGGGTCGCGGCAACCCCTGAAACCGTCAAGCGGTTTTGCAGCCTTGGTGCCGAGGTCGCTGTGGAGACCGGCGCCGGTGCCGCCGCATCCTATCTGGATGATGCCTATGAGGAGGCCGGGGCGACCATCGTCCCGGATGCCGGCGGCGCCTTTGCCGACGCCGACCTGGTCCTCAAGGTGCAGCGGCCGATGACCGCTGAGGAGGGCCGGGATGAGTTAAGCCAGATCCCCGACGGCACCATGCTCGTCGCCCAGCTCAACCCCTACGGGTCGGAATTTGAGATCGCCCTGCGCGCCTATGTGCGCAAGCGGATCGATGCTTTCGCCCTGGAACTGACGCCCCGCATCACCCGCGCCCAGTCGATGGACATCTTGAGTTCTCAGTCCAACTTGTCGGGCTACCGGGCGGTGCTCGACGCCGTTTACGAGTTCGGGCGGGCAATGCCTATGATGATGACCGCCGCCGGCCGCATCAATCCAGCCAAGGTGTTCGTGATGGGCGCGGGCGTCGCCGGCCTCCAGGCGATCGCCACGGCGCGCCGGCTCGGCGCCATTGTCTCCGCCACCGACGTCCGGCCGGTCGCCAAGGAGCAGGTCGAGAGCCTGGGCGCCTCCTTCGTCATGGTTGAGAGCGAGGAAGCGGCCTCCGCCGAGACCAGCGGCGGCTATGCCAAGGAAATGTCCGAGGACTACCAGCGCCGCCAAGCCGAGCTAATCGCCGAAACGATCAAGTCCCAGGACATCGTCATCACCACCGCCCTGATCCCTGGGCGTCCCGCACCGACCCTGGTGACGGAGGAGATGGTGACGACGATGAAGCCGGGTTCGGTCATCGTCGACCTGGCGGTCGAACAAGGCGGCAACTGTCCCCTGTCGAAAGCGGGCAAGACCACCCGGGTTCACGATGTGACCATCGTCGGACCGGTGAACCTGCCGTCCCGGCTCGCCGCCGACGCCTCGGCCCTCTACGCCCGCAACGTGCTGAACTTCGTGACCCCAATGATCGACAAGGAAAACAAGAAGATCGCGGTCGATTGGGAAGATGAAATCATCACCGGCACCTGCCTGACCCGGGGCGGTGACGTCGTCCATCCGAACTTCAAGCCAGAGCAGCCGGCGCCTGAACCGGCCCCCGCTGCCCCTCCATCCGAAGACCAAGACCAAGCCGGAGCCTGACGTATGGACCCAGCAACTCTTGCGGAGAACGCCGCGGCGCTCGCCAATGAGGCGCAGCGCCTGGCCGGCGAACTCGAAGGCGTCGCCGAGCGGGCAGCGGCCCTGGCCGGTGAGGCCACCCAGGTGGTCGCCACTTCCGCCGCCACCGGCAGCGACCCGTTCGTCTTCCTGTTCACTGTTTTCGTCCTGGCGGTATTCGTCGGCTACTACGTGGTCTGGAGCGTCACTCCGGCACTTCACTCGCCGCTGATGGCCGTCACCAACGCCATTTCGTCGGTGATCGTGGTCGGCGCCCTAATTGCCGCTGGCCCCAGCGACTTCTCTCTTTCCAAATTCTTCGGCTTCTTGGCAGTGGTTCTGGCCTCGGTGAACATCTTCGGTGGTTTCATCGTGACCCAGCGCATGCTGTCGATGTTCCGCCGCAGCAAGTAGGCGACCAAGTCCATGTCCAGCAGCGTGTCGGCCTTCGCCTACATCATCGCCAGCATTTGTTTCATCATGGCCCTCCGGGGCCTGAGTTCCCCGGTAACCGCGCGCCGCGGCAATCTGTTCGGCATCGCCGGCATGGCGATTGCCGTGGTCGCTACCCTGGCGCTGCCCCAGGTCATGTCCTTCGGCACGATCATTGTGGGCGTGCTGATCGGCGGGACAATCGGCACGGTCATCGCCCGCCGCATCGAAATGACGGCCCTGCCACAGCTCGTTGCCGCGTTTCACTCGCTGGTCGGCTTGGCCGCCGTGTTCGTTGCCGCCGCGGCCTTCTATGCGCCGGAAACGCTGGGCATCGGCACGGCCGACGATATCAAGACCGCCAGCCTGATCGAGATGTCCATCGGTGTCGCCATTGGCGCCATCACCTTCACCGGCTCGGTCATCGCCTTCGGCAAGCTGCAAGGTATCCTGTCCGGCAAGCCGGTGGTCTTCGGTGGCCAGCATCTGCTTAACCTAGTCCTCGGCATTGTCCTGCTGTTGCTGGTCGTTTGGTTCGTGACCAGCGAGTCCGGCTTTGTTTTCTGGCTGATCGTCATTCTGTCCCTGGCCATCGGCATCCTCATCATCGTGCCGATCGGCGGCGCCGACATGCCGGTCGTCGTCTCGATGCTCAATTCCTACTCGGGCTGGGCCGCCGCTGGGATCGGCTTCACCCTCGAGAACCCGTTGCTGATCATTACCGGCGCCCTGGTTGGCTCCTCCGGCGCCATCCTCAGCTACATCATGTGCAAGGGCATGAACCGGTCCTTCTTCAACGTGATCCTTGGCGGCTTCGGCGGCGAAGCGGCGGGTCCCGGTGAGGATATGGGCGACAAGACGGTGCGCCAGGGCGCGGCCGACGACGCGGCGTTCATCATGTCCCAAGCCAAGTCGATCATCATCGTACCGGGCTACGGCATGGCCGTGGCCCAGGCCCAGCACTCGCTGCGGGAAATGGTCGACCAGCTCAAGACCCGTGGCGTCGAGGTCCGTTACGCCATCCACCCCGTCGCCGGCCGCATGCCCGGCCACATGAACGTGCTGTTGGCCGAAGCCAGCGTGCCCTACGATGAGGTGCTGGAACTCGACGAGATCAACCGCGACTTCACCATGACCGACGTCGCCTTTGTCATCGGCGCCAACGACATCACCAACCCGTCGGCGAAGACGGACAAGGCGAGCCCAATCTACGGCATGCCGGTGCTGAACGTTGAAGAGTCGGGGACCGTGCTGTTCGTCAAACGCTCCCTGGCGTCAGGTTACGCCGGCGTCGACAACTCCCTGTTCTACCGCGACAACACGATGATGCTGTTCGGCGACGCCAAGAAGATGTGCGACGACATCATCAAGGCGCTGGAGAATATCTAGCTGCCCGTATGACGTCTGGCGTGGGCTCCAGCTGGAGACCTGATAGGCGTTAGCCAATGAATAGGAAACAGAGATCCACGCTCGCGATCCTCGTCGCGATCGCCGTGGCGGTCTTCGTCGCCGTTACCAACAGTTAGAACAGAGCACGCTGTTTTCGGCCCCGCCGGATCAGCCGTTTATCGCACAGCTCCACGGTGGCGCTGTGTCGGCGGGCCACCGCGCGACGAGGCGCATCATGCCCGACATCAAAAGCGGCGCCCCACTGGAGCGCCGTCACCAATAATCCGACTTGTCGACTGGGAGAGGCTTAGGAGCCTTCTCGTTCCTTCCGCTTGCGGGCCAGCTTCCGCGCCCGGCGGATCGCTTCCGCCTTCTCGCGCGCACGCTTCTCCGACGGCTTCTCGTAGGAGCGGCGGAGCTTCATTTCACGAAAGATCCCCTCGCGCTGCATCTTTTTCTTCAGCGCCTTCAGAGCTTGATCGACGTTATTGTCGCGAACGACCACCTGGACGATGGCTAGGTCCTCCTAGTAGGCACGAGTACTAACGGGCCGGGAGCACCCAGCCGGGAAGCGCGCGAAATAGCACATGGCGGTCCGTCTGCCAAGCGGATCTTAACGGCGGACCGAGCGGGGATCGATGGCATCCTGCAGGCCGTCCCCCAGGAAATTGAAGGCCATCACCGTCACAAAAATCATTAACCCTGGGAAAACCGCCAGCCAAGGCGCCGTGGAGATCAGCTCCTGCGCATTGGTCAGCATATTGCCCCAAGAGGGGATCGGCGGCTGGATTCCGAGCCCCAGGAAACTGAGTACGGCCTCCAGCAGCATGATGGCCCCGATGCTCAGGGTCGTCGCCACCACCACCGGGGAGAGCACGTTCGGCAGGATGTGCCGCACCATGATCCGGCCATTGCTCTGCCCCAGCCCCTGCGCTGCCAGCACAAACTCCCGGGTCCGTACGGAGAGGGTCGCCGCCCGCACCAGCCGCGCGACCGTCGTCCAGCCCACCAGACCAATGATGAAGATGATCCGGTAAAGGCTGACATTCTCGTTCTGGGCCACGGCCGCCGGCAGCGGCAGCTTGCTGAGGTCGAGCGCCGCCAGCACGATCAGCAGCGGCAGCACCGGTAGCGCGATGACGCCATCAGTGAAGCGCATCAACAACGTATCGAACCGCCCGCCATAGTATCCCGCCAGCAGGCCGACCGTCGTGCCGATCACCGCCGCCACTACGGCGGCCACCAACCCAACCAGCAATGACACCCGCCCCCCGAACAGCAGCCGCAACAGCACGTCGCGCCCCGCCTCGTCGGTACCGAGCCAATGCTCGGCGCTGGGCGGCGCCAGCCGGTTGAACAAATCAACCCGCGTCGCATCCAAACCGAGCGCCGCCTCGATCAACGGGGCCGCCAATGCCGCCGCCGCAATCAGGATGATCAGGCCAGCGCTCACCAGCGCCAATCCATGCTGCCGGAACCGGTACCAATAGAGCCGCCCGCGGCCGCCCATCAGACCTCCCGCCCCCGGTAGCTGATCCGCGGGTCGAGCACGGCATAGCCGATATCGGCGAGGAAGTTCCCGAGCAATACCACAAACGTCGCCAGCAACAGCGCTACCAGCGCCATGTTGAAATCATTGCCCATGATCGAGTCGAAGATCAGCTTGCCCATACCGAGATAGGCAAACACCGTCTCCGTCACCAACGCCCCGGAAAACAGCGCTCCAAAGTCGAGCGCCAGGATCGTCACCAGGGGCAGCATCGCATTGCGCAGCGCGTGGCCATAGATCAGCCGCTTGTTGCTGACGCCCTTCGCCATGGCCGTCCGCACGAAGTCCTGCCGCAAAACCTCGATCATCGACGCCCGCATGAAGCGGGTATGCCCGGCGAGACTGGCGAGCGACAAAGTCACCACCGGCATGATCAAGAACGGCAGCCGCGCCAGGAACCCGCTATCGTCGACCGGTGCGATACCACCCGCCGGCAGGACGCCCCAGGTCACGGCAAACAACAGGATCATCAGCAGCCCGAACCAGAAGGCGGGCACCGAGATCCCGGCAAAGCAGAACAGGTTGACGGCATGATCGGTCGTCGAATGCCGGCGCACCGCCGCGATGACCCCCAGCGGGATCGACAACGCGATCGCCAACAGACTGCTCAATCCCAGCAGGATCAGCGTGTTGCCCAACCGCGGCAGCAGAATGTCGAACACCGGCTGCGTGTAGGTCCGCGAATAGCCGAAATCGCCGCCCAGCGCCGGGATCAGCCAGTTCCAGTAGCGTTCCCAGATCGGCAAGTCGAGCCCATGCAGGCTGCGCAGGCGATTGGCATCGGCCGGTGTCAAATTCGGATTGGAGGCGACCATCAGGTCGATCGGGTCACCCGGCATCAGCCCGATCAGGCTGAAGATCACAAACGACATGAGCGCCATCACGACGACCATCTGCGCCAGTCGGCCGATGGCGAACGCGAACACCGCCTAGCGCCGGCGGCGCCTCAGCGCCAGGTAAGAAGCGACCCTGTGGGGGTCAGTGCTGATCCGCCCAGACCTTTCGCTTCACGGCATAGAAAATGCCGGTCAGAAACAGCAGGAAGATCATGACTCGGAAGCCGAGCTGCTTGCGTTCGGTCGCATGGGGGTCGGAGACCCAGGTCAGAAATGCCGAGACATCCCGCGACATCTGACTGACGGTCGCCGGCGTACCGTCCACATACTCAACCATATCGTCAAACAACGGGTTAGGCATGCCGATCTGCGAACCGCGGAAAAACGGATTGTAGTTCAGCCCGGCTTGCAGTTCGACGTCCGCCGCCGGCTCTTCGTCATACCCGGTCAGGATCGAGTAGACGTAGTCGGCCCCATGGTGACGCTGCTCGTAAGGCACCCAGCGGGGCGAGAACGCCGGCACAATCAGGCTCATATCCGGCGGCAACGCCCCACCGTTCGCCGCCCGTGCTGCTTCGTCATTGGGGAATGGGCTCGGAAAGAAATCCGAGGGCAGGCCCGGCCGTTCGAACGAATCGCCGAACTCGTCGGGACCATCGGTAATCTGGAAGGTCGCGGCCAGCGCCTTGATCTGTTCCTCGTTCAGCCCGATGCCCTCCAGATGCCGGAAGGCAATGTACTTCAGCGAATGGCAGGCGGCGCAAACGTCCTGATAGACCTGATAGCCGCGCTGCAGTTCCTGATTGTCGAACTCGCCGAACAGGCCTTGAAACGACCAATCCTGGATCTTTGGCGGCTTTCCACCCTCCGCCGCCAGCGCCGCCCCGGAGAAAACGACTGTCGCGGCGACCGCCACCCCTACCAACCGGATCATCGGGCTTTCTCCATCCGTTGTGCAGTCGCGCCGGCCGGGGCACCCCCACCCGCGCGGTTCGCCGGCAGCACCGCCTCCGAAATACTGGCCGGCAACGGCCGTGGCCGCTCGATCTTGCCGAGCAAAGGCAACAAGATCAGGAAGTGGAAGAAGTAGTAGAGCGTGCCGATTTGCCCCAAGACGATGAACCGCACACCTAGTGGCGATAGATCGTCAGGCTGATTGCCGCCGACATAACCAAGCAGAATCATATCCAGCACCAGGATCCAGAAAAACCACTTGTAGGTCGGCCGGAAGCGGCAACTCCGGACCTTCGAGGTGTCGAGCCACGGCAGCAGGAACAACACGAAGATCGAACCGAACATCGCCAGTACGCCGGCCAGTTTGGCATCGATGAACAGGATGTCCGGCACCGACCGCAGGATCGCAAAGAACGGTAGGAAGTACCATTCCGGCAAGATCTCCAGCGGCGTAACCAACGGATCCGCCGGCACGAAGTTCTCCGGCTCGCCGAACCAATTCGGCGCAAAGAATACAAACCCGGCGTAGACCAACAGGAACACGCAGAGGCCGAAGCTGTCCTTCATCGTGTAGTACGGATGGAACGGCACCGTATCCTGCGGCCCCTTCGGATCGATGCCCAGCGGGTTGTTCGAGCCATGCACGTGCAGCGCGATCACGTGCAGCACGACCACGCCGACGATCAGGAAGGGCAACAGGAAATGCAGCGTGAAGAACCGGTTCAGTGTCGGGTTGTCGACGGTGAACCCACCCCACAGCCACGTGACGATCCCGTCACCGACCAGCGGGATAGCCGAGAACAGGTTGGTGATGACCGTCGCGCCCCAGAAGCTCAACTGGCCCCAAGGCAGCACGTAGCCCATGAACGCCGTCGCCATCATCAGCAGCAGGATGACGACACCGAGCATCCACAACAGCTCACGCGGCGCCTTGTAGGAGCCGTAGTAGAGCCCGCGGCCCATATGAATGTAGATCACCAAGAAGAAGAATGAGGCGCCGTTCATATGCAGGAAGCGGAGGAGCCAGCCGAAATTGACGTCCCGCATGATCCGCTGCACGGAATCGAACGCCATTTCGGTGTTCGCCGTGTACTGCATCGCCAGCAACAGCCCGGTGGCAATCATCGTCACCAGGATGAACATCGCCAGCGCGCCGAAGTTCCACCAGTAGTTAAAGTTCCGCGGCGCCGGGTATTCGCCGTATTCCTTCTGCAGGTAGGAGAAGACCGGCAACCGGCTGTCGACCCAGTTGACGAAACCGCCCGGTTTGCCTGCCGCGGGTGATCCAGCACTCATAACGCGCCTCGCTTAACCGATACGGATAGTGGTGTCGTCCAGGAACGTATATTCGGGAACCGGCAGGTTCGTCGGCGCCGGCCCGCTGCGAATCCGACCCGAGGTGTCGTAGACCGAGCCGTGGCACGGGCAGAACCAGCCGCCGAATTCGCCGGTCACCTCGCCCGGCTTCTGACCGACCGGAATGCAGCCGAGATGCGTGCAAACGCCCACGACAACCAGCCATTCCGGCTTCTGCACCCGCGCCGAATCGGGCTCTGGGTCGGGCAGGTCGTCGAGCGCCGTCGCCTCCGCGTCGGCAATCTGTTCCGGTGTCCGGTGATCGATGAAGACCGGGGAGCCGCGCCACTTCACGGTCACGCGCTGCCCGACTTCGATGGCGGACAAGTCCACTTCAGTCGATGAGAGGGCCAAGACGTCCTGGGACGGGTTCATAGAGCTGATGAACGGCCAGACGGTGTATCCCACGCCAACCGCCGAGAATGCGGCTGCCGTCAACATCAGAAAATCACGGCGGCTTTCGCCGTGCTCTCCGTGCGCCTGATCTGTCATAACGATCCCTTCTTCCCGCGGGCCCATCTACAGGGGGAGGAAAGGTGGGTGGCGCCCCAACGGCAATGCGACCCCGTGCCGCACAACCGACCCCCCTGGCGACTGAAACCGGCGTCCGTATAGTCGAAAAAGAGCGCCCTGCAAAGAGCGCGAGCCTAGGGACCGAATTCATCCGATGCGCCTCGCCCTGTATCAGCCCGACATTCCGCAGAACACCGGTGCGCTGTTTCGCTTAAGCGCCTGCCTCGGCACCCCGGTCGACGTCATCGAGCCCTGCGGCTTCGTGCTGACGGATCAGCGCCTACGGCGCACGGTGATGGATTACATGCCCCACGTCGAATGGCGGCGGCACGACTCTTGGTCGACATTTCTGGCCGCGCAACCGGCGGCGCAGCGTCTTGTGCTACTGACGACCCGGTCGACCGTCCCCCACACAGCGCTCGCTTACCGGCCGGACGACACCTTAGTGTTGGGCCGTGAGTCGGCCGGCGTACCGGACGAGGTGCACGCCCGTTGCGATGCATCGGTCCGTGTGCCATTGGCAGCGGGTACAAGGTCGCTCAACGTCGTCACCGCCGCAGCCATTGTCTTGGCCGAGGCCCTACGCCAAACCGATGGTTTCGCGCAACTGGAGGAGCATCCATGACCGGTCCGGACACCGAAGCCCGCAAACAAGAAGCCGCCGCCTGGTTCGAACAGCTCCGTGACCGGATCTGCGCTGCCTTCGAGGAGCTGGAGGACTCACTTACCGGCACCCACAGCGACCGTCCCGCCGGCCGGTTCGAGCGCAAGAGTTGGCAGCGCGATACCGGCGGCGATGAACAGGGTGGCGGCGGCACCATGTCGATCATGCGCGGCCGGGTGTTCGAGAAGGTCGGCGTCAACATCTCGACCGTGTCCGGGACCTTCTCTGAAGAGTTTCGCGCCCGCATCCCCGGTGCTGCCGAGGACGGCCGGTTCTGGGCCAGCGGCGTCTCCCTGGTGGCCCATATGTGCTCGCCCCTGGTGCCGGCGGTCCATATGAACACCCGCCACATCGTCACCACGGAATCCTGGTTCGGCGGCGGCGCCGATCTGACACCGATGGTCCCGGAGGACGAGGACACCGAGACCTTCCACGCCGCCTTTCGCCAGGCTTGCGACCAGCATGACCCCAGCTACTACGAGAAATACAAGAAGTGGTGCGACGAATACTTCTATCTGCCCCACCGCGGTGAGCCGCGCGGGATCGGCGGCATTTTTTATGACAATCTGAACACCGGTGACTGGACCGCCGATTTCGCCTTCACCCAGGATATCGGCCGGGCCTTTCTGGAGGTCTACCCCAAGATCGCCCGGCGGCGCATGAACGAGCCCTGGACCGAGGCCCAGCGGGAACACCAACTGGTCCGCCGCGGCCGCTATGTGGAGTTCAACCTGCTCTACGACCGGGGCACCCAATTCGGTCTGAAGACCGGCGGCAACGTTGAGGCTATTCTCATGTCGATGCCGCCCACGGCCAAGTGGCCTTGACCCTCACGCGGCGCCAACAACAAGGGAGAATCCCCCGGCATGCTGCGTCTTTTTCAGGCCGCCTCGCTGGCCGCTTTCATCCTGCTATGCCCCCTGGGGGCGGCCGCCCAGGATCTGCCGCTCAACACATTCTTCGGTAAATACGCCGGGTCCGGCATTGCCGAAGATGCGGACAGCCTCTATTTCGGAGTGACCGTCCGCGATCTCGACGTCGACATCGGCCCGGAGGGCGATGGCTTCTACGTCGAGTGGACCAGCGTCATTCGCGCCGGTGGCGACCCGAGTAATCCGGACGTGCGCCGCCGCACCACCCGCGCCAGCTTCGCCACCAGCAACCGCCCGGGGGTCTATCTGGCGCCGGCCAGCGGCAGCCCGATCGATGGAGAACCGGTCAACTGGGCCTATATCAGCGGCAATACGCTATCGGTTAACGTCTTTGTGATACGGGAAGACGGCGGTTACGAGGTCCAGTCCTACGATCGGACCTTGACCGGCGGCGGCATGCAGCTTGAGTTCACCCGCATCCGCGACGGTGAAGCGGTGCGGTCCGTCGAAGGCCAGTTGGTCAAAACGGCAAACTGATGCGCCCGGCGCGCAGGAGACACACTGATGAGATATGGCCTGCAGCTTCTCGTCCTGATCTTCGGCCTGACGCTAGGCCAGGTCGCATCGGCACAAGCGGCAATCGAACGGTTCTTCGGTGACTATGTCGGCAGCGGTGTCGCCGAGCGTGATGGCGCCGCGACCACCCAGCAGCGCGACATGGATGTCAGCCTGGAAAGCTATAAGGACAAGGGCTTCACCCTGAAGTGGATTACCGTGGTCCGCGGTAACGATGGCGAACGCACCGGCGACGACATCCGTCGGCGGGAGATCGAAGAGAGTTTCCTCCCGTCGGAGTCAAACCCGAACCTCTTCATCCTCGCGCCGCGCGGCGGCTTGTTCACCAAGGCAGAGTTACCCAACCCATTGGAAGGCGACCCCATGCGCTGGGCGACGATCGACGGCGACACCCTGTCCGTCTATTCCCTTGGCATCAACGGTGACGGCCGTTCCGAGATGCAGATCTATCATCGCACCCTGACCGACAACGGCATGGATGTGAGCTTCCTGCGTCTCCAGGATGAAGAGATCCAGTTGCGCGTCGTCGGTGAGCTCGTAAAGACCAACTAGGCGGACGCCACCCGCGCCCTTAGCCAGTCGAGACACGCCGCCCGGTCCGGCTCGAATCCAGCGCCGATCCACCACTGCTCTGCTTCCTCAAGCAAGTCGCCCACCGGCGGCCCCGCCGCCACGCCCAGCGCCAGCACATCCCGCCCTTGCAGCGGAAACTCCGGAACAGTCCAACGTAACGGCAGTGCGAGCGCCGCCCGCCACGGCGCTTCGTCGCCCGCCCGGCCCCCAGCGATATGTTCCGCCCATGTCAGCAAGAGCGTGTCGGTGTAGCGCTCGGCGCCGCGGCGGTAGAGCAGCTCTTTCAGTTGGTTCTCCGTCGCGGTCGCGGCGGACCAGCCAACTGTAACGGCGCCACGCAGCCGGGTCCGTTCCCGGTTCGAAAGACGCAGCCGGTCGGCGACCCCGTCGATGCCGGCGCGATCAGTCTGCAGCACTGCGGCCAAACGCCGCAGACCCGAAGACTCCACACCTTCGGATTCCAGCGGCACCAACGCGCGCAGCCGGTCGCAAGCGCCAGCCTCCGGTAGGATGACCCGCAACACGCCCGTGCGCGCCATCAAGTCGAACGCACCGGCCGGGTCCGGCGCCTGCAGGGTCCGCAGCACCTCGCCCGCGACCCGCTCGCCGGACAGATCCGGCAACAGGTCCGCCAATGCGGTGCACGCCTCTAACGCGGCAGGGTCGGGTGCCCCTTGGCCGTAATAGGCATGTAGTCGGAAGAACCGGAGAACTCGCAGCACGTCCTCGCGGATGCGCGCCACCGGCTCGCCGACAAACCGCACCAGACCCGCGCGCAGATCGGCCAGCCCGCCGACCGGATCAAACACCCGCCCGTCCGCGTCACAGAATATGACATTGATCGTGAAGTCACGGCGCCGCGCGTCTGCCTCCCAGTCATCCGTGAACGCCACCTGCGCATGCCGCCCATAGGTCTGGACATCGACCCGCAGTGTGGTGATCTCGAAGTGGTCCCAGTCACCGCCGGGTGCTACCGCGGTCACCGTGCCGTGCGAGAGGCCCGTCGGCACGGTATGCACGCCGGCCGCTTCGAGTTTTTCGATCACCTGCTCCGGCGGCAACTCGGTCGCGATGTCGATGTCTTTCACCGGCCGTCCAAGAATCGCATCGCGCACGCAACCGCCGACAAACAACGCGCGCGCACCGTCTCGGTTGAGTGTTTGCATCACCCGCTGCGTCTCGGCAGCGGTCATCCACGACTGTGGCTGCAGCCGCTCCGCCTCTTGGATCATCCGCTTTGCAGGAACGGCAACGAAAACAGGCCGGCGATAACCAGCAACAACCCGGCCCCGATCAGCCAGAACCAAGGTCCCTCGTTGAGGTTTGCCAGACCGGGCCGCCCCCGCGTTAGCAGCCGCCAGCCGACATAGATGACGAACGGCGCCGCGATCGGCAGCACCACCTGCAGCAAGATACGAGTCATGTCTTCAGCACGTCATGCAAGTTGACCAACATGCCGGCAGTCGCCCCCCAGATGTATCGGTTCTCGTACGGCAGCACATAGTATTCGCGGTTCTGTCCGCGGAACACGCGGCTGTGCCGTTCGTGATTGCTCGCGTCCAACACATAAGACAACGGCACTTCGAACACCTCCGCAACTTCGAACGCATCGAGGCGTACGGGAAAACCTGGCTGCACGAAACCGACCACGGGCGTTATCTCGAACCCGGTCCGGGTCCGGTAGGTATCGAGCCGGCCGACCAGTTCAACCTGCTGCGACGGCAACCCGATCTCCTCCTCTGTTTCCCGCAACGCCGTGGCCTCGTGGCTGCTGTCGTGCAACTCCACCCGTCCGCCGGGAAAACTGATCTGACCGGCGTGATCGCGCAAATGATTGGTCCGCTGTGTCAACAGCACCGTCGCGCCACTCGCATGTTCGACGATCGGCACCAGCACCGCCGCCGGGACCAAGGTCCGGGCGACACCCATGCCGGGGTTGAGGTCATGATCGCCGCGCCGTTGCTGGCCACCGTTGCCGCCCGAGGCAAGCCGCTGCGCCAAGTCGCGCCTCATTCGGCGTCCACCCGGTCGCCGAGCCCGAAGAATTTGCCGTTACTCCACACGCCGAACCTGTCCGCGTTCTCGTCGCTCCCGTTCTCACCCAGTTCCACCAGCTCATAGTAGACCGGGCGCACGATCAGCGCCTCCAGTCCATCCCTGACCATCACATAGGGTGCGGGTCCACCCCGGTCAGCCGACCCACCGACGCGCAAGGGATGTTCCATGTCGAGTGGCACCGTTTCGTCCAAATTGGTCAGAAACCGAACGGTCTGCTTGCGACCGCTGCCGGCAACGGTCAGCGCCACGGCGGTAAAAGGTACGTCATCGACATCGATTCGCCCTTTTTCCACGGGAGTTTGCAGCCAGAATTGTCCCTTCGGGTCTTTACACAGCACCGAGGCGAACAACTTGACCAAAGCCGGTCGCAAGATGGGTGTGCCGCGATAATGCCATTCACCATCGCGTGTGATACGTATGTGGTAGTGCCCATGGTCAACCGGCGTCCGTTGAGAGTTATTCGTCGAGCGCTGCAGCCGCTCCGCAATTGCGTCAGGCTGACTGGATTGCCCTGTCATACGCCGCATCCCTAGTCCGAGGAGTAGTCTTTTGGTCACAAACGAAATGACTGTCGAGGGCCAGCGTACCGACGACAAGTCCTTTGACAGCCTACTCAATGAAATAGAGTTGCTCGGCCGGCGCCTGACCGATGTGCGCAGCAGCATTGGCCGCGTCATTTTCGGCCAGCAGGAAGTGATCGACGAAGCGCTGATCACGCTGCTGTCGGGCGGGCATGTGTTGCTGGTCGGCGTCCCCGGTCTCGCCAAGACGCGGCTGGTCGAAGTGCTCGGCACGGTCTTCGGACTGGAAGATCGGCGCATCCAATGCACACCGGATCTGATGCCGGCTGACATCCTAGGCAGCGAGGTGTTGGAGCAAGACGACGACGGCCGCCGCGCCTTCCGCTTCATCAAGGGGCCGATCTTCACCCAGTTGTTGATGGCCGACGAAATCAACCGCGCCAGCCCGCGCACCCAGTCGGCATTACTGCAGGCGATGCAAGAACATCGGGTGTCGGTCGCCGGCGACGATCGGCCATTGCCGACCCCGTTCCATGTCTTGGCGACCCAGAACCCGTTAGAGCAAGAAGGCACCTACCCCTTGCCGGAAGCGCAACTCGACCGCTTCTTCATGCAGATCGACGTGACCTATCCGGACCAGGACGCCGAACGCCAGATGCTGCTGGCGACCACCGGTATCAGTGAGGATCGCGCTGACCAGGTGATGGATGCGCAGCAACTGATCAGCGCGCAAAAGATGATTCGCCACATTCCGGTCGGCGAAAGTGTCGTCAACGCCATTCTGCAGTTGGTGCGCGATGCGCGTCCCGGCGTCTCCCAACGCGACGACATCGTGCGCCACATCGCCTGGGGCCCCGGTCCGCGCGCCAGTCAATGCCTGATGCTCGCCTGCCGCGCCCGCGCCGTCTTGCAAGGCCGCCTTTCGCCTTCCGTCGACGATGTGCTGGCACTCGCCGGACCGGTGCTGCGGCACCGCATGGCGCTCAACTTCGCGGCGCGCGCCGACTCCGTGTCGGTCGCCGACGTGATTGAGCAACTGTGTGTCCCGCTGCGCTAGCCGCCGTTGATGCCATCGCCGCAACGCCCCGTCGAACGGCACCACGCTGAAGCCCTCGCGGCGACGCTGCCGCCGCTGTTGGTAGCGGCCGAACGGGTTGCGGCGACGGTCGCCCAGGGCGTGCATGGCCGCCGCCGCGTCGGCCAGGGCGAAACCTTCTGGCAATACCGCCACTACGAAATCGGCGATCAGCCAAACCGCATCGACTGGCGCCGCTCCGCCCTCGGCGATGAGGTCTTCGTCCGCGAAACCGAATGGGAGGCGGCGCAGAGTGTCTGGCTGTGGCACGACACCTCCGCGTCGATGGACTACGCCAGCGGCGACTGGCCGGCCAAAGGTCACCGCGCCGCGTTGCTGACCATCGCCTTGATGGCCTTGCTGGTGCGTGGCGGTGAACGCATTGCACTTCTCGGCGCGGAGGGTCCGCCAAGCAGCGGCAACGCGGCACTGCATCGCCTGGCGGAAACGGCAATCCACAGGCTCGTCACCGCCGACGAGGACACCGTCGACAGCCTGCCGCCGTTAACCCCGCTGCCACGCCACGCCGCGGTCGTGCTGATCGGCGACTTCCTCGCCCGTCCGGAGGACATCGACCGCGCCATCCGCACCATCTCCGGCCGCGGCGTGCGCGGTCATCTGGTGCAGGTGCTTGATCCCACGGAAATCGAGATGCCGTTTAGCGGTCGCAACCGTTTCCTCGGCCTGGAAGCCGAGGGCGACCTGCTCGTCGGCCGCGCCGAACAATTGCGGGCGCCTTATCTCGAACGCCTTGCCGAACTCCAGGCCCGTCTCGCCGACCTGGCCCGCCTCGCCGGTTGGACCTTCGCTGTCCACCGCACCGATCACACACCGCAATCGGCGCTGCTTGCCCTATATATGGCGCTAACCGCACCACGCCCCGTGGAGGCTGTGTGTTAGCTCTCGGCCCGTTGGCTTTCGTTGCGCCCTGGTTGCTCACCGCATTGGTGACCTTGCCGGTCCTGTGGTGGCTGTTGCGCGCCGTACCCCCATCACCGCGCCGTCTTCCGTTCCCGGCGATCCGCCTGCTGTTCGGTTTGGAGCGCACTGAGGAGACGCCCCACCGCACGCCCTGGTGGCTGTTGCTGCTGCGTCTACTGATTGCGGCGCTCCTCATCGTCGGCCTCGCCCACCCCATCCTCAACCCGAGTGCGCGGCTGCAGGGCAGTGGCCCCTTGCTGCTCCTCGTCGACAACGGGTGGGCGGCGGCCAAAGGGTGGGATATCCGCCAAGCCACCATCGAGGAACAAATCGACGCGGCCGAACGCGATGGTAAGCAGGTCGTGCTACTGCCCACGGCCATCGAAACCACCCGGACCGCGGCGCCGCCACCCCGTTTGCTGCGCCCCGCCGAGGCGCGCCGCATCGCCCTCAACCTCTCGCCACGCCCGTGGCCGACTGACCGCATCGCCGCCCTCGACCGTCTGGAAGAGGTGGCGTTCGAGGGCTCGGTGAACGTCATTTGGATCAGCGACGGCCTCGACGCCGACAACGCGTCGGTGGTTGCCGAACGTCTGCAGCGTCTCGGCTCGCTGACCGTATTGCGCGACGACCTGTTAACCCAGCCTTTCCTGCTGACCGAGCTAGCCAGCGACAGCACCTCCGGCGCCACCATCACCGCGCGCCGCGGCATGACCGGCAGCGGCAACATCGCCACTGTCACGGCACTGCGCGAAGATGGCCGCATCGTCGCCAGCGAACAGCTCGAATTCGCGCCGGGTGACGACATCGCGACCGCGGACTTCGCCCTGCCGGCGGAACTGCGCAACGACATCGCCAGGTTTGTCATCGAGCGCGAATCCAGCGCCGGCGCCGTGATGCTGGTCGACGAAGGCTTCCGCCGCCGCCCCATCGGTCTGGTCTCCAGCGAAACCGCCGAACTCAGCCAGCCGCTGCTTGGCGATCTGTATTACCTGGAACGCGCCCTCGAGCCCTTCACCGAAGTCCGGCGCGGGGTTTTGGAAGAGTTGCTGCGTCGTGATCTGGCGGTCCTCGCCCTCGCCGACATCGGCCGTCTCACCGATGCCGAGCTGGTGCGTTTGACCGAATGGGTCGACGCTGGCGGCATGCTGGTACGCTTTGCCGGCCCCCGTCTCGCCGACGGCGAAGGTGATCTGCTGCCCGTCACCTTGCGCCGCGGCGGTCGCATCTTCGGCGGCGTCATGACCTGGGAGCAACCGGCGCGCCTCGCCCCCTTCGAGCCCGGTACGCCCTTCGAGGGTGTGCCCATCCCGCCGGACGTCATTGTCGGTCAGCAAGTCCTCGCCGAACCGACACCCGACCTCAGCAGCAAGACTTGGGCGCGCCTCGAAGACGGCACGCCCCTTGTCACCGGCGACCGGTTCGGCGCCGGCTGGCTGGTCCTGGTGCACACCACCGCCAACGCCTCCTGGTCAAACCTGTCTCTGTCCGGCCTGTACGTCGACATGTTGCGCCGGCTCGTCAATTTGAGCCAAGGCGTCGAAAGCCAGGAGGAAACCGATCAGCCCGTGCCCGCCTACCGTTTGCTGGACGGTTTCGGCCGCCTCGGCGAACCGAAGGCCGCCGCCGTCACCGTGCTGGGGGCGGCCTTGAATGAAGCGGCAATCGGCCCGGACCTGATCCCCGGCTTCTACGGCACTGAAACGTCGCGCCGCGCCGTCAACTTGGGCGATGTGATCAACGAACTCGCGCCGCTCGACGATCTGCCGAGCGGCGTCTCGGTCGACGCATACGGTCCGGCCTCCCAGTTCGACCTGCGCCCCTGGTTGCTCACCACGGCGCTACTCCTGTTACTGGCCGACTTCATCATCAGTCTCGGTCTGCGCGGCCTTATCCGCCCGAGCTTTGCCACCGGCGCAGCATTGCTCTTCCTGATCCCCCTCGCCGACCAACCGGCCCACGCCCAGTCCGATGACGAATTCGCCTTGGCCGCGACGCTGCAATCGCGCCTCGCCTACGTGCTGACCGACGACCGACGCATCAACGACATCAGCCACGCCGGTTTGGCCGGCCTGTCCGAGACCCTGCGGGCCCGCACCTCGGTGGAACCGGGCGAACCCCTGGGCATCGACATCGAGGCCGACGAGCTGTCCTTCTTTCCGCTGATCTACTGGCCGCTCATCGAAACCGAACCGGCGCCGTCCGACGCCACCGTCGCCCGCCTCAACGAATACCTGCGCAACGGCGGCACCATCCTGTTCGACACTCGCGACCAGCAGTTGGCCATAGGCGGCCGCACCCCCGGCAACGCCGTGCTGCAACGGGTCGTCGGCGCCCTCGACGTGCCGCCCCTGACCCACGTCCCGCCGGATCATGTGCTGACCAAATCCTTCTATCTGATGCAGGATTTCCCCGGCCGTTGGGCCGGCGGCAATCTGTGGGTGCAGCAGCCCGACAGCCGCGTCAACGACGGCGTCTCGCCGATCATCCTCGGCAGCAACGACTACGCCGCCGCCTGGGCCGCCGATGAGTTCGGCCGGCCGCTGTTCCCGGCTGTACCCGGCGGCGAACGCCAGCGCGAGATGGCGCTGCGCTTTGGCGTCAACCTCGTCATGTATGCCCTGACCGGTAATTACAAAGCGGACCAGGTGCACGTCCCAGCGATCCTCGAGCGGCTCGGCCAATGACCGCCCTGTCCCTCGACTGGAGTCCGCTGATCCCGCTGTCGCTGTTGATCGGTCTGGCGGTCCTGGTCGGCACCGCCCTGGTCGCCGGCATCCTGCTGCGCGCCGGCGGCATCGCCTGGCGCACCCTCGCCGCTGCGGCGCTGCTCGTCGCCCTCGGCAATCCGGCAATGGTGGTCGAAGACCGCGAACCATTGACCGACATCGGCGTCGTCATCGTCGACGAAACCGCCAGCCAGCGCGTTGGTGATCGCGCGGTCCGCACCGCCACGGCGCTCGAACACATCGAGTCCAGCTATGGCGACGACGACTCCCTCGAATTGCGTGTCGTCCGCGTCGGCCCCGGCGGCGGTGAGGCCGGCAGCGCCCCGGTCGACGGCACCCGCCTGTTCGGCCCCCTCGACCGCGCGTTGGCCGAAATCCCGCGTCAGCGATTGGCCGGCGCCTTCCTGATCACCGACGGCCAGGTACACGACGCACCCGCCCAGAACATCGCCTCAGAGATCGGCGCGCCGGTGCACACCATGCTCACCGGTGAGCGCAACGAGGGCGATCGCGTCCTAACCGTCGTCGAAGCCCCGAAGTTCGGCCTCGTCGGAGAGATCGCCCGCGTCAATGTCCGCATCGACGATCCCGCTGGCACCGGTCTGCGCCAGGCCCGCCTGGCCCTGCGTCGTGACGGCGCCGATACCAGCGAGACCGTCATCGTCCCGGTCGGCATTCCGCACATGATCGATCTGCTGGTCGACCGCGGCGGCCCCAGCGTGTTCGAACTCGAAGTCGAAGCGGGACCGCAGGAACTGTCCCTCGCCAACAACCGCACCGTGGTCGTCGTCAACGGCGTGCGCGACCGGCTGCGCGTGCTGCTCGTTTCGGGACAGCCCCATCCCGGCGAACGCACTTGGCGCAACCTGCTGAAAGCCGATCCCTCCGTCGACCTCGTTCACTTCACCATCCTCCGCCCGCCGGAAAAACAAGACGGCACCCCGGTCCGCGAACTCAGCCTGATCGCCTTTCCGATCCGCGAATTGTTCGAAATCAAGCTGCAAGAGTTCGACCTGATCATCTTCGACAACTACCAGCGCCGTGGCGTGCTGCCCCAATTTTATCTCGGCAACATCGCCAACTATGTCGCGTCCGGCGGCGCACTACTGGAGGCCTCCGGTGAAAGCTTCGCCAGCGCCTTCAGCCTCTTCCGCACGCCCCTCGTCGAAGTACTGCCCGGCGAGCCAACCGGCGGCGTGCTGGAGCAACCGTTCCGCGCCACAGTCACCGACATGGGCGGCCGTCATCCGGTGACCGCGACCCTCGCCGGTGGCGGCGACGATCCCGACTGGGGCCGCTGGTTCCGCCAGATCGAGGTACAGCCTCGGTCCGGCGCCGTGGTAATGGAAGGCGCCGCCAATCAGCCCCTGCTGATCCTCGACCGCGTCGGCGAAGGCCGGGTCGCCCAATTCGCTAGCGACCACATCTGGCTGTGGGCCCGCAACTACGAAGGCGGCGGCCCATACAACGAACTGCTACGCCGCCTCGCCCATTGGCTGATGCGCGAACCTGAGCTGGAAGAGGATCGCCTGATCGGCCAGCTCCGCAACGACCAACTCGAAATCTCCCGCCAGAGCCTCGAAGAAGACCCGTCACCCGTCACCGTCGAGTTCCCGTCGGGCCGTATTGAAGAGGTCATCCTCTCGCCAGAACGCGGCGGTGTCGACAGTGGCAGCCTCAGGGTCGACGAAGCCGGTCTCTATCGTCTGACCGACGGCAGCCGCACCGCCGTCGCCGCGGTCGGCACACTGAACCCGCTGGAGTTCACTGACCTGGTGACCACCGAGACCCTGCTGCGCCCGGTTGCCGCGGCCACCGGAGGCGGGATCGCCTGGTTGCAAGACGGCGCTCTGCCGGATCTGCGCCGCCTCAACGCCGGCCGCGACATGGCCGGCAACATCGCCGCCGGCAACCGCCCCTGGCTCGGCCTCCGCCGCAACGGCGAGTTCACGGTGCAAGGTGTCAATCAGGTCTCCTTACTGCCCGCCCTGATCACCCTGCTCGTCGGCCTCACCGCCGCCCTGCTCGCCTGGCGCCGCGAAAGCCGGTAGCCTCCGCCACCACAGCGTCCCATATCTGCGGGGATGCAACCCACAGCCCGCCGCAAGCTTCACAACGCCCTTCACTCCACCGTGCTGATCGGCGGCATGATGCTCATCGTCAGCGCCTGCACCTGGGCCGTGGCCGGCGCCACCGGCGTTGTCTGGGCAGCGGCAGGCATTGCACTCGTCCTAGTCCTCTCGCCGTCGATCCCGCCGCACCTCGTGCTGCGCATGTATCAGGCGCAGCCGCTTGGCCCACACAGCTTTCCCGAAGGCCACACCATCATGCGGGAGCTCGCGGTGCGCGCCGAACTGCCCAACTTGCCGCAGCTCTACTATGTGCCGAGCAACACCCTGAACGCTTTCTCCGTCGGGACGCGCAATGGCGCGGCTGTCGCCGTCACCGATGGCATGCTCCGCGCCCTAACGTTGCGCGAATTGGCCGCCGTGTTGGCACACGAAATGAGCCACATTGCCAACAATGATCTCTGGATCATGAAGCTAGCCGATGTCATCAGCCGGGCGACGTCATTCTTGTCCTACTTCGGTATCTTCCTGTTGTTGCTCAACATCCCGCTGATGATGACCACCGCCGCCACCGTGCCGTGGTCGCTCGTGCTCTTGTTCGTCTTCGCACCGACCCTGATGAGCTTGTTGCAGTTGGCGTTGTCGCGCACCCGCGAATACGACGCCGATCTCGACGCCGCGCGCCTGACCGCCGATCCCACGGCACTCGCCAGCGCGCTAGCGAAACTCGAACGCTACCAGGGCCGTTTCTGGGAAGAGCTATTCCTGCCCGGCCGCCGCATCCCCGAACCATCGCTGCTGCGCACCCATCCGCCCACCGATGAACGCGTCCGGCGCCTCATGGAACTCGCCGACCAACAGCGCCCCCTCGCCTATCCCCACGAGCCCGACCGGGTCTACGTCCCCGCCGGGTTCCAGCTTGTGCAGCGCCCGCCCCGCTGGCGCCGCAGCGGCCCGTGGTACTGACCCGATGCATTTGATCCTCGCCTCGCTGATGGCCGTCCTCGCTTTCGCCAGTGCCGCATCTGCCCAAAGCAACACCACGGTCACCGCCCACGCCTATGCGCCGATCCCCGACGTCGCCGCGGTGACGGTCGTGCCGAAACAGGACACGGACCTCAATCAGCGCCTCACCGCCGAGTTCGAACGCACTCTGCAGAACGCCGGATACGTCATCGCACCAGGTGGTATCGAATGGCATTTCGACACCACGGTGTCCTCGGCCGCATCATCGGCGCCGCCCATCGAACTCTTCGGCAGTTTCGGCAACCGCAGCGGCTCCGATGATTTCGGCGCCAGCTTCCGCCTACCGTTCACCGGACAACCCGCCGATCGCCGCGCCAACACCTTTCGGCTATTGGTGGAGCTGAAAACACCCGACGAAGCACTAGTTTGGGCCGCTGTGATGTCGTCCAGCATCACCCGGCTAGATCGCTTCAGCCTCGGCCGTCGCATGGTCCCTGAGTTCGTCGCAATCGCCGGCGAACAGCATGACCGCGTCGCCATCAACCTCGACTAAAGAGATCAGAAGCTTTCAGTTTACCGCCGCCGGCCGCGCGATTTCCTCAGCTGTCATCTTCACCTCCATCGCTCCGGTCATGATGGCCACCGCCTCAGCCATCGTATGCGACTGCGGTGTCACCACCGCAGCGCGCCGGCCGAGCCGCTGGATGTGAATACGGTCGGCGACCTCGAACACATGCGGCATGTTGTGGCTGATCAGGATCACCGGCAGCCCTCGGTCCCGCACATCGCGGATCAGTTGCAGCACCTTCTGCGATTCCTTCACGCCCAGGGCCGCCGTCGGCTCGTCCATGATGACCACCCGTTGCCCGAACGCCGCCGCCCGCGCCACGGCCACGCCTTGGCGCTGGCCGCCCGACAATGTCTCCACCGCCTGATGCATGTCCTGGATCGTCAACAGTCCGAGCTGACTCAGCTCCCGCTTCGCATCCTCGCGCATGCCTTTGTGGTCCAGCATCCGCAGATACTTCCCGCGCCAGCCCGGCACCCGCCGCTCCCGGCCCAGGAACAGGTTCGTCGCAATGTCGAGGGCCGGACAGACCGCGAGGTTCTGGTACACCGTCTGAATGCCGGCATCCTGCGCATCCGTCGGTTCGTTGAAATGCACCTTGTCACCGTCGAGCAGAATGTCGCCCCGGTCCGGTACCACGGCGCCGGAGAAGCATTTGATCAGGGTCGACTTGCCGGCACCGTTGTCGCCGATCACCCCGAGCACCTCGCCGGGATACAGTTCGAAATCCGCGTGGTCGAGCGCCACCACCCGCCCATAGCGTTTGACCAACGATGTCGCTTGAAGCACCGGCTGCGGCGCGGCAGTCATTTGCCAACCCGCCGGATCCATTGGTCCAACGCCACGGCGACAATCACCAGCACGCCGATGGCGAAGCGCTGCCACAACGGGTCGAAGCCGGCGATCGTCAAACCGTTCACCGCGGTGCCGACGATCATCGCCCCGAACAACGTGCCCAGCACCCCGCCGCGTCCGCCGAACAGGCTGGTCCCGCCGATAACCACCGCGGTAATCGATTCCAGATTGGCGATCTGCAGCGATTGCGGGCTAGCGGCGCCGACGCGCCCAATCAGAAACCAGGCGCCGATCGCATAGATCAACCCGGCCACCGCGTACACGCTCAGCAGCACGCGGTCGGTGCGGATCCCCGACAACCGCGCCGCATCCGGATCGTCGCCAATGGCAAAGACGTACCGGCCCCACGCGGTGTAGCCGAGCACGTAGATCATGATCCCGTACATCAGCAGCATGCCGAGCGACCCGAGCGTGAAGCGCGTGTCGAACAGGGTGATCGGCTGGCCCGGCCACAGCAGCAGCGGGTCCATGTTGGTGCCGCGCACCGTGGCACTGCCGGACACCCAAAGATTGAGCGCGAAGAAGATACTCAGCGTTCCGAGCGTCACGATAAACGGTGGCATCCGCAGGCGGGTAATCAGCATGCCGTTCAGCAAGCCGCAGGCCGTCCCGAACGCGAACCCCATCGGCACCGCCAGGAAGCCGGGAATGCCCAACGCCACATTGACGTTCGCCATGACGATCGACACGAACACCGCGATCGCCCCGACCGACAGGTCGATACCGGCGGTCAGAATCACCAAGGTCTGCCCGATGGCCAGCGTGCCGATAACCGTCACCTGGGCGATGATGAGCGAGAGATTGAACGGCCGCAGAAAACGGTCCGGCGCCACCAAGCTGAACACCACGACCATGACGACCAGCACCAGGAACGGGCCGAGCGCCGGGTACTTGTGCAGTGTGCGTTGGATGCGCTCCAGCGGCGATGGCCGGTACCACTCGTCTTCGCCGATTTCGCCGGTGACCGCGCTTGCCACCGCTTCGAAGTTGGCCGCGTTTTCGCTGCTCATCCAACCCCACCAAGCGCCGTGTCTAAGGCGCCATGTCGATCATGGAAACGGGGTGGCCGGGTGGCCACCCCACAAGGTTCTGCTTCGGTCAGGGAGGATGATTAGCCCCAGCAGTTCGCCAGGCCCCAGGCGGTGTCCTTGGACTCGATGCCGTCGACCGGCTTGTCGGTAATCAGCACGACACCGGTGTTGGTGAAGTCCAGACCGTCCGAAGCCGCCGGCAGTTTGCCGCTAGCAGCGAACTCGACAATGGCTTCGACGCCCTGCTGCGCCATCCGCAGCGGGAACTGCATGGACGTGGCGCCGATCACGCCGTCGGCGACGTTTTGTACACCCGGGCAACCACCGTCGACCGACACGATCAGCACGTCGTCGGCCAGGCCGGCAGCCTGGATCGCTTCGTAGGCGCCGGCGGCGGCCGGCTCGTTGATCGTGTAAACGACATTGATGTCCGGATTGGCGGCCATCAGGTTTTCCATGGCCGTCCGGCCTTTGTCCTGGGCGCCCTCCGTTGCCGCAAAACCGGCGATCCGCGCGTCGTTCTCGTCACCGATGAACTTGTTATCGACCGGGTCGATCCCAAAGCCGGTCATGAAGCCCTGGTTCCGCTGCACCTCGGTGGTGATTTGCAGACCGTCCGAAACGTCGAGAAACGCCACCACCGCGTCGTCGGCCGCATCGCCCATCACCGCCTTCGCCCACTCGCCGATGAACAGACCGGCCTGGAAGTTATCGGTCGCCAGCGTCGCATCGGCGGCGTCCGACGGGTTGGTCTGGGTGTCGAGTGCGATCACCGGCACGCCTTCTTGCTGGGCCCGCTCGATCGTCGGCACGATCGCGTCCGGCACGCCGGGCGTCAGCAGAATGCCAGTGGCGCCGGCGGCGATCATGTTCTCAATGCAGGTCGCCTGGCCTTCATTGTCGGTATCGAAGGCGCCGGCGCAGGAATCGAAGTCGATCCCCATCTCATCCGCCTTCGCCTGGGCGGCGTTGCGCATGGTAACAAAGAAGGGATTTGTCTCGGTCTTGGTGATCAGGCCGACCTTTACGTCTTGCGCCTGGGCCGCGGCCCCCATTGCGCCAATGGTAAGGGCGGTCGTCGCGGCCAATAGACTCAGTCGAGTGGTAGTCATGTCAGCTGGTTCCTCCTGTCAATCCGCGCTTCCGCTCCCGGAAGCATTCGTCAGATGTCGTGCATTGACAACGTTGTCAGAACCCTACGCGCGTTCTCGGATCGGTGTCAATCCTTGTCGCATTGGCTATCACTGGCTACAGTTGCGCCCAATCGGAGGAACCTATTGACAACGTTATCAAAAAGTGGGGCGAACGGTCCTCGGCGGCGGGCCACAATGCGCGATGTCGCGGCCCTGGCCGGGGTCAGCGTCAAGACCGTCTCGCGCGTGGTGAACGGCGAACCCGGCGTCTCCCCGAATCTGCTCAAACGGGTTGAGGAGGCCGCGGAACAGCTCGAATTCCGGCCCAACCTCTCGGCGTCATTGCTGCGCCGCACCGGGCACCAGACCCGCACCGTCGGTCTGATGCTGGAAGACGTGGCCAACCCCTTTTCCTCCACCATCCACCGGGCCATCGACGAGGCCACAGCCAAACGTGGCATTGCTGTGCTCGCCACCAGCCACAGCGAGGACGCGGACCGCGAGCGCGAAGTCGCGCGCACCATGATCGTGCGTCGGGTCGACGGGCTGATTATCTTGCCGACCAGCAGCGATCACAGTTATCTGCTGCGCGAGATCGAGGCCGGCCTGGCCGTGGTCTTTATCGACCGCCCGCCGGCTTTCCTGGACGCCGACACCGTCACCGCAACCAACCGGCGCGGCTCCTGCGAAGCGGTCGAGCACTTGATCGCCCGTGGGCACCGCCGCATTGCCTTCCTCGGTGACTCGCCGGACAAGGCCACCGCCACCGACCGGTACAACGGCTACGCCGAAGCCCTACAAGCCCAAGCCATACCTGTGAACGAGCAGCTCGTACATTGGGACATGAGCGTCCATGAAAAGGCCGACGCGGCGGTCTCCAACCTCCTACGCCTGCCCACCGGCACCGCACCGACCGCCCTGTTCACGGGGCAGAACATCATCACTGTCGGTGCGATCCACGCCCTGCGCCGCGCCAATCTGCAGCGGGCGATCGCCCTTGTCGGGTTCGACGATATCGAACTGGCGGACCTGCTCGAACCGGGCGTCACCGTTGTCGCCCAGGACCCGTACGAGATCGGCGCCCAGGCCGCCGCCCTGCTGTTCGCCCGCCTCGATGGTAACAGCGACCCCAGCCGCAACGTCAAAGTCCCAACCCGCCTGATCCCTCGCGGCTCCGGCGAGATCCGCCCCGCTGCACGGGACTAGCGACGCACAAGGCCGGATCGTACAGCCGGAACGACAATGGGTTTCGTCTGGAGATGGTCGGAATAGGCATTCGGTTGACATGAAATGGCAAGCCTTCATATCTCAGCAGCGACAAGCGGGCGGACGGTTCATTTCGGAATGCCGCACAAGGGCAACGCAAATACCCCGCCGGCAACTGCACCGGGACGGATTGAGAACGGCGATGGGCCACCTCGATAAGTTGAAAGTAACAAAGCGGGTCATTCCCGCCGCGCTGCCACGGCGCAAGGTCGAAACGGTCGACTATCGCCGCGACAAGCTGATCGCCAATATCGAGGAACAGATCGAGCTGGCCAACCTGGCGCTGGCAGAGAAACCGTTGCGGCTGAAGCGAAAGCGCGGACACAGCGTCGTCGAAGTACGCCCGCGCATCTGGTGGAAGACAGGGCCGGACGGCAAGGTGTTGACGGAGATCCGCTACAACAAGGTGGCATTGAACCTCGGCGGCCGCGGCACGACCATCGAGGTCGGTCCCCTCCACAAGCTCGCGACAATATATCGAACCGTCATTAGGGCGGCGCGGGTCGGCGAACTTGACCACGCAATCCAAGCGGCCGTTCGCAAATCACGCCCGCGTCACTGACCTTCCAGTATCGGCAGCCAAACCTAGGTCCCAAAGACAACATCTATCGAGGACTCCCATGGGCCTACTGGTCGACGGCAAGTGGACAGCGCAGGGCGCCAGTGTCGACAAAAAGAGCGGCAAGTTCGTGCGGTCCCAAACCCAGTTCCGCAACTGGGTGACGCCGGACGGTAGTCCTGGTCCGACCGGCCGCGGCGGATTCAAGGCGGAGTCCGGCCGGTATCACCTCTACGTCTCCCGGGCCTGCCCGTGGGCCCACCGCACCGTGATCTTCCGCCAACTCAAGGGCCTTGCGGAGCATATCGGCCTGTCCGTCGTGCACTGGCACATGGACGAGAATGGCTGGGAATTCGCGCCCGGCGACGGCGTCGTCCCCGACACGGTCAACGGCGCTGACTACCTATACCAGGTCTACCAGCGGGCCGACCCAGCCTATTCCGGCCGCGTCTCCGTCCCGGTGCTGTGGGACAAGCAGACCGGCACCATCGTCAACAACGAGTCTGCCGAAATCATCCGCATGTTCAACTCGGCCTTCGACCACGCCGGCGCGACCAACCGCGACGACTATTACCCCGCCGACCTGCGCGAAGAACTACGTCCGGTAAATGACTGCATCTACGACACCGTCAACAACGGCGTTTACAAGTCCGGCTTCGCCCGCAGCCAGGCCGCCTACGAGGAGGCGGTCGCTGCCCTCTTCGAAACCATGGACTGGCTCGATCATCGGCTGTCCAACCAGCGCTACCTGATGGGCGACCGGCTGACCGAGGCCGACTGGCGCCTGTTCCCGACCATGCTGCGCTTCGACCCGGTCTACCATTTCCATTTCAAGTGCAACCGCCGCCGGCTGCGGGACTACCCGAACCTCTGGGGCCACACCTGCGAGCTGTATCAGTGGCCGGGCATCGCCGAGACGGTAAATCTGTCCCACATCAAACAGCACTACTTCGGCAGCCACACCTCGATCAATCCAACCGGGATCGTACCCACCGGCCCCGACATCGACTTCACCGCCCCCCACGACCGGGACCGGCTGCCGGCCGTGGTGTGACCGGCCCAACCGCTCTGTGCGTCGCGATCACCCGGCGCCACGTTTGGCCAATCCATCGCGCAGGGCGTCGCCGGCGAGATTGATCGAGAGCACGCAGGCCACCACCGCGATCCCGGGCCAGATCATCTGCAGCGGGTCGGAGCGGATGTGCACCCGCGCGTCGAGCAACATCGTGCCCCATTCGGGGGTCGGCGGCTGCACGCCGAAACCAAGGAACCCGAGGGCCGAAATGCCAAGGATCGCGCGGGCCAGCATGCCGGTCCAGACGACGGTCAGCGACGGGACCAACGCCGGTAGGTAGTGCCAGCGCGCAATGGCGGGCCGCGAAAGTCCGGCCAGGCTCGCCTGCACCACATGGCCCCGGGTCTTCAGGCTCAGCCCGACGCCGCGGGCGACCCGGGCGTAGCGCATCCAACCGGTCACGGTGAGGGCAAAAATCAGGCTACTCGTCCCGGCGCCGAGCACGCCGGCGATGACAACCGCTGCGACCAGGTCGGGAAACGCCAGAAAGATGTCGGTGGTACGCATCATTGCCCAGTCGGCAAACCGGCCGCCCATTGCCGCCAGCAGGCCGACCGCAACACCGATCGCCAGGCCGATCGTCGAGACCAGAAAAGCCAGTCCCAGCGACCAGCGCGCTCCATGCAGCAGGCGCGAGAGAATACCCCGGCCCATGGCATCGCTGCCGAGCGGATAGACCTCGCCCGGCTGGGCGAGGCGATTGGGAATGTCGATCGCGGTCGGATCGTTGGGCGCAATCAGCGGGCCGAACAGCGCCAAACCGGCGAGCACGGCAACCAGGACCAGGACCGCCCGGAAGTCAGCCATGCCGCTCACCAATCCGCGGGTCGACCAGCCGGTAAAGCAGGTCGATCACCAGATTCACTGTCACGAACAGCACCGCAGTCAACATCACGACGCCCTGCACCTTGGGGAAGTCACGCGCGCTGATGGCATCGACCAAGAAGCTGCCGACACCGGGGCGGCCGAAGATGACTTCGACCATCACCGCGCCCTCCATCAGAAAGGCAAGTTCGAGACCAACGATCGTCAGAACCGGAATCATCGCGTGCGGCGCGACATGGGCAACCGCGCGTTCGCGCGAGCCGACGCCGCGGCGGGCAAGCGCCGGCAGGAAGGCGGCGCCTCTGGCTTCAAGCAGGCTCGACCGCAGGATACGCGTCAGCGATGCGCCGGTGCCAAGACCAAGCGTCAACGCCGGCAGCACCAGGCTACTCGCCGACCCCGCGCCGAAGGCGGGAAGCCAATTGAGCTTGACCGCAAACACGAGGATCAGCAGCAACGCCAGCCAGTAGGCCGGCATCGCCGCGCCGAAGGACGCCAGCGCGACGGCGCCCCGGTCGATCCAACCGCCGGGCCGGCGGGCGGCGACAATGGCCAACGGCACCGACAGAGCCAGACCCACCGCCAATCCTAACAGCGCCAACGGTACCGTGAGACGAACCGCATCCAGCAACTCGGGCCAGACCTGCCGCCCGGTGACCGACGACTTACCGAAATCCCCACTGAGCAACGGCACAACCCAGTGCGCGAAGCCGGCCCAGAACCCAGCGTCAAGTCCGGCCTCGGCGCGGATCCGGGCAACGACTTCGTCGGATACGGCCGAGTCAAAGCGGGCCACCGCAATGGAAAGCGCTGGATCCCCCGGCGCATGCCACAGCAACGCGAAGGTGACGACCGCTGTACCGGTGAGCACGATGGCAGAGCGCAGAAAAAGCTGCACAACATCGTTCATGCCACCCGCCTTTCTAGTGCACCGAGGGATGTCGCGGCGGCGACCAGACTGCGGGCATAAGCGCTGCGCGGCACCCGGAAGAAGTCAGCAGCGGGCGCCGTTTCTTCGATCCGGCCGGCACGCAGCACGGCCACGGCGTCGGCATGGGCAGCGGCGTAGCCGAGGTCATGGGTGACGATCAGCGCGGCGAATCCCTCCTCGCGCTGCAACGCAGTTATCAGGCCGGCGGTTTGTTTTTGCGTCACCGCATCGAGCGCCGACAGCGGCTCGTCGAACAACACCAGCGGCGGTGCGGCAATCAACGCACGCAAGATGCCCGCCCGCTGGGCCTGGCCGATCGAAACGGTGTACGGCTTGCGGTCCAGCATCGCGGGATCGAGCTCAAGGCCGGCGCAGAGCCGGTCGATGCGCGCCGCGTCATCGGGCATACCCTGGGCGCGCAGCGGTTCAAGGACCGACCGGCGCAGACTCAGCGCGGGGTTGAAGGCGGCCCGCGGTTCTTGCATGACCAGCGCCGCACCGCCGCGCCCGAGCGGACGGCCGTCCCAAGTCACCGTGCCAAGTTGCGGCGCCACGAGCCCGAGCGTTGCGGCGACCAACGTCGATTTGCCGGCACCGCTTTCGCCGAGCACGGCCAGGGTCTCGCCGGGCCCGACCGCGAGTGAGATGTCGGTCAACACGGTCTTGCCACCACGCCGCGCGGTAAGCCCGTCGATCTTCAACACGGTGCCGCGGCCCAACTCCGATGCGCGACCAACGCTTGGGCGGCCGCGTTGCGCGGCTGGGCGAGCAATACAGCGGTGTCCGCTTGCTCCACCAGACGGCCGTCGTCCATCACCAGAATGCGGTGCGCCCGTGCCGCGGCAAGACCGAGATCGTGGGTGACAAGGACCAGCGTCGTTGCGGTCCCGTCAAGGTGCGCCTCGATAAGGTCGAGCGTCGTGGCAGCAATGATCGGATCGAGGGCCGAAGTCGGCTCGTCGAGGATCAGCACAGCCGGCCGGGCGAGCAGTGCCATCGCAACCACGAAGCGTTGCTGCATGCCGCGGCTCCAAGCCCACGGACGAACCTGGAGGCCCCCGCCGTCGAGGCCGAGGGCGCGCAACAGTTCGGCCCGTCTGTCGGAGTCCGGGGCCAGGCCAAGGGCACGTTCGGCCTGGCGCCAGTGAAAGGCAAGAGACCGCAGGGGGTCGAGCGCCTCGTCCGGACTTTGCGGCACATGGGCGACCGCTACGCCATCGCGGCGCAGGCGGTCGACCAAGACGTGACACAGGGTGGACTTGCCCGATCCGCTGGCGCCCACCAGCCCGATCCGTTGCCCCTCCGGCAGCGAGACATCGGTCGGGTACAGGATGGTCCGGCCCGCCCGCGTCGCGGTCAGGCCGGTGATCGTGCGGGTCAGATCAGTCGGCCCACTTGATGCCGGGATGCATCCAATAGGTCATCGACGGGTGAACGGCGAAACCCTCCAACCCGGCCCGCGCCACGCTGACCTGGGAGCCATGGAATACCGGGATCAAGGGCGCGTCTTGGATGATGATGTCCTGGACCTCGTTGTAAATCACCGCGCGCTCTTCGGGGTCGAAGGTTTGCCGGCCCGCGGCCAACAAATCGTCGAGTTTGGGATTGGCATAGCCGCCAAGGTTAGAATCGCCGTCCGAGCTCAGCACAACTTCCGGGAAGTAGGACGGGTCGCCCGATGGCGCGACGCTCCAGGCTTGCAGGTGCAAGTCGGCGGAACCGTCGGCGATGGCGTCGTTGTTCGCGCCCCATTCACCGATGGAAACGCGCGCATCGACGCCGATGGCCAAAAGAAACGCCTGGATCAATTCGGCTGTCGGCGGCAGGGCGGCGCGGGAAGCATAGGTGACGATGTCGATCCGCAACGGCTCACCGTCGAGCATCCATTGGTCGCTGGTCTTCACCGCACCAGCCTCGGCAAGCAGCGCCTCGGCTTTGGCCGGGTCGTAGGCCGGTGCAGTGTTCGACGACCATGGCATCATGCCGGGGTAGATGGAGCCGGCCGCCACACCGCCAATGCCGGAAAGCGCCGCTTCGACAATGCTTTCACGGTCGACCGCAAGCGAAACGGCGCGACGAATGCGGGCATCGCTCAGCGGGCCGTGGGTAGCATCGATAGCGAGCCAGTAGAACTGGACCGTCGGCGCCGACAGCCCGAGCGCGCCGCTGTCGACAATGCGCTCGTAGTCGGTCTCCGGGTAGTTGATGACCAGATCCACATCGCCGGCCTCAAACGCCAGGGCGGCAGCCGCCGGGTCGGCAACCTTGACGACCCGAACCTCGGCCACGCCCGGCGCACCGTCGCGGTAATTGGGATTTGCTTCGACGCGATAAAGCTGCTCCGGGATGGCTTCGCGGAAGATGAACGGTCCGGTGCCGTTGATCGGAAACGCGTCCGACGGCGGGCCGAGAACGACCACCCCCGGCTCCGTCAGAATCCAGGGGAACGCCGCGTCCGGCGCTTTGGTGTTGAATATGACGACCCTCTCGCCCTCGGCTGCCATGCTCTCGATACCCAGCAAGCTGGCATTGCGCGGATGGTGGAGTGGGCTTGTCTCATCGAGGATCGGCGCAATGCTGTCGATGACATGATCCGCGGTGACGGGCGTCCCGTCGTGAAAGCTCAGTCCATCGCGCAGGGTCAGAGTCCAGACCGTTGGCGCGGTTTGCTCGATCGCTTCGGCAAGGCGCGGGTAGAGTTCCATCTCCCGCGTCAGGCCCATCAGGGTTTCGGTGACGCCGGTCTGGTTCGACATCCAACCGTTGAACCGCTCGCGTGGATCGGGAACCTCGTTCACCGGCCCGGTCAGGTAGGCAATGGTGAGGCTGCCCTCTTGCGCCAATCCGGGCGAGGCGAGGCCAAGGAACAGTAGTGCCCCGCAAAGGGTTCTTTTAATGAGCTTCATTCTCTCTCCGCTGTTTTTTTGACGGTCCTAAGCCGCACGCCGGGCCGTTCCACCTGTGGCAACACCCTCACTGGCCGGGGCGGCTTGCACCACCGGGTCTTCACCTCAGTACATCGTGGAAGGTTCACGCGGCGCCAACGCCCCAAGGGCCGTGCGACGCCTCGCCGACATAGCTCCGGGCACCCTGCTTGCGCAGCCTGCCCCCTCCCGAACACCATTCTTGTTATATTATAACATTCGGGCAGGCAAGGCGGCGAACGCCCTGCCCGGGCAGTCACATCGGCCTGGGTGACGACGGCTGGGTTGGCTAGCCCATCAGCGCCCCAAAACCCCAGGCATTCGCCCTGCATTGCCCCAATCTCCCAACGGAATATTAACGCCGAAAGCCTAGCGTTTTCGCCGAACCTAGGGCCATCGCGCGGGCCCCTTCGGGACAATGGCGAACCATGGTTGAGCAGCTGCGGCGGCTTCTTCTCCCGGCTCTATTGTTAGCCGGCCTGACGGGTACGTCGGTCGCCCAAACGGCACCGAACGCGCACCCATGCCAGGACCAAAGTATCCCGCCCGAAGAAGCCATCGCCCACTGCCAGGACATCGTCGCCGCCAATCCGGCCGACGCCACCGCCCAGTACCACCTCGCCGTCCTGCATCTGCGTGCCGGCCAGCCCGCCAAAGCCCGTGCTCTGTTTGTCCCGCTGGCCGAAGCCGGCATCGCCGCCGCCCAGCTCCACCTCGGCACCTTGCTGCAGGCGGAAGGCGAGGTCGGCCAGATCGAAGCCGCCGGATGGTTCTACCAGGCCGCCACCCAGGGCGATCCGGAGGGTCAGTTCGTCATGGGCGACATCCACGCCGCCGGCATCGGCGTCGTGCAGGACGATGCGGTCGCCATCGCCTGGTTCGAGCTTGCCGCCGCACAGGAACATACCGACGCCATGTACCGCCTGGCCCTCGCCTACCGCGACGGCCGCGGCATCGACCCGGACCCCGCCGCCGCTACCGCCTGGCTGCTAAGCGCCGCCACCGCGGGCCACCCGCCGGCCATGGCGCTGCACGGCCATGCCCTAGCCACCAACCCAGACAACCCGCAACCGGCCGAGGGCGCCAAGTGGCTGCGGCAGGCCGCCGACGAAGGCGTGACCGATGCCAAGCTCTGGCTCGCCAGCATCTACCTGAACAACGGCGGCCCCCGGGACGAGGCCATCCAATTGCTGACCGAAGCGGCCACCGCCGGCCAGGCCGAAGCACAGACCTGGCTCGGCCTGCTGTTGGCCGAGACCGACCCGGAAGCGGCGATCCCCTGGCTCGAACGCGCCGCCAACGCCGGCGACGCCGAAGCCGCCTTCCGCCGCGCCGCCTTGGCAATTGTCGCCAACGACCCGGCCACCGCCCGCCGCTGGAGCGAAGCCGCCGTTGCGCAGGACCATAGCCCGGCGATGCTGTTGCTCGGCCGTCTCCTCGCCGCTTCTCCCGAAGAAGCGGACCAGCAAGATGCCGTCACCGTGCTACGCCGCGCGCTGCAACAAGGCGAAGCCGACGCCGGCCCGCTGCTCGCCAGTCTCGACACAGTGCACGCTGCCCGCACCGGCGACACCGCGGCGCAATATGCCTTGGCAAAAGACTCCACCCGCAACGCCGCCGACCGCCGTGACTGGTTGCGTACCGCGGCGTCCGGCGGCCACATCCCGGCGCAATTGCAACTGGCAGCCCTGCTGCGCACCGCCGGCGATACCGACGCCGCGATCCGCTGGCTGACCGCCGCCGCTGAACAGGACAGTGTCGACGCGCAACGCCGCCTCGGCGATATCTACAGCGACGCCACGTCAGCACCCACCGACCAACGCCTAGCGAAGCAATGGTTCGCCCGCGCCGCCATCAATGGTGACACCGAATCCGGTTATCACCTGAGCCGTTCGTACTACGACGGCGAAACCGCCGGCATTGCCGCTGAGAATGCGCGAAAGTGGCTGATCGCCGCAGCGGAAGCCGGCAACATCGAAGCACAATCCCTGCTCGGCCATTTGCATCGCGACGGCCGCGAAGTACCGGCGGATCAACAAGCCGCCGCGCGCTGGTTGTCACGCGCGGCCGAAGGCGGCGACGCCGCGGCGCAATTTGCCTTGGCCGACATGGCACGCGCCGGCGAAGCGCGCATCGCGGTCCCCGTCGTCGATCTGCTGCGCACCGCCGCCGCCCAAGGTCACCTCGACGCCCAATACGAACTCGGCCGCGCGCTGGAAGACGGCGACCTGCTGCCACCCGACGACACCGCCGCCGCCAACTGGTACATCAACGCCGCCAACGAAGGCCACGCTGAGGCTCAATACCGCCTCGCCCGGCTGTACGGCGAAGGCCGCGGTGTGGGGCAGGATTTCGATGCGGCGCTCCGCTGGTTCACCGCCGCCGCGGACCAAGGCCTTGCCCCCGCCGCCACCGACATCGGTGTGCTGTATCAACTCGGCTGGGGCGTCCCGCGCAATCTGGACACCGCCCGCCACTGGTACGAAAAGGCCGCCGCGAAGGGTGACTCCCGCGCGCTGCGCAACCTGGCCAACCTGAACCCGGCCCGGCCCAGCGCCCCGGCCACATTGTCGATCCTACCCGCCGAAGGCGCCCGCCCCGGCAGCCGCTGGTAGTCAGGCCGCGACGGGCCTGGCAAATTCCGTTTCGACAAAACGCCGCAGGCCCACCGCACCACCAGCGTCATGGCCCGAGCGGCCCATGACGATCAGCCCCTGCGCCCCCGCATAGAGGAAGCGTGCCAAGTCGCGCAAGTTACGCCGCCCCGGCAACTGACCGGCCGCGCTGGCGCGTTTCAGTGCGCCATGCAGCGCTTTCTCATGGCGCACGTGATAGACTTGGACCCGCGCGCCGACATCCACATCGACCGCCGCCAGTTCCAGCGTCGCTTGCTGCATCAAACAGCCATTGGCGCGGCACGCCTCTTCCAACTGCTCGAAGTAGCGGACCACCGCCGCCAATCCGTCGGTAGCGTCCTCAAGCGGCCGCACCAGTTGCGTGAATTGCTGATCGCGATACCGGTCCAGCGCTTTCAGATACAGCGCCCGCTTGTCACCGAACGTGTCATAGAGGCTGAACCGGTTGACGCCCATCCGGTCCACCAGGTCCTGCACCGAGGTCGCGCCATAGCCTTTTTCCCAGAACAGCAGCATCGCCTTGTCCAGGACGACGTCGGGATCGAACGCCTTCGGCCTCGCCATAATCCCGCTGCACTAGAGGCTCGACTCGCCGAGCGTCAATCGGCAGCCCCGCCCTTCAGTCCCCCTCCAGCGCCTGCTGCCCCAGCCTCACCAGGCGCCGGTCGAGTTCCTTATGCAGCCGGTTTCGGCGGAACGGTGAAAGCTTGGCCCAAGCGCGGATCTCATCGGCCGTCCTGCCGCAGCCCAGGCACCAACCGGACTCCGGGTCGAGACGACAGACGTCGATGCACGGCGACAATGCGCGCTTGCCACGACGTTTCAAGAGGAACCCTCGCCAACCGTTCCACTGTTCGCGCTCACGATGGCGCCCGCCAGTCGGAAAGGCGCAGTCGGGCGACAAAGCCACCCTCGGTACCAACGGCAAGGTGCTGTCCATCCGCCGACCAGGCAAGCGCGGTCACAGCCCCCTCGCCCGGTCGTTTGATCAGCACCGGCTGCGGGCGGTCGATCTCCACCAGGATGGCCGCGCCGTCCTCGTAGCCGGCGGCGATCACCTCATGTTTGGGGTGCGCCGCCACCACCGTCACCACCGCCCCGAACCCCCAGCCGAGATCAAGCGGCGCTTTGCCCATCGGGCCACCCTTCCCGTGGAACGGCCAACAGACAACTTCCCTGGCGCCGCTCGTCGCCAGGTATCGCCCCTTCGGCAACCAGCTCATCGACTTGACCTTCGCGGGATAGCCGGACATCCGCATGTCGGCGCTGTCGGCAATACGCCACCCATGCAGCTCATTCTCCTGCATGGCGGACACCAGATACTTCCCGTCCGGGCTCCACGTCAGATTGAGGTGCGAGCCTGCCCATTGCAGCCGTTTCGGTTCCTGGCTTCCCGCCTTCGCCCACCACAGACTGACGCCGCCATAGTGCGCGGTCGCGAGCCGCCGTCCCTTCGGGTCGAACGCCAGTCCACCGGCTGTGTTAGCATGATCGAACGTCGCAACCGCCGAACCATCTTGCGCGAACAGGCGGACCGTCTTGCCAAACACCGCGGCGGACAGCCCAGACGCCCCGCTGACCGCAATTGGCTCCACCCACTTTCCGGCAACGGCTGCAACCTCGGTGGTCGCGCCGTCCGCATCGGTGCTGACCAGCCGCCCATCGTCACCGCCGGTTAGCACGCCCTGCCCCCGCACATCGGCGGCCAGCGAGAGACAAGCCCCGTCATGCACCGAAACGAAGGACGGCGCATCCGTGTTTTCGCCGCCAATGAACGCGACCCGGCCGTCCCCGAGTGCGGCCGCCAGCAGTCCGTCGCCCAAAAAAGCCGCGCCAACGACGTACGCGTCTAGCCCCCAGTCTGTGCCGATGCGCTCATGCAGTGATCTCTTGTCCGGTTCAGCGGACAGACTCATGCGATACAGGCGTCAAACTGCTGGCGCAGTGCGGCCTCATCGATGTTTCTGCCGATAAAGACCAAGCGGCTCTCGCGGCTCTCTTCCGGGTCCCACCGTCTAGTGAAACTGCCTTCTAACAGCATATGGACCGCCTGGACGACGAACTGGTTGTCCTTTCCGGCGATCGACACGATCCCTTTGGTGCGCAGCAGGTCTTGGCCACGCTCGGCCAGCAGGCGCTGCAACCATCCTGTGAACCGGCCGCCGTCCAACGGCTGATCGGTGCGCAGGCAGACGCTCGTCACCGCATCGTCATGTTCATGGTCGTCTTCCGAAAGAAAGTCGGGCTCGATTGCCAGGATGCGGTCAAGGTCGAACGCGCGGCGCCCCAGTACCGAGTCAAGTCCCACCTCGCAACGTTCCGTATGATGGATCACCGCCGTCGGATTGATAGACCGGATCCGCTTTTCCACCTGCGCCAATTCATCAGTCGTCACCAGATCCGTCTTGTTGAGCAGCAGCACGTCGGCAAAGGCAATCTGTTCCAGCGCCTCATGGCTGTCGTCCAGCCTTTGCACGACATGGCGGGCGTCGACCACCGTCACGATTGAATCGAGCCAGGTCCGCCGCCGCACATCGTCGTCGACGAAGAAGGTCTGGGCGACCGGCGCCGGGTCGGCCAGACCCGTGGTTTCGATCAGGATGCCGTCGAAGGCCCCCTGCCGCTTCATCAAACCGCCAAGGATGCGGATCAGGTCGCCGCGCACCGTGCAGCAGATGCAACCGTTGTTCATTTCGAACACTTCCTCGTCGGCATCGACCACCAGATCGTTGTCGATGCCGATTTCGCCGAATTCATTGACGACCACGGCGTATTTCTTGCCGTGTTGCTCAGTCAGGATGCGGTTCAGCAGGGTCGTCTTGCCGGCGCCGAGATAGCCCGTCAGGACGGTCACAGGGATCTGATTCATGCGTGTCCTCTCTTGTGGGTTTGCATTGCCTCCCGAGGGATGCGCCGGTACATGAGCATCATTGCTGCTCGCGCTCGGCCTGTTCGAACCAGGCAATGACCTGCGCCAAATGAGCCTCACCCCAGGTCGCGATGAACTTCTGCGTTCCGTGGTCGGCGGGGTCGCGAAGCGCTGCCAGGCGTTGCTCGACATAGGCCTGGGTCAGCGGGATGCCGCATAGCGCGGTGATACAGTGCTTCCAATCATCGTAGGTCTTCAGCGACATCAACACACTCACTCTGCTGCTTCGGTAAGCTGCGACTTGTCGTGACCCTGAACTTCACCCAGTGAAGCTCTGTCGCGAGATGTGGGGCGAAGCGCCTCGGCTTCGAGCCGCAGCAACACGTCTTCGAGTTTCAGGGTCTCGCTGCCCTTGTGGCCGATCCGGCGCAACGACACGGTGCCCTCTTGCGCCTCGCGCTTACCGACGATCAGCAGCGCCGGGACTTTGGCCAGGCTATGCTCTCGGATCTTGTAGCCGATCTTCTCGTTCCGCAGATCGGTTTCGACCCGCAGGCCATGCGACGTGAGTTTGGCGGCCACCGCGTTGGCATAGGAATCGCCGTCCGACGTGATCGTCGCCACGACGGCCTGCACCGGCGCCATCCAGAGCGGCAGCTTGCCGGCATGATGCTCCAGCAGGATGCCCATGAACCGTTCCAGCGAACCGAACAGCGCCCGGTGCAACATCACCGGAGTACGCTTCTCGCCATCGGCACCAACGTAGGAAGCGCCAAGCCGCTCCGGCAGATTAAAGTCGACCTGCAGCGTGCCGCATTGCCAGTCGCGGCCGATGGCATCGCGCAGCACGAACTCGAGCTTCGGTCCGTAGAACGCGCCCTCGCCTGGGTTTGTCGTGTAGGCAAGCCCGGTTGCCTCGACCGCCGCCTTCAAGGCCGCTTCGGACCTGTCCCAGCTTGCGTCGGAGCCAATGCGCTTCTCGGGTCGGTCCGAGAACTTGATGCGCACATCTTCGAAACCGAAATCGCGATAGATGTCCAGGATGAGTTGGCAAACGATCGGACACTCATCGATGATCTGCTCTTCCGTGCAGAAGATGTGAGCGTCATCCTGCGTGAAGGCGCGCAGCCGCATCAGGCCGTGTAGCGCGCCCGACGGCTCGAACCGGTGCACCTTGCCGAACTCGGCAATGCGCTGCGGCAGGTCGCGGTAGCTCTTAATCCCCTGCTTGTAGACCTGCACCCCGCCGGGGCAGTTCATCGGCTTCAAAGCGAAGACACGTTCTTCCTTCGCTTCAGTCGTGAACATGTTATCGCCGAACTTCTCCCAGTGGCCCGACTGCTCCCACAGGTTCCGCTCCATGATGTCGGGCGTATTGATCTCGACATAGCCGGCCCCGGTCTGCCGCTGACGCATATAGTCGATCAGCGTCTGGAACAACGTCCAACCCTTAGGGTGCCAGAAGACGGCACCCGGCGCCTGCTCCTGGAAATGAAACAAGTCCATCTCGCGGCCAAGCTTCCGGTGATCGCGCTTCTCCGCCTCTTCGAGCTGGTGGAGATACGCGTCGAGCTCCGCCTGGTTGCGCCACGCCGTACCATAGATACGCTGCAGCATCGGATTGCGGTGGTCGCCACGCCAATACGCCCCGGCAACCTTCAGCAACTTGAAAGCAGTGCCGAGCTTGCCCGTCGACGGCAGGTGTGGACCGCGGCAGAGGTCAACGAACTTGCCTTGGCGGTAGACACTCAGAGCCTCGGTTGCCGGTATGTCCGCAATGATCTCGGCCTTGTAGCGCTCGCCCATGGCTTCGAAGTAGCGGATCGCGTCGTCGCGCTGCCATAACTCCCGCTCGATCGCCTCATTTCGCGCAACGATACCGCGCATACGTTTCTCGATACGTGCCAAGTCTTCGGGTGTGAACGGGGTGTCCCGCGCGAAGTCGTAGTAGAAGCCGTTCTCGATGACCGGTCCGATTGTCACCTGGGTATCGGGATAGAGTTCTTTGACGGCCTGGGCCATGACATGCGCCGCGTCATGTCGCAGCAACGCAAGTGCCTCGGGATGGTCGCGAGTGATGACCTCAACCCTTGCATCCTGCTCGATGACCGTGGAAAGGTCCCGCAAGACATCGCCGACCCGAATGGCGAGCGCCGTGTCGGCGCCCGACTGGGCGGCAACCTCGGCACCGCTGACAGGTGCGCCATGGGTTTGGGTGACGTCCGGCAGCGTGACTTGGATCATGACAGAGGCTCAAGGATAAGGCGGCGACGGTTCTCTCCACGCCGGCATGGCAGGACGACGCGCATATCAGAACGCCTCCCCAAGCTGCTTGTAACCCTGAACGAGCGAATTATTGGTGCGCATCACGTCCTCCGAAAACGCGGCGGCATCGGCCGGGACCTTTGGGATAGTGGCAAGGTCCGTATCGGGCCCGATGCGCAGCGCCGAAGCGACGTAGGACCCAGCCGGCAGGTCACGGCTATCGACCACCGCGTTGTGGCAAACGACACAGGCATCGCCCACGACACAGTCGAAAAGCACGCTGTTGAAGCCGACAAAAACCCCGCGCCCGACCATGCAAGGGCCGTGCACGATGGCGCGGTGCGCGATCGACGTGCGCTCGCCAATCGTCACCGCCGCACCCGATTTGGAATGGATGACCACACCATCCTGGATGTTTGAGTGCGCACCGATAACCACGGGCTCCATGTGACCATCCGCATCGACTTCATCAGCACGGATCACGGCGTACGGCCCGATGAACACACCCCCATGGACGATCACACGGCCGCAGAGAATGGCGGTGGGATCGACAAAAGCACTGTCGTGGACGACCGGGCGGTCGCCGCTTGGATTCTTGCGGATCATTCGGGCAGCAATCTAGCTTCCATGGCCGACATCGATACGTATTGGCAGGTGCTACGCGGCGCAGCCGACAAGTCAGTCATGAACGTACATGTTCAACGGCGACGTCGCTTTCGTTCCTCCCCGCGGGTACGCCCTGTGGCTGCTGCTGGGCCCGGGTGTCGGTGAGCATTCTGACCGTGTTGCGCAACGCCGCTTCGTCGATGTTGCGGGTGATGAAGACAATCCGGGAGCGGCGGTCTTCACTTGGCCATTCTTTCAGCGTGACCGCCGGATGAAAGATGTGCTGTACGCCGTGCACAACAACCGGTCCATCGTAGTCGACCACATTGATGATGGCCTTGGTGCGCAGAAAGTTCGCGCCACGGAATGCAAACAGTGTTTCGAACCAGACGTCGAGCGCGCTGCTGTGAATCGGCTCATCGATCGTCAGGCAGACGGCCTTGATGTGCGCGTCATGGCGGTTGACGTCGTGATGATCGTGCGCGTGGCCATGACCCTCTTCTTCTTGCTGATGGTCGTGTTTATGCCCATCGTCGTGCTCATGCGGCGCATCATAGGCTTCCGCCTTCAGCCAGTTCTGCACGTCGAGGCTCTTGGTCTTCGGGTCGTAAAGACCGGCATCGAAGAGCCTTGCCGGGTCGACAACGCCGTTCTTTGCGATGATCTGCGGCGCCGCGGGGTTCAAGTCCCGCAGCCGGCCTTGCAATGCGCCCAGGGTATCGCGATCGACCAGATCGGTTTTGGTGATCAGCAGGCGATCGGCCATGGCCGCCTGCTTGACCGACTCGATCTGGCGATCAAGCGTATCGCCGCCATTGACCGCGTCGACCGTGGCGATGACCCCGTCCAAGCGGTAACGCCCCGCTACGCCCGGATCGGCGATCAAGGTATGGAGGATCGGCGCCGGGTCCGCGAGCCCGGTGGTCTCGATCACCACCCGGTCGAACCATAGCTTGCCGCCGCGCGCAAACCGCCCGGGGGCCTCACGCAACGTCTTGGCAAGGTCGCCACGAATGGTGCAGCAGAGGCAGCCGCTCGACATCTCGATGACGACCTCATCCTTACTCTGCGTGACGAGGTCGTGGTCAACACCGATCTCGCCGAACTCGTTGATCAGCACCAGCGTCCGGCTCAGTTCGGGCTGCCGGATCAGATGGTTGAGCACGGTCGTCTTGCCGCTGCCAAGGAAGCCGGTCAGCACCGAAATGGGCAACCGCTGCAATGTTCCTTCCAGACTCCAGCTTTCCATGCTTCAGCCCTCCCCGTCCGCGATACAACGCGCGCAGGTACCCTCTACCTCAATCACCCGGCGGTTTGCACGGAACCCGATGAGGGCGGCGTTTTCGGAGAGCAGACTTTCAAACCGCCGGTCCTCCAACTCAATCGAGGACCCACAGTTGCAGCAGATGAAGAACAGGCAATCATGCCGGCGCTCCGGATGTGCGCAGGGGACGTAGGCGTTTCGGCTCTCGATCTTCGCGACCAGACCCTGGGCCATCAGGAACTCGAGCGCCCGGTAGACGGTCGGCGGCCCGACCGGGCGGGAGTCCCTCAACTTCAGCGCTTCGACCAGTTCGTAGGCGCCCGTTGGACGGCCACTCTCCCACAGCAATTCCAGCACCTGGCCTCGTAGCTTGGTAAGCTGGGCGCCACGCGTGTCGCAGAGCGACGCGGCCAACGCAACCCGATCAGCCGGCGCAAGCTGCCCACGGCAATCTGGATTGGCCCTAGGCCTAGGCTGGATCGATGGAGGCACCCTGACCTCATCCGTTCTTGCGCTTGGTAAGGGCAACGTTATAACGTTGCATTCGCTGTTACAACGGCCAAGTATCTCACAGAAGCCGGCCTCGGCCACAGGAAAGGGTTTGACGTGGACACCGCGCCCGACGACCGGATCGACCTGCCCGCGCCCCTCGGGCAAGTGGACACCGTGGGCGATGACGGGCTCACCCTGTCCGTCTGCCTGCGCTGCCGCGATGGGCGCGAAGCCGACGACACCCGCCTCGACCAGCGGGGCGGCCGGCGCTTGGCCCGTGCGGTGGCCGAGGTCTTTCCCGACAGCACCGCCGCGCGCCAGGGCATCCGCCTGCGCGGCGTGAACTGTATGAGCAACTGCAAACGGCCCTGCGCCATCGCACTCTCCGGCCCCGGCCGCTTCACATATTTGTTCGGCGATCTCGACCCGAGCCGCCACGCCGGCGACGTGCTGTCCGTTGCCGCCATCTATGCGGAAGCCGATGACGGCTTCCTGCCTCGGCCGGCGCGGCCGGAAGTTCTGCGCGAAGGTATCCTTGGCCGGATTCCACCGTTGGGCTTCACGGGCGCTCTGGTAGAACCACTTTCCTCAAAAACCGAAAACACCTAACCCAGGGATCGAAGACCTATGAACTATTCCTACTTGCCCCGTACGCTTGCCGCGGCCGCAGTGAGCGGCGCGATGATGGCGTCCGCCACCGTCCACGCCGAGGAGGTGACGATCGGCCAGACCTTCCTCGCCTCCGGCCTCGATCCCGCCGAAGGGTCAAACGGTTGGGCACTGGTCAGCCATGGGATTGGCGAGCAATTGTTCCGCGTGTCGCGGGACGGTGAGGTCGTGCCAAACCTTGCAGCCTCGGCCACGCCAAACGACGACGGCACCTGGACGGTGGAACTCGCACCGGACCGCTTCTTTTCCGACGGCACGCCGGTGACGGCCGAAGTCGTTGCCACCGGCCTGAACCGCACCGGGGAGGCGAACCCGTCGGCCCGAGCCACGGCCGGGCTGTTGACCTTCAGCGCCGTTGATAGCGACACACTCACTGTCGCGACCGAGCAGCCGACAACGATCCTGCCGTCGATCCTCGCGGAGTGGGCCTTTCCCATCTACCGGTTGGAGGGCGACGAGCTCATCTTCACCGGACCTTTCGCCGTTGAGCAGTTTGAACCGGGCGGCTCCATCGAAATGACGCCGAACAAATTCTATGCGGATGCCGAGGCCCGCCCCGACATCACCCTGCGTCGGATCGCCGACGGTCAGTCGCTGGCATTGGCCTTCGCGGCTGGCGAGTTGGACATGGCCTTCAACCTGCCAGTCGAAACCCTGGCCATGCTGGAAGGCAAGTCGGGCAATACTGTCTCCTTCCCGGTGGCCTACCAATACATGATGTGGATGAACACGCGGACCCCGGCCCTGTCCGACCCGCGCGTCCGGCAGGCCATCGATATGGCCGTCAGCCGGGAGGATCTGGTGACGGCAGCGCAAGCCGGCGTGCCAGCCACGGGCGCGTTTGCCGAGAGCTATCCCTTCGCCGCCGCCGGGCCGCTACCCTATGATCCCGCCGGGGCTGCCGCCCTGCTTGATGAGGCCGGCTGGTCCCTCGGCGAGGACGGCGTGCGCACCCGCGATGGCGAGCGGCTGGAACTGGTGGTGTATGCCTATCCGCAACGGCCCGACCTGGTCACGTTTCAGCCGGTCGTCCGCGCCGCGTTGGCCGACATCGGTATCGCTGTGACGACGCAGGTTACGGAGTCGCCCAGCGAAGTCGCCGCCAGCGGCGAGTTCGATCTGTTTCTCTGGGCGCAACACACCGCCCCGGCCGGCGATCCCGGCCTGTTCTTGTCGTTGTTCTTCGAAACCGATGCGGCACGCAACTACAGCGGCTGGTCGGATGCCGACTACGACGCGCTGATTGCCGAACTACGCGCCGCCGGCGACCCGAAGGCGCGCATCGACCTGGCCCAGCGGGCGCAGGAGATGATCGCGGATGCGGCACCAGTCGCGTTTCTCGTGACACCGGAATGGCATGTCGGCCTGTCGCCGGCGCTCGCGGCGTACGAGCCTTGGGGTTCGGACTACTACGTCATCCGGCCTGACTTGGGCGTGGCGCAGTAGTCGCCATGGCGGCATCGGCCCACATGCTCGGACGGCTCACCCTGTCCTGGCTCGCGGTCGTTGCCGCCGCCTTCCTGCTCTTGCGGCTGATGCCGGGCGACCCGGTCGAGGTATTCCTCAGCCATGTGAATATCAGCGCCGGTCCCGAAACTGTTGCCGCCTACCGCGTACAATGGGGGCTGGATGGGTCGGTCGCCGGGCAATTCCTGCGTTGGCTCGGCGGATTTCTGACCTTCGACTGGGGCGTCTCGTATCAGACGGGCCGGCCCGTCGCGACCGACTTCGCCGCGCGGGTACCGTATTCGGCTGCCATTGGTTTTGGTGGCATGTCACTGGCGGTGATAGCCGGCTATGCGCTCGGGTTTCTTGCCGCGCACCATCCCGACGGTGTCCCCGACAAGCTATCCCGCTCGCTAGCCGTGGCTGGGCAGGCGTTGCCGGCATTTGCCGTTGGCCTGATTCTGCTGTGGGTACTCGGCGTTCAACTGCGTTGGATTGATGCCCTGGGCGGCGGCAGTGTCGAGCGCATCTTGCTGCCGGCGCTGCTTGTCGCCTTCTTCTCGATCGGTTCAATGTCCCGGCTGACGCGCGCCGGGTTTCTTGAGGTCAAATCCAGTCCCTACTTCCGCACGGCGCTCGCTAAGGGACTCTCGCCGCTGGGGGCGCTGTGGCATCACGGGCGGGTTGCCGGCGCCTTGACGCTGATTGCCGGGCTGGCGCCTGAACTTGCCTGGATTGTCGGCGGCACGGCAGTGGCTGAGATCGTGTTTGGTGTACCGGGCCTCTCGGAGCGCGTCGTGCAAGCGGTCAATCATCGCGACTACGCGATCCTGCAACCCTACATCGCGCTCGTCGCGATATGGATGGCCGTCGCCCTCCAGGGCGCGCGACTACTGCGGCGGGTGTTTGACCCGCGCGTCGCATGATCCGGCTGCTCCTTCTTGCCGCCCTCGGGCTCACGCTAGCCCTCCTATGGGGGGTCGACCCGCACGCAATTGATTTGGGCAATCGGCTGGCCGCGCCGTCGGTCGCACATCTTTTGGGAACCGATCACCTGGGGCGCGATTTGGCCACCCGTCTCCTTTGGGGCGCGCTCCCCTCTTTGATGGCCATCGTCCTTGTGCTGCTCGGCGGCCTCGGTCTCGGCGTGATCGCCGGTGGCATCATTTCGCTCGGCCCGGCACCACTGCGCGACACGACGCAATGGCTCGCCGAAACCGCGCTCGCCGTTCCAACCCTGGTCACCGCGCTGGTGCTTTCCGCCCTTTTCGGTGCCGGTGTTTTTACCGTCGCCGCCGCGCTTGTCGTGACCAGCTGGGCACCCTACGCGCTGACCATTGCTGCGCTGTTCGACCGTATCCGCGGCGAGCCCTACTGGCACGCCACCCAAGCCCTCGGCGTCACGCTGCCTTCAGGGGTCGGCCGCCACCTGTTGCCCCATGCCTGGCCGGCGCTCGGCGCATTGGCCGGCGCCGATGCCGGCCGCGCAGTCATTCTCGTGGCGTCACTTGGTTTCATCGGCTTGTCGGCCGACACCGGGCGGCCGGAGTGGGGCGCGATGATTCATGAGTATCGGATGTTTCTGTTTACCGAGCCGCGACTGGTGCTTGCACCGATCCTCGCCTGCACATGCGTGACCGTGCTGCTTCACGGCATGCTCGACCGACGCAAGACCTAGGAGTGACTCCGATGGCCACTGACAAGTCCACTTCACCAGTTGACTCCATCTTCGCTGCGCGAACGACGGTCGAGCAGGTTGAGGAAGGCGACACCCTGGCACCCAAATTCGACGCCGACGGGCTGATCCCCTGCATCACCACCGCGGCCGACAGCGGTGAGGTGCTGATGCTGGGCTACATGAATGCCGAGGCGCTGCAGCGAACGATCGCGTCCGGCGAAGCCCACTACTGGAGCCGCAGCCGCCAGTGCCTCTGGCGCAAGGGCGCGACCAGTGGCCTCGTCCAGGACGTTGTCGAACTTCGCATCGACGACGACCAGGACGCCGTGTGGCTGCGCGTCCGTGTCGCCGGTTCGGGCGAGAGTTGTCACGTCGGCTACCGTTCGTGTTTCTACCGATCGGTTGAAATCGGCGGCCCTCCTGGTGAACCGGCGCGGCTCGTCTTCAAGGAGCAGCAGAAGTCCTTCGACCCGAAAGACGTCTACGGTGACGCCCCGAACCCCACCCAACTTTGAGTTGATCGCCGCGCGAAGACACCAACGATCATGCCAACATGAAAGTCATTGCCCATGCGTGAACCCCTCTTGCAAGAGAAGCTTCCCGTTACGGTCCTGTCCGGATTTCTCGGGGCCGGCAAGACAACCTTGATGAACCACATCCTCAACAACCGTGAAGGCAAGCGCGTCGCGGTCATCGTCAACGACATGAGCGAGGTGAACATCGACGCCGATCTCATTCGTGACGGCGGCGCGGATCTGAGCCGCACCGAAGAGACTCTGGTCGAGATGACCAATGGCTGCATTTGCTGCACGCTGCGCGATGACCTGCTGCAAGAGGTGCGTCGCCTCGCGCAGGATGGCCGGTTCGACTACCTGCTGATCGAATCCACCGGCATTTCCGAACCACTGCCCGTGGCCGCCACCTTCAACTTCCGCACCGAAGAGGGCGAAAGCCTCGAAGACGTCTCCCGCCTCGATACGATGGTGACCGTCGTCGATGCCGCGAACCTGCTGCGCGACTACGCGTCGACCGACTTCCTGAGGGACCGGGGCGAAGCGCTGGGTGAGGAAGACAATCGCACCCTGGTCAACTTACTTGTCGATCAGATTGAGTTTGCCGACATCGTCATCTTAAACAAGATCGATGCCGCATCACCGGGGCAACTCAACGCAGCGCGCAAGATCATCCGGTCGCTCAATCCCGACGCCGAGCTGATCGAGACCAGCATGTCGCGCGTGCCGTTGGACAAGGTGCTGAACACCGGCCGGTTCGACCACGAGAAGGCCCAGGAGCATCCGCTGTGGTTCAAGGAGCTGTACGGCTTCGCCGACCATAAGCCCGAGACGGAAGAGTATGGCGTGCGCAGTTTCGTCTATCGGGCCCGCCGCCCGTTCCATCCCGAAAAACTCCACGCCTTCTTCAGCTCCGCTTGGGTGGGTGTCGTCCGCGCCAAAGGACATTTCTGGCTGGCAACCCGCCCAGAATGGGTTGGTGAGTTGAGCCAAGCCGGCGCCCTTGTCCGGCACGAAGCGATTGGCTTTTGGTGGGCCAACGTCCCCAAAGAACGTTGGCCGGACCACCCGGATTGGCGTGAACACATCGCCAAATCCTGGGATCCCGTCTACGGCGACCGCCGCCAGGAAATCGTCTTCATCGGTACCGACATGGACGAGACCGCAATCCGCCGCCAACTCGACGCCTGTCTAGTTGGCGATGCCAACGCCAAGGCCATGCAACCCGCCGCCTGGCAAAAGCTGAACGACCCATTCCCAATTTGGCGACGCGCCGAACCCGCCGCATGATCGGTCGATCCGTCACGGTGGAGGACAACGCGGCTGGCGGTTTCGCCACGCTGGGCGACGGCATTGCGACGTGCGACACAGCAGACGGGCTCGCCGGCATCAACAAGCCCGATACGGAGCTTGTGATCTGGCGGCGGACTCTTCCGCTGCACTTGCGAACCTGGCTCGACCAACTGGGTGCGTCCTGTTTGCCGGATACGCGAGTACTCGTGCAGCCCCGCGATCTTCAAGACGCGTTACAACCGCATTTCGACGACTGTGGTCTGCCGCAAAGCGACATGCGCGATTGGCTAACCAGCGACATCGCCAATCTCGTCGCGGCGTTCGCCAGGATCACCCGCGGCCATCTCGTTGACGTTAGGCTGGAACGTCTCAGTCACGATGCCTGCTGGAAATTCCACCGCGACTGTGTCGAGGCGCGCCTGCTGACGACCTACCGCGGTCCGGCGACGGAGTGTGTGCAACCCATCCACGCCGAGCAGGCGTTGCGCGAACAGCGGGATTTCAACGGACCGCTCGAACGCCTTAACGCCCACGACGTCGCGATCTTCAAGGGAAGCTGCGCCACGCCGGGCAGCGGCATCGTCCATCGCTCACCACCAATCGCCGGGACCGGTCAAACCCGCTTGCTCCTGTGCCTTAACAGGCAATCGGACATCTCCCCACCCCCGTGGCAACGCCCACCGACCGCAACCAAGTAAGGCTAAACGGCCGCAAGCCTGTTACTGCTGACGGCTGCGGTAGTCCTGCACTGCGGCCTTGAGCGCCTCGGTCCGCGACATCCCAATGAACAGACCATCGCTATACAGGGAACGGAGGATCTCCCGATCCACGTCCAACACACCATTCACGACGTGCGATTGCGATCGGTCAAACACAGACCGCAAGCCACCGGTACGCTCGTCCCCCACATATTCGGACATGAGTCCAAAATGGCGTAGAAACTCACGCACGATGCAATACCGTATTGCGGACTCTTCTTGATCCGGATCTATGAATATCACCCCGCCGGTGATTTCAAATCTTCGGTCGTTTCTATGGACAAGTCCCAGACAATGGCGTGGCGTCCCGTCGGGCTCACGCAGCAGTACATCTGCCGGAGGGTCCACCGAGAAAGCAAGTCCTTGAAAAATGACCGGCCACTCCTTTGGCGGCTCGGCAAATACCTTGATGTCACCGTCACGTCCCGGCGAAAACAAAATCTGGGTCTTGGACAGCCGGCTAATGTCATCAAGAACAGCCTGAACGAAGTTGTCGTGTTGCGACAAGGCCCGCGTCGAATCATCGAATGAAACGACCACTGATCGAGAACGCACACGGATGAGGTGCTTGCCCAGCACATGACTCTTGCTCCAATCGGGGAACACAACTCTCCGGAAGACCTCGGCAAAGTGCTTCGCACTGCCAGGCTCTACCGCTGAATTCTGCGCAACCGCCGGAGACGGGCCTAGCGCCAAGCCGAGCAGGATAAGGGCTGAGGCAACTAATCTGTTCGTCGGCATCATGAGGCTCCTCAACCCATACGATAGCACTGGGACTCCGACCAAACTGCCCAACGCGCCCTGTGACAAAAATTGGGTTTGTTTGGCAGTCCCGCCGATTTCAATGACTTAGCTGCCGTCCGCGGGCGTCGCGGGCTGGTCGATGACGGGCGCGGCCTTTGCCTGCAGGCGCGCCCGCTTCTCCCGCGTTGTCCAGAATTGCGCCAGCACCGCCTCGAACTGCCGGTACAGACCGACCTCGTAGCGAGAGAGATTTTCCAGCACACGTGCGTCCGTCAGCAACGCATGGGATGCGCCGGCGTCGGTCATGTCTGCCTCCAGCATGGCCTGGGCACTCTCGGCCTGCGCCGGTCGTGCCTGGTTGAACGTCTGGAGCCGCATCCGGTGCCACCGCCACACCAGGTCGTTCCAGGAATCAGGCTCGTTTTTCGTGCGGCGTACCGCATCGGCCGCCCAACGTTCCTCCCATTGCCAATTGAGGGCAGGCGGCGAACTGCGCGCCGCGGCGGTCTGCGCCTCGTGCCGGCTGAGCGCCCGTTGATAGGCCATGGCGGCCGCCTCCATGCGGCCGGCCCGGCCGATCCGCCAGAG